>NZ_CP162138.1 GCF_040833995.1 Leptospira sp. WS58.C1
ATGATTGTAGTATCCATCGCAAACCAAAAGGGAGGGGAAGGCAAAACCACCACCTCCCTGAATTTAGCCTGGGGTCTCGCCAGAAGAGGTAAAAAAACTCTACTGATCGATATCGACCCTCAGGCAAATTCCACAGGGATTTTCCTGAATCCAGAAGGGTTAGAAAAATCCATGCATAATATTTTTCAATCCAAAGCGAAAATCAGGGAAGTTATGGTTAAGACCGAGGTTGAGAACCTGAACATCGCCCCCTCTCGCCTGACCCTTGCAGAGGCAGAGACAATTGCAGCTATCGTAGACGCGCCTTATATTTTAAGGGATGCTCTTGCGGACCTAGAAAAGGAAATGGATTTTTGTATAATCGATTGCCCGCCTAGCCTTTCGATCTTTACCATAAACGCTCTTGTTGCCTCCAACTATGTAATCATCCCCCTTCAGGCGGAAAAGTTTTCCGTGGATGGGATCTTAGGACTACAACAAACAATTACTAGTATTAAAAAAAGGATCAATCCCAGTTTAGAAATCATGGGAGCATTGGTTACTCAACTCAAGCCCCAGACACTTCTTACCAAAACGATTATACCGGTCCTTACGAAATATTTTAGGATTTTTGACAATAGTATCTCGGACGGGGTGGCAGTGGGAGAATCTCACCTGGCAAGAAAGTCAGTTTACGAATACAATAAGTCTAGCCGCCAAGCCCAGGAATATGAAGGCTTCATTGAGGAATTTTTGAATGAGCTCAAAAAGTAAACGATTAGGCTCCCTCGCAGATGTATTTCAGGCAGAAAAACTGGAAGGTACAATCCGAAAGATCCGACTGGATAAGATTCGTCCTTCGGAAAGCCAGCCTAGACAAGAAAGAAAAAAAGGCGTAGAAGAGCTTGCCCAAAGCTTGGATAAGGATGGACTTCTTCAGCCCATCTTAGTCACCAAAAAAGCAGACGAAGAATATTATACGATCATCGCCGGAGAAAGAAGATTTCACGCTGCTACCCTTCTCAAATGGCAGGAAGTGGAATGTAAAATCTTGGACAAGGATGCAAAGGAAACTTTCCGACTTGCAATCATAGAAAACTTACAGAGAGAAAATTTATCTCCGTATGAAGAGATAGAAGCCATGACTCATCTCAAAAGTTCTTTTTCTTATACCGACCTGGAATTAGGTAATCTGTTTGGAAAAAGTAGAAGTTATATGACTGAACTTTTGGGGATCTCCTCTCTTTCCAAAGAAGACCTAAAAATTTGCCGAGATGCAGGGATAGAGTCGAAAAACCTGTTGGTGCAGGCAGCCTCTGCAGCTAAAAAAGGTACCCTAAAGGATTTTCTCGAAAAATTCAATTCCGGTGAATTAAAAACAGTAAAAGACGCAAAAACTTTTAACAGAGCGGAAGAAGGTGGATTATTTTCCCCAAGCCAAATCAGCACCAAATCCGGATCCGAAAAATCCGCAGCTTCCCCCTACCCTTATAAAATTATAAAAAAAGGCACAAGTGTAATCATCTCGACAGAAGATGAAACCTTCCTTGCCGAACTTCATAAATTCGTGAAAAAAGAAATTTCCAAAAAATTCGGAAAATAAGATCCGGAACCGAAAGACAAAATCGAATAACAATTATTGTTAAACGAATTACTAAGGTGCAAACATGTACTTAGTAAAAGATTTTATCGGACTCGGGCTCAAAAATTTGGGAATGAGTTGACGAAGCTGAAAAAAGCCCCAATATGTGACATAATATTCTAAACGGAAATGTAGTACTTTCTCCCGAACCGGAAGAGAGAGGGAAGAAACATTGCCGTCGGTCTGAGATAAAAAAACTCCCCTGGTTTGCCCAGGGGCCGGACCTTCCCGAAGGAATGTTGTTGGATGAGACATAAATAACCTTATGTCGGATAAATGTCAACTACCTTCGGATTTTTTGCTTAAAATTAATTTTTTTGCCTAGTGGGCAAAAGAGGATCCAAGGTATGGGCGAGCATTTTCCATATATAAAATTCCTCTCGGACATCATAGATTCCGGGGTTTGGGCCACTCTTTCTCCAGCTGCAAAGACCCTATATCTCGTCCTGCTTAAATTTAGTGACCAGACATTTAAGCCCGTCTGGCCTAGTAACGAAAGTTTGATCCGGCTTACAGGATTAAAGACTAAAAAATCCATCAATGAAGGAAAGAAAGACCTAGTAAGAGCGGGCCTTCTCCAATTTGTCCCTGGGACTGGTCATAAAAACTCTACCTACTATTTTTGCTTCAACTACCCCGGGTCCAAAATTCCACCCCAGGGGGTTATTTTTGGAAACCCCAGAGGTGGATCGGGAGGCTCCCCTGGGGTGTTGGCTGGTAGCCCGGAGGGGGGTGGAGCCGGAAACCCAAACAATATAAATATAACCATCCATAATACCCAAAACCAAAAACCTAGTTTGGAAAAGAAAGAATTAAGTTTGGATTCTTTAAAAGACCGTTACGGAGAAGACATACTCACCGAAGCAATGGAAATTGCGAAGGCACAAGGACTCGGTGATAATTTACATTATATTCGTGGGATTTGTAAAAATCTCTCCGCGACCAGGCGGCCGAATTTTGAGCACACCTCCCCTATCCAGCCCCAGGACCTGAGACATTCTTCTGGAAAAGAAGCCTCTTGGATGGGGTTCTTAGAATGGTGTAAGGGGAATCTTTCTAGAAGCAGTGTGGAAGTATTGGAGAAAGTTCAGGTCGAACCGGATGGCAAAACTCTTTTAGTGAAAGATCCTCTTCCTGATCCACTGAGAATGATCATTACAAAGTACTTCACAGACAAAATCCACCCCTCGATACTGGTTATATTTTCTGCAAAAGCCGAAGAAAACCGGGTACATGTTTAAAAGGACCACGTTAAAGCTCTTATGAATGAAGAATCCATCCGGATCAGCCATCCTCGACAAGTTAAAGTAAACGAAATTAAGACCAAAGGTACGTTCGAATTTAAGGATGGAGGACTTCGTTCTTATTCTGAGCTATTGGACCATTCCGGTGTCGGGGTCTTGACTTTGGTTTTAAATCAAGGCTCTAGTTTTAATCAGATCAAGTTATATCAATCGGAACAATCCGGCGCCTTCTTTCCCGATTCTTTCAAATTCGAAATTTCCTTGGATGGAAAAGTTTGGGAACCGATCCTACAGGAAACAGGTTTCAGGAGATTGAATAAAAAAGTAGGACAATGGAACTTCTCCTTGGTCCGCGCTAACTTTTTAAAATTGGTCAGTAAGGTTTCCGAAAAAGAAGGATCCAAATTTAAAGTTTCTATCGGCACTTTGGAAGTCGGCATTTCAGGGGTCACTAAATTAGAAGTAAGCTCCGAAAAAGACAGGTTTTGGGTAAAAGAAAATCTGATCGATGAAAGACCGGATTACGGCTGGTCTTCTCTCGAATCGAATCAGCCGAAGGAAGAATTTTTCCTGATGGATCTAGGCTCTATCAGTAGAGTGAACGAGTTGAGAATTCTTTCGCCGAAGGACGGTCATTTACCTTTTCCAGAAACGTTTACCGTATATTATAGCGAAGACGATCTGACCTGGAATCAGCTTTTAGAGGAGAACCAATTCTTGTCCGAGTTGGGAACCTGGTATCAATGGAGATTTTTGCCTACGAATATTCGCTTTTTGAAATTCGTTTCTCGCCCTCGTAAGGTCCAAGGCAAAGAAAAATACTCCACAAGCATCGTAGAGGTGGAATTGTACGCGGCTCCGTATTTAAGCGAGCTGACTCATAAACCTACTGCGGAACCTCTTCCTTATGCTACCGTTTTAAGATCGGGACTTGTGAGGCTTGCAATCGACGGCGAAACTTCCGAAGGTGCCGCAGTTCAGGCAAATGATAGAAGGTTGAGAGACGGTTCTACCGAGTATAAAGGTATTGTGGAGCTTGCTTCCGATGGAGAAGAAAAGGAAGGTGTCGTTGTCCAGGGTAGCGACAGAAGATTAAAACATTCCACTGAGGCTTCTTACGGCCTTGTGAGACTTGCATCCAACGGCGAAAATCGGGCAGATAGGGTCGTGCAAGGAAATGATGATCGTTTAAAACCTTCTACCACTCAAAGTTTTGGTATCGTAGAGCTTGCGGAGAATGGCGAAACGAAAGAAGGTACCGTTGTTCAGGGAAATGACGATCGTCTAAAACATGCGACTGCTCAAAAATTCGGTTTAGTACAATTGGCTTCCCCGGGAGATGCAAGCCCCGGAAAAGTGGTCACTTCGGATGATCCTAGGCTACGCCATGCGACTACGGAAAGTCCCGGTATTTTGAGATTTGCCTCCAATGGAGAAGAGTCTGCGGATGCGGCAGTTCAGGGAAATGATAAGAGATTAAAAATTTCCACTCCTCAGTCTTACGGGATTGTAAAGCTGGCACGTTCCGGAGAAGCGAAAGAAGGTGCGGTCGTCCAAGGTGACGACGAAAGGTTGCGTAACGCTAGTACCGAGTATCCGGGTATCGTAACTGTCGCTCCAAAGGGGAAATCTATCCCTGGGCATGTGGTTTCTTCCGATGATCCTAGATTGTCGGATGCAAGGCAGCCTCTTTCTCATACTCATGATTACGCTCCAAAAGAGCATGATTTCAGCTCTCATACCGGATATCTGAGATTGAAGGGTTCCATAGAGGCTCCTTATGCAAATATCTCCCCTCCTCCTGAAAACGCAGGACTTGCTTATGCAAGAAATGAGAGCGAAAAAGGAGCGGGTATTGTTGGTTCCGGTAGATTTTCCGGGATCTTGGGCTTCGGAGAAAAATTCGGAGTTCGAGGTGATAGCGCTTCCGGAGAAAAAGAATCCGCCGGTATTTTGGGTCTAGCCAAAAGAGGATTCGGTGGATGGTTCCATTCTAGATCAGGTCACGCGGTATATGCGAGCGGGAAAGGGATACCAAGTCTGAACGAAACAGGTTCAGGCAAAGCGATCTTGGCTGAAGGTGATTCCGATTTTATAGGAACTGTATATTTGCAAACGGGAAAAGGTACGGATTGTATCGCTAAATTTTTCCCCGTACAATCTTCCGATGTGATTGCTGAAGGTGATCTTCTTGCTATGGGCGAAGACGGTAAACTTCATAAATCCAGACAGCCGAATGCCACAAATATCGTAGGTGTTGCTGTGAAATCTGCGGCATTGGTCTTGGGGGATAAACCTCAAGCGGAAGGCCAATGGCTTGTTGCAATTGCGGGAGTGGTCCTTGCGAATGTAGAGGCTCAATCTTATCCTGTACAACCTGGAGATCTATTATGTTCTGGTCTTACCGGAGGCCATGCAGTCCGAGTTGCTCCTGAAAATTTAAAACCCGGGGCGCTTGTCGCAAAATCTCTGGGCTTACAAAGAAACGGCAGAGGCCCTATTCAGGTCCTTCTCTGCTGTAGTTGAAAAATTCCCCATCTGCGGGGAAAGGTTAGAATGAAAAAGATATTAGAAATTTATAAAACGGCAAAAGCGCCGGTTTACTCTTTCGAATTTTTTCCGCCTAAAACTCCTGAAGGAGAAACGAAATTATTCGAAGCAGTGGAAGAATTGTCAAAGGTGGATCCGGGTTATATCACTGTGACCTACGGGGCGGGAGGTTCTACCCGGGATAAGACTATTCGTATCACTTCCGAGTTGGCTAAAAAGTTTTCTCTTCCTGCGGCGGCTCATTTTACTTGCGTTGGCGGCAATAAGGACGAGATCCGGGTGATCTTAAAACAGATTCGAGAGTCCGGGATCGAGAACTTAATGGCTCTCCGAGGAGATCCTCCGAAAGGAGAAGGGACTTTCAAAAAAGTAGAAGGCGGTTTCGGTTACGCAAGCGAGCTTATCTCTTTTATTAAACAAGAAGGTTTCGATTTTTGTATGGGGGCCGCTTGTTATCCGGAAAAACATCCCGAAGCTCCAAGCCTAGAATCCGATGTGGATAACCTAAAACGTAAAGTGGATTCGGGCGCTTCTTATCTGGTCTCTCAATTGTTTTTTAAAAATTCCAATTTTGAATCTTTTTTGGATTTGATCCGAAAAAAAGGCATCAATGTTCCTGTGATCCCTGGGATCATGCCGATCACTTCTTTTGCTCAGATAGAAAGATTTAAGTCGATGGCCGCTTGCGAATTTCCGGAAAAACTAGTTTCCGATCTGGAAGAGGTAAAGGATATACCGGAAGAATTTTATAAAAGAAGTATACAATTCTCCGTAGGTCAATGCCGTGAATTGGTCGAACTGGGAGCTCCTGGAATTCATCTTTACACTCTAAACCAATCTCCTGCGAGTTTGGATATAGTGAGAGAACTGAAAAATTAAAGAAATAGTTCCTTCTCTTTTTCGGGAGGAAGTAATCCTGTTTCGAGGGCCTTTTGTTGTAATAAGCGGATCGCCCTTTCTCCTTCGTTTCCTAGGCTTTTAGAAAATTCGTTCACATACAGATCTATATGCGCATCCGCCACTTTTCTCGTTGTGGTTTGGGAATGTTTTAAGATATAATCGTACATACTTTCTCTGTTTTGGTATGCGAGAGACAGACTTTCCTTAATTGCCGAGTCCAGGTCCTGTTTGATTTGCGAAGAAAGGTCTCTGCGGATCGCAATACATCCGAGCGGAATATGGGCTCCGGTTGTGCCTTCCCACCATTCTCCTAAATCTTCTACTTTTTCGAGACCTCTTGCTTGGTAGGTGAATCTTTCTTCGTGAATGACGATCCCGAAATCAGCCTCTCCGTTTTTTACTTTGTCCAAGATCAGATCGTAGCGTGTGGGAACCGGTGTAAAATCCCCTTTTAAATATAGATGTGTAAGTAAATTGGCAGTTGTCCAAAGCCCTGGGACCAAAATTTTTTTTCCGTTGGGAGTTCCTACCGAGGAGCCCGCTTTTTTTACGATGATTGGGCCGCAGTTCCTACCAAGTGCAGACCCGCTATCCAAAAGAGAATATTTATCAGCTACATGGAATAATGCGGCGAAGGAAATTTTCGTGGCCTGAAATTTTCCTTTGTCCGCGAATTGGTTCAGTTGTTCCACATCGTATAATTCTTCTTTGATGGAGAATGGCGCCTGAGTCTTTCCGGAAATTAGATGATAGAAGATGAATGTATCGTTTGGGCAGGGAGAATATGCCAGACTGAGTTCCATTCTTCCAGGGAATCGGTTTTGATTCTCTTGGAAACGAAAAAAGGGGGTGGAAGGAACTCCTGCCCCCGGGTCTACTGGAAAAGAATTGTAGGTTTCCTTGGACATTATTTCGAATTCTCATTCCGATAAGAGCCCGGACCAAAAGGTCCAGGCTCTTGAGGCCAAAAAGCGGATACTTATCGATAACCTAAGCGTAGGGACGGACTATAAATTCCCAAAATTGGATGGGCATCTACCCTTCCATACGATCGCCATGGATTTGGATGGGACTCTGCTGGATTCTCGGGCCTCCATTTCTAGTTTGAATCATTATGTTTTGCAGTCCGCATTGGATCAAGGGGTTGGGCTGATCATCGCTACTGGCAGAAGGTTTTCTTCTGCTCTTCCCTATGCTCTGGAATTTCGGGGAAATGTAACCGTAGTGGCTAATAATGGGCAAGTGCTCAGAAGTTCACCGACTGGAGAAAGAATTTCGGAAACATATATCTCCAAAGAAGCAGCAACCGCAGTTTTATCCTTGGGAAAGAAGAAAGGCCATTCTCCCCTTCTCCATGTGGACCGCTTCGAAGAAGGGATCGATATCTTGCTCGAGTCTCCGATCACGGACGATAAATATCATCATTATTCAGGCGGAGATATCGCGAGGACCAAGGTGGTCGGTGATCTTTTGGAACATTCTTCCGATCGAGCGCTTGTGGTATGTTATCTTTCTTTAATAAAGGAAGAATTGATCGAGTTGGAAAGGGAACTTCTCTCTTTGCCGGAGGCCTCGGAGTATAGAACCGTAATCACAAAAATCCCCGGAGTTTCGTATTGTTTGGAAGTTTTGGAGAAGGGAGTCTCCAAATGGACGGCAATCCAGTCATATTTAAATATTTCAGATTTAAACGAGGCGGGAGTGATCTCTTTCGGGGACGAATTGAATGATAAAGAAATGCTTTTTTCTTCCGGATATGGATTTGCGATGAAGAATGCAGTGTCCAGTTTGAAAGAAGGAGCTTCTTATATTACCAAATATTCGAATAATGAAGACGGGATTGCGATGACTCTTTTGGAATTATCCCTGCTTTCGTTTCGATAAGGTTTTTTGATTTTTATCAATCTTCACTTCGCAAGAGGAACAGGCGGCTTCGTAACAACCGAAACTCGTCTCTTTTGTTTGAGTTTTGCTAAATAAACTTTTCATGGAAGAAACGAGCGGAAAGCTCAAATAAACCGCTGCAGAGCCGACAACGAGATACACAATTTTATCTTGGAATCCTATGTCCCAAACCATGAGGTCATTTTGAAATTCGTTCTCAACACTTGCAAGAGGAATATTTTTCGGATCTCTCTGACAGTATTTTGACAAATAAGGCCCTGAATCAGGTATGATCGAAGATAGATGTGGTCCACATTACAGGTTTTTCATTCTGAATCTTCCGACAGGGAATTATTCTCTCTTCCTGAGGCTTTTTCTTGGAAGACTTGTATGCGCACTGTTCTTGTTTCCGATTCCAGGATTCATCCAAATCCGGAAGATCTCCCGGCTCATTGGGAAGTGAAATCCGGTTACGAAGCATACCGACTTCTCCTTGAAATTATCTCCGGCTTAAGATCGAAATTGTTCGGAGAGACGGAAGTCCTTTCTCAGTTCAAACAAAGATTTCAAGAAGTACCTGATCTTGCTTTCGGAGATTATTTGGCAAAACTCAGAGACAATCTGATCGAGGATTGTAGGACTCTTCGCTCCGGTTATTTGCAAAATTTAGGCGAACAATCTTACGGTGGTTTGGCGGATAAATATTTATCCGAGGCTTCCAATCCTCCGAAAGAAATCACACTGTTTGGGACAGGCCAGCTTGCTGAAAAAATCCTACCTTGGCTTTCGCATTCCAATAGAAAGACTAAGATCGTTGGACGTAATCCTAATCGGTTGGAATTTTTATCTTCTGTTTCCGGTTCCACTTCTCATTTAATGGAAGACTGGTCTCCGAATGGAGAAGCTTGGGTGATCGCAGCTCCTATGGATTTTTCCGCTTGGATGGATAAATTGACCCCAGGGACCTTGGTTCTCGATTTCAGAGAAGAACCTTTGGAAGGATCTTGGCCTACAGATATCGTATACATTTCTTTTGCAGATATGCTTTCTTCTTTGAAAGAAACGGAAGAAAGGACTAAAAAAGTGAAGGAAGAATTAAAATCCGTCTTAGACGAGCTTCTGGAAGAAAGAGAACTGGAAGCTCATCAAATTGTATTCGGTTGGGATGACCTACCTTGTCCGACGTTTTAAGAATCGGTTCCCGAAAAAGTTCCCTCGCAAAATTACAGACCTGCCTCGTACATGATCACTTGCGCAAATTGTATCCTGAGTTGGAGCTCCAACTTTTTTTCAAGGAAGCAAGTGGGGACCAAGACCTAAGCACTCCTCTCTGGAAAATGGGAACTAGAGGTGTATTCACCCAAGATTTAACCAAAGAACTCGTCCAAGGAAATGTGGATGTAGTCGTTCATTCCTTTAAAGATCTGGATCTGGAAGGTCACGAAGGCACGGAAATTATAATGGTCCTTCCTCGTGCAGACCAAAGAGATGTTCTGCTTTTTAAAAGATCTTCTTATGCAAATCCTCCTAAAGAAATTAAGATCCATTCTTCTAGTCCCAGAAGAGAATATAATCTTTCCGCGTTTCTTCCGACTGCACTCCCTTCTCGGCTCCAAAATTTGCCGATCAGTTTTCATCCCGTAAGAGGAAATGTCCAAACAAGGATTCGCAAATGGAAAGCGGATCCGGAAGTCTCCGGCCTTGTGGTTGCAAAAGCGGCGCTGGATCGTCTTATTTCCGAAAACTTTTCTTTTTCTTCCACGGAAGAATATTCAGAACTCAGAAAGGAGATCCGATCTTCGATCACAAATGAACTTTTTATGGTTCTGCCTTTATCAAAAAATCCGAATGCACCTGCGCAAGGCGCGCTTGCTGCCGAAATCCGAAAAGGCGACGAAAAGACGAAAAAACTTTTGCTTCCGCTTACTAATCCGAAGGAAGAAGAAGCGGTCTTAGAAGAGAGAAAAATTCTCTCTTATTTCGGCGGAGGTTGTCACCAAAAGATCGGAGTTTCCGTGATTTTGGGCGGACCTTCCGATTTTCTATTTGTTCGAGGTAAAACGGATAACGGCTACGAGCTGGATGCTTTCGATAGATGGAGAGGGGAAGAATTGCCGCTGCCTTCTTCCTTGGATCTTATGTTTCCGAAACCAAGACAGGGTTTTAGAATGAAACGTTCTCCTGTCCAAACCTCCGTTCCGAAAGAAAAGTTTTGGTTTGTTTCTCGTGCGGATTCTTTGCCAAAGGATTGGGAATTGCCAGGGACTGATACGATCTTTATTGTAGCGGGTGCAAAAACCTGGGAAAAATTAGCCTCCCGCGATGTTTGGGTGAACGGCTCCACCGACGGTTTAGGCGAAGAGGATGCAAAAGAAATCGTTAGTTTTTACGAATCCGATCCCGACTTCATCAAACTCACGCATGAGGAAAGCGATATTATAGAAGGTGTCTGGAGAAGATTCGTAACTTATAAAGTGGATTTCGATTCGGAACAGCCTGATCTTTCCGGATATTCCCACTTTTTCTGGATGAGTGCTTCTCAATTCGATCGTGCTTATAAAAAAAATCCGGAAATCGGTTCTCGTATCCATTCTTGCGGGACGGGAGCCACGTATAAATATATTAGAAAAATATTAGGTTCGGATGCGAAAATTTTCGCATTTCCGAACTTTGAATCCTGGGAAAAGGCCTGCAAAGGTGAAGTCCTGGATTTCGGTACAAAAAGAGGTGTTGTATGAGTTCCGAGAGTTTGTTGGGCCTGAGAAGAAATCGCCTCAATGCCCCGCTCAGAAATTTGGTGTCTTCGGAGAGTTTGAACCCTAAAAAACTAGTCCAACCGATATTCGTGGCGGAAAGTCTGAAATCTCCCGAAAAAATGTCCTCATTACCGGGAGTATTCCGAGATAGCCAAGAATCCATTCTTTTCCAGATCGAATCGGATTTGAAGAATGGTGTGGAACATTTTCTTCTATTCCTGGTTCCCGAGAAAAAGTCGGACGATTCTATTCCTAAATCGTTTTATAAAAATGTAATAGGTAATATTAAATCCAAATTCCCCGAGGCGTTTCTTTGGGTGGATACTTGTCTTTGTTCTTTGACCACTCACGGTCATTGCGGGCTTTTGGATCCGAAAGGTAGAATAGACAATGTAAGTTCCGTCAAAAGACTTTCCGAACTTGCGCTTTGTTATGCGGAGTCCGGTGCGGACGGAATTTCTCCTTCCGATATGATGGATGGAAGAATTAGAAGTCACAGAAATATTCTGGACTCCAACGGTTTTCAGCATGTTCCGATCATGAGTTATTCCACAAAATTTAAGAGCCATTTTTACGGTCCGTTTAGAGAAGCAGCAGAGTCGGCTCCCGGTCATGGGGACCGTTCTTCGTATCAGATCGATGTGAGAAACAGAGAAGATTCCATTCTTTCTTCTGTCAGAGATACGGAAGAAGGTGCGGATCTTTTAATGGTTAAGCCGGGTATAACTTCTATAGATCTGATCTTGCCGATCAAAGAACAAACCGGTCTGCCTGTGGGCGCCTACCAAGTGAGCGGTGAATATGCATCGATTGCAATGCTTGCAGAAAACGGATTTTGTAAATTTGAAGATGCACTTAAGGAAACCTGGCAAGTGTTCTCCAGGGCCGGCGCTTCTTATCTGATCACTTACGCAGCAAGAAGAGGAAAGGAGATTTTAGGCTGATGTTTCCAAGTTCTAAGGAACTTTTTGAAAGAGCAAAAAAAGTAGCGCCGGGGGGAGTACATTCTCCCGTTAGATCCTTTCGTTCCGTGGGAGGAGATCCCGTTTTCTTCCGATCCGGAAAAGGTGCGAAACTTACGGATGTTTCCGGAAAAGAATATATAGATTATTGTTTAAGCTTTGGGCCCTTGATCCTAGGTCATAGAGACGAAGAAGTCCAAAAAATCGTTTCCGAAACCGCAGATCTTGCCTGGAGTTTTGGGGCCGCGGAACCTTATTCGTTAGAACTTGCAGAATGGATCGTTTCCAAGATCCCTTGGGTAGAAAAGATCCGATTTGTAAACAGTGGAACCGAAGCGGTAATGAGCGCATTACGTGTGGCCCGTGCGGCAACCGGTAGGGATAAGATCCTAAAATTTGACGGATGTTATCATGGTCATTTGGATGCATTGCTTGTAAAAGCGGGCTCAGGACTTGCGGGAGAATCTTCTTCCGATAGCGCCGGGATCGGTTCCGAGCTGATCAAAAACACATTGGTTCTTCCTCTAGACGATGAAAAAGCGGTAGAGGAACTTTTTGCAAAAGAAGGCAAAAATATCGCCGCATTAGTGATCGAACCTCTTCCGGCAAATTACGGTTTATTGATACAAAGAAAAGAATTCTTATCGAAGATCGTCGAGATTGCTAGAAAACATGGAAGTCTTGTTCTTTTTGACGAGGTCATCAGCGGTTTTCGTGTGGGCCTAACCGGTATGAGCGGTGAATTGGGGATTGCACCCGATCTTGTGACGTACGGAAAGATCATCGGTGGCGGATTTCCTGTCGGAGCCTATGCTGGAAAAGCCGACTTATTGGATCTGGTCGCTCCTCAGGGCCCTGTTTACCAAGCGGGAACATTGAGCGCTAGTCCTTTCGGGATGAGGGCGGGCCTTGCAACTTTACAAAAATGTGAAAAAGAAAATGTGCATGCGGTTTTAGAAAATCGCACCAAGTCTTTTGTTTCCGGGATGGTCTCTATTTTAAGGGAGAGAGATCCGGAGGGAGATTGGGATTCCAGTATACATTCTTCTCTGTTTTGGTTCCATAAAAGGTCCCCTTCCCCGATCCGCACTGTGGATAAAATCCCTGCGGGCCATAAGGAAGGTTTTGCAAAAGTTTTCCATGCGTTTCTTTCGGAAGGAATTTATCTGGCTCCGTCCGGTTATGAAGTCGGTTTTTTAAGTTATGCTCATTCCGATAGAATACTTTCCGAAACATTGGAGAAAGCGGATTCCGCATTAAAAAAATTGAAAGTATGAAGATCTCAGACTCTAAAAAGATCGTTTTACCGGTTATCTGGGTCTTGACCACGGTTTCGCTCGGGGTCTGGTGGCTTTTTTTGGGATTAAGACAAAATAGAATGGCGACCGAACTTGCATCTCGTTTGGGTTCCAAGATCGAAAGCGATTTTTTAGATAAACTCGAAAGACAAAGTTCCATGATCAAAATGGAAGGCACCTTTTTTCTCTTCTTGTTAGTGACCGGCGGCGGAACTTTAATTTGGCTTACCTTCCGAGAAGAAAAAAGAAATAAACTCATTCACGATTTTTTTTCCACTGTTACCCATGAAATGAAAACTCCTTTGGCAAGTCTCAGATTACAAGCGGAGAGTTTATTGGAAGAAGGTGTGGATGCGGGAAAAGACAAACTTCTTCATAGATTATTAAAAGACTCCGATCGGATAGAATCCCAGATGAACAAGGCGCTATATCTGGCGAGCCTCATGAGATCCGAAGGATTATATTTAGAAGAGTTGGACCTCCGACACTGGGAAGAAAGTCTAAGAGAAGAATGGTCCGAGTTGGATATCCAAACGGAATGGAAAGAGACCAAAGTGTTAGCGGATAGAAGGGCCTTAGAAAGTATTTTCAGAAATCTTTTAGAAAACTCTGTCCAACACGGAAGGGCCACAAAAGTAAAAATTCTTTCCGAACCGATTTCCGGAGATAAGATCAAATTCAAATTCGAAGACAACGGAAAAGGTTTCTCCGGTGATTTTAAATTATTAGGAAGATTATTTTTAAGGCATACAAGCACTAGCGGCACCGGTGTAGGATTGTATATCGCCGAAAAGTTGGCTAAAAGAATGGATGGGAGCTTCTCCGTTCGAAATTCCGAGTCGGGAGGATTTTTAGCGGAGTTGGTCCTCCCCTCTTATTCTTCTCAAAGGAGAAGTGGTGCATGAAAGCGAAATTATTATTAGTGGAAGATGACCGCTCTTTAGGTGAAACTTTAAAGGAACGGTTGGAAAAAGAAGGATACGAAATGGTATGGACCGTTTCCGCTCAGTCCGCAAAAGTTTTAGCCGCTGAATCCAAACCGGATCTGATACTTTTAGATGTTCGTTTGCCGGACGGAGATGGATTCGAGTTGGCGGAAGAATTAAAATCCAGAAAAGATTGTCCTCCATTTTTGTTTTTAACCGCACATTCGGGTGCGCCGGAACGTTTGAAGGGATTCGAACTTGGTGCTGAAGAGTTTATACCCAAACCTTTTCACTTAAAGGAATTGCTGATCAGGGTTAAGCACGTATTAGAATCTCATAAACATTCCATAAAACAGGCTAAATATTCTTACGAAGGTTACCTTCTGGATTTTTACGGATATTGTATTCATACACCTTCCAAAGAAGAGATCCATCTTTCCAAAAGAGACTGCGCTCTTTTGAATTTTTTAGTGGAAGAAAGAGGAAGAACGGTCAGCCGAGATGAGATCCTGGACCGCCTTTGGGGAGAGGAAAAATTCCCCACAAATAGAACTATAGATAATTCCATTGTTAGATTACGCCAAGCCTTCGGAGATAGAGGCGAAGATGCGATCCGTTCCGTGAGAGGAGTCGGCTACCAATGGATCGGAGACTTAAAAAATGTCTAATACTAGATTCCAAGCTGCACTTAAGTTAGAGCCTCAGGTGACTCCTCCGATTTGGATGATGCGCCAGGCCGGACGTTATCACTGGCATTATCAAAATTTAAGAAAGAAATATTCTTTCGAAGAGTTATGTAAGGTCCCAGAACTTGCGGCGGAAGTGGCTTTCGGTCCCGTGAATGATTTCGATTTTGATACTGCCATTTTATTCTCCGATATTCTTTTTCCTTTAGAGGCATTCGGAATGGGATTACGTTTCGGGGAAGAAGGTCCTAAGCTAGGTTGGCATCTTTCTACCGTAGAAGATCTGAAACGGTTTTATCCATTGGAACAAGCGGTGGAGTTTATGGGATTCCAGAAGGAGGCGGTGATCCGAACCAGAAAACGGATCCCGAAGGATAAATCCCTGATCGGGTTTATAGGCGGGCCTTGGACTTTGTTTTGTTATGCTACTCAGGGTAAACATGATGGAAATCTAATACTTCCAAAAGTTTCTGCGGAACTGAGGGAGGGTTTTTACGAGAGAATCCTGGCATTATTAAAAGAGAATATAAGGCTTCAATTGGAAGGTGGCGCTGAGATCGTGATGATCTTCGACACAGCAGCGGGGGATGCTTCTCCAGTATTCTTCCAAGAGGCGATTTTGCCAACCATCCAAGTTCTGGTAGAGGCGTTTCCCGGCAAAATCGGTTATTATGCTAAAAATCTGGCACCAGGTTCTTTGCAGTCTCTTAGGGAAGTTTCAGGTCTGACCGGTTTTGGGATGGATCATCGAACCGACATCGTCGGCTTTCTAGGAAACGGATCTCATTTTGTGCAAGGAAACTTCGATCAGGCATTATTATTCATGGAGTCCGGAGAATTTAAGAAATATTTAAATCGTTGGATCAGGCCTTTCTTAGAATTGATCCCGGAAAAAAGAGCGGGATGGGTTTGCGGCTTAGGGCATGGAGTCCTGCCAAAAACCCCGGAAGCGAATATTAGAACTTTCGTAAATACCATCCGTGAGGCCTTCGTATGAATTCCAAATCCGATTTGATTCGAAAATACGATGTTCCGGCACCTAGATATACTAGCTACCCCACCGTTCCTTATTGGGAAGATAATCCTACAAGAGAAGAATGGATAGATGCGCTTCGAAGAAGGTTGGTCCCTGACGATTCTTCCGTAGCCTTGTATCTTCATATTCCTTTTTGCGAAACTCTTTGTTCTTTCTGCGGATGTAACACTTCCATTACTAAGAATCACTCTGTCGAAGATCCTTATATAGAAACGGTATTACAGGAATTCCGAAAATACCAGGAGGAGCTTCCCGAACTAACTAAACGGGAATTGAGGGAGTTACATTTAGGCGGAGGCTCCCCTACGTATCTTTCCGAATCCAATTTAGAAAGTTTGTTAAAGCCACTTTTAGATTCTTGGAATGTATCCGATTCTCCCGAATTCTCTTTGGAAGTGGACCCGAGAAGGACCAGGCTTTCCCAGCTGGAAATACTGGCAAAGTACGGATTTAGAAGGATCAGTTTGGGGGTCCAGGATTTCGATCCGGAAGTGCAAAGATTGGTAAATCGGATCCAACCTTTTGAACTGACGGAAACAATCACTCAAGGTGCTCGTACGTTAGGATATCATTCCGTCAATTTCGATCTGATATACGGGCTTCCTAAACAAACGAAAGAAAGTATGAAGGAAACGATCCGAAAAACTTTGGACCTTAGGCCGGATCGTATCGCATTCTACAGTTATGCTCATGTACCTTGGATCAAAGCGGCACAAAGATTATTCACGGAAAACGATCTTCCTAAGGGAGAAGAAAAAAGGGAACTGTATGAGATCGGCAGAGAACTTTTTTTAAGCGCCGGATATAAAGAAATCGGAATGGACCATTTCGCTTTAGAGTCGGATTCGCTCTACGCAGCTTATCAGAGTGGAAATCTTCATCGAAATTTTATGGGTTATACCACCAAGTCTACCGACTTACTTTTAGGTTTGGGGGTGTCTGCAATTTCGGATAGTTGGGATTGTTTTTATCAGAACGAAAAGATCCTGAAAAAATACCAAAGAAGAATTTCGGAAAACGGACAGGCAATACTCAGGGGACATAAATTAAATTCGGAAGATCTAGTTCATAGAGAACTGATCCTAAAACTTTCCACTCTAGGAAAAGTAGAGGTGCCGGAGCCGATTTTTGAAGAGGTTCGCCTCTATTTGGCCAGTATGGAAGACGATAATTTAATCGAGTGGAAAGGAAAAACCCTTGTTTTAACGGACCTGGGAAAACCTTTCTTAAGGAATGCATGTACCGGCTTGGACATGCGTTTGAGGAGAAAAAGTCCTGAAACCAAGGTATTTTCTCAGTCTATTTGACTCGCTTTCTGAAATATTCGGGTCCAATAGCTGTTTCTTCCTTTAGAAAGGACTCATTTGGAAATTAATTTCTTTTCGTCCAATACTTTGGGGACTTTAGTGGTTTAACACTTTTTCGCTTTTGAAATGTTATCTTTACATTTAAAAAAAATAATCCCGATCTTGTTGATCGTTTTTGCACCTATAGGTATTTTCCCGGTCACCGTACTTTTGAGAGAAGGCGGAAAGGTAAATGGGGAAATCATCACACAAAATCAACATTCGGTCCTTCTTCAAACAGAATCAGGAAAACGTAAAATAGATAAAGACCTGATCCTTAAAATCCTTTTCCAAGAAGTAAACGACGACGAAGAGGAGAAGATCCGTAAAGAGGAAGAGGACAAACTCGCAGCGGAAAAAAAGGAAGAAGAAGACAAAGAAGCCGCTCAGAGAAAATTAGAGGAAGAAAAACTAAAAGAAGAAGATCTGAAAAAACAAGCCGCAGCGGAAGAAGAAGCACGTCGACAGGAAGAACTTCGAAAACAAGAGGTAAAACGTCCTCTCAATGCACTCATGAGATCCGCCGTCGTTCCCGGTTGGGGACAATATTATACGGATAGAAAGTTCCAATCGCTCCTCTACCCTACCCTATTCGCAGCCGCAGCCTTCGTAGCTTACGATAAGTTCAGAGTATACAGAACTTCCGTAAAAGAGTATGGCGATCTAGGAAATCCATACACGAAAGAAAGTCTGACACTTGCGGCTCTCGGTCAGGCACAAGCGGCCGCTACCCCTTCTTTATCCCCCATCGATGCATATTTAGCGAATCAATCCAGTCAAGTTCAGTTAAAAAGAGAAGAGGCTGACAAAAATTTCAGAGAGTATCAGGGCGCCTTATACGTGTTAGGTGGAATTTACCTAATTAACCTGATCGATTCTTATGTGTTTGCAAATTCTATCAAATCGGTAGTCCAGTTTTCAGACGGTCAAAGTAAGGGGATGGTAATATCCGCGATACCGGCAGGCGTCGGAGCGGGTAGCGGATTTTCCAGTAACGGGACCTACTCCGGAATGGAAACCAAATATACTATGGGTTACAGATTCGAATTCTGATCTTGATAAAAACTTTTCCTCCTTTTGGAGGAAAATCTAGGATTTTATTGCCAATAGTTTCTATTCCATTACTTTGTATCCGTGGCGAAATGGGTTCCGGATCATATAGTAATCGGCGCTGGCTTTACAGGCCTTCTGCACGCATTCCTTTCCTTAGAGAAAGGTGAGTCCGTATTAGTGCTGGAAAAAAAAGAAAGTGCCGGCGGGTTGATCCGTTCTGTCCGCACGGAATACGGGATTGTGGAAAGGGCAGCCAACGGTATTCTGAATTGTTGGGAGTTGGAAAACCTCTCTTCTCGATTGGGACTGGATATTTTATTCTCCAATCCTGCATCTAAAAAACGTTATATATTCTCGGACGGGAAGATGAAAAGAATGCCTCTTTCCGTTTTCGAAATAATCTCTCTGGCATTTTCCGTATTGACTGTCCCTTCCCAGCCCATCCCGGGAGAATCCATTTACAAATGGGGTAAAAGGGTCCTGGGCGAAAAAACGCTTAGCAAAGTGTTGGAACCTGCGTTAGGCGGAATTTACGCGGGCGATCTGGATGTAATGTCTGCGGAATTTGTGCTTGGAAAATTTCTTCCGGAGCAAGCTCCTCTTTGGAAAAACATTCTACATCTTCGAAATTCTAAAAAAGGAAAGCCGAAACTCCTTCCAGGAAGAAGGGGTACCGTAAGTTTTAGAGGAGGCATCGGGACTTTACTTGGAGCTTTGGAAGCAAGAGTGTCTTCCCAAGGAAAGATCAAATACAATCAGGACATCGCTAGCTTAAAAGAATTGAGAGCAACTTATCCTAAGTCCAAGATCACTATCGCAACGAATCTTGGCACCGCATTGAAACTTTTAAAATCGGAATATAAAGAATTCAAATCCTACCAAGGAATGTTGGATACATTGCCTATCGTAAGCGTGACCCGTTTCGGAAAGGATTCCATCTTAAACGGAAAAAAAGGATTCGGAGTCTTATTTCCGAAAGATCATAAAAGTTTTTCTTCCGAATTGGGGATCAGATGCAGAGGGATCTTATTCAACGATTTTATATTCGCCGGTAGGACTTCCGAAGGGGTCCACTCCGAAACTTTTATCATGGGGGGAGCGGGAGACAGGGAAATTTCCTCCAAAACGGAAGAAGAGATCATCTCCGTAGTGGAAGAGGACCGTAAAAAACTATTTTCCGAAAGCGGAGTTCCTTTGAATCATTATGTGACTGTTTGGAAAGATGCACTTCCTGTATATGGGCCCCAACTTCACGCATTTAATCGGGACCTGGACAGAGTTCTTCCTCCCGAAGTCAGAGTGGAAGGGAATTTTAGGAGCGGGATCGGTCTGAAATCCATTCTGGAACGGGCCTTCTCCCTTTATCATCCTGATCTTTACGCTTGATCCGCCTTAGTGTGCGAATTTATTTATTAGAATTCCTTTAAGCTCTTCTAGATCCTTTTTGATCCAGTCGGAATCCTCTTCGAATTTTTCGGGAGTCATACCTTCCGTTTGGAATAATGTAAAGATCAGCTCACTCCCTTCTCCGTTCTCAATGATCCTTAGAGGATTATAGGAAATATTTTCAGGACTAAAGATCACATAATGATCCAAGACCCCATACGGGTTTTTGTCCGTAAATTTTGCGGTGAGTAGTCCCATGGGGGAATCGATAGACCATTCTCCATTTCCTAATGGGGAAATGGATTTACATAAGCCGGAGGCCCATTCCGGGAAATTTTTAGGTTCGGAGAGATATTCGTAAGCGACCTTTTGGGCGACGGGGATAGTAACGCTAATATGTTTTGTATTCTTTGTCTTGGACATTTGTTTACTTTGAAAGTCGATCGATCTTTTTCTGGATACTACTTTTATCGTGAGATGTTTTTGCAAGCGAAAGCGCTTTACGAAAATTTTCTTCCGACTTGGATCTATCTATATCTAAATACAATTCTCCTAAAAGAGCAAAATAAAAATGATTATCCGTTAGGTTTAATTTTTCTGCTTCGATGATCGCTTCTTCTTTACTATTTGCTTTAGAAAGTGCGTATGTTCTATTTAAAGCGGCAATCGGAGAATATTGTAGCTGAAGTAGGCGATTGTATAATTGTAAAATATTTTCCCATTTTTCTTTGGTATCTTCCTTTTGAGTATGCCAGTACGCAATTCCTGCTTCCAGATGATATTTGGTGAGCATGGTCCCGCTTGCTGCTTTGTTTAGGAAAATTTCTCCCTTCGCAATTAGATCATAATTCCAAAGGTTTGTGTCCTGGTCTTGGTAAAGGATCTGTTCTCCTTTTTCATCTTGCCTTGCTTCGAATCTGGAAGTGTGAAAACACATCAATGCAAGAAGTGCGTACACTTGGGGTTTGTCTGTGACCGTATTCTCCACTAGCATGCTGCAAAGACGGATCGCTTCTAAACAAAGATCTTTTCGTAACGTTTTGTTTTGGCTGATGGAATGATACCCTTCATTGAATAATAAATAGATCGTAGAAAGTACCGAGCCTAACCTGCCTTCTATCTCCTCCGATTCCGGAAGTTCGATCCGGATCTTTTCTTCTCTTAATTTTTCTTTCGCTCTGAATAGCCTCTTATTGATCGTTTCTTTATTGGTCAAGAATGCATCTGAGATCTCTTCTATCCCGAAACCGCATAAGATCCTAAGAGAAAGTCCAACTTGCGCCTCCGGGGAGATGGAGGGATGGCAGATTGTAAACATCATTCTGAGTTGGCTATCGTATATATTTTCCGGAGAAAGATCTATCTCGGGCTCGAAAGATTCCGATTGTGATTTAGTGAGTTCAGGGAGGATCTTATTTTGAAATACAGAATTTCTTTGCAGATAATTTTTGGCCTTATTTTTTGCCACTGCATATAACCAAGCGGTTGGGTTTTGTGGGTTACCTTTGACCCCCCAGGTCTCGGTCGCGGTTAAGAAGGTCTCGCTTGCTATCTCTTCCGCAATTTCTAATCTTTCGAAACCTATATGTTTGCAAAGAACGGAGACAATTTTAGCATATTCGTTCCTGAATAGATGAGGCAATATCTCCGGGCTTTGCATAAGACTCGTGCGCAATCAGTGTCGGTTAACGTGTATTGTCCACACCCACGATCTTTCTTACTTCCACACTATTTCCGGGTCCGTTCAGAATTGGACATGCCTTGGCTATATCCGCCGCCTCTTCGAAATTTTCGGCTTTGATCGTGATAAATCCTGCTATGGATTCTTTTGTTTCGGCGAATGGTCCGTCAGTAATGATCTGTCCGGATTTGATAACTTTTCCTTCCGTGGATAGACCTGTGCCGCCTACGAATTTGTTTTGAGCGGCAATTCCCCCCACCCAGTCCTGGTACATTTTCATATACACTTGCATTTGTTCCGGAGACGGTTGCGCCTCTTTCGTGAGTAGATCCAGCCGCATTAAGATCAGGTATTCGTCCATATTTCTCTCCTATGGAAGTAGATTTTATTTCTAGATCAATTGAGTTTAGAGAAATTGGACAAGGGATTTAAGAAAAACAATCGCAAGCTACTTTTTCCTTCTTAGGATCCCATCCGCCGGAAGCCTTACAAAGGCAACTCAAGTGCCCGACTTTTTGCGCGGAATATTTAGCTTCGAATACGAATTTTGCGAGCGCCTCCAAGAATGCAGGATAAATCCCTGGTGCCGGTATTCTATAATAATCGGAGATCCCATTTTGAAAAGCATGGTCTCGGATCTGGACTCCGATCTCTTCTAATGTTTCCAGATGATCGCTGATAAAACTGATCGGATAGACTGCGATCCTTTTTATACCTTTTTGTCCTAACTCTTGGATCTTATCCAAGGTGTTAGGAGTGGTCCATTTGCTCGGCCCTACCCTACTCTGGTACGATAAATGAATTTGTCCTTGGTAACCTTTTTCTCTTAAGAGAGAAGTGAGTGCTTGTACATTCTTTTCGATCTCTTTTGTATATACATCGCCTTTTTTAATTAAACGAAGGGGGATCCCATGCGCGCTAAATACGATGTCCAAGTTTTGCCAGTCGGGGATCTGTTCTTGTTTTATATGTAAAAAATCTTTTTCCGGAAGTTTACCTTGGAAAAAATCCAAGATCAAGTCTCTGATGGATTCTAAATATTCTTTTCTGTCGGAGAATGGCCTGACCCAAAGCGGATTGGATGCAGGGCAATATCCTAATTGTTTTTCCAATAGCATGGCTGTGGATAGTACTGTTGATCTGGAAAAATGAGGGTATAAGGGCAGAAGTACCACTCCTTCTTTCGGATCGGTCCATTCGGAAGGGAGTTCTCTGATGTCCGGATACCCGCAGCACATTGCAGTTTTGATTTCCCATTTTTCTCCGGATTCTTCTAAAAGTTTTTTTAAACCTTCCGCTTGTTTTTCCGTTTCGGAAACAAGAGGGGAGCCTCCTCCGAATCCCATAGAAGCGTAAGTCTCTTCTACTTTTTTTGCTCTTTTTTCGGCGATCTTTCCGGCAAGTCTGATCCTGAAAAATTCAGGGAGCGGGAGATCGAATACCAATGGATCTTCGAAAAGATCTTTTAAAAATTTCGGGATTTCTGCAGCATTTCTTGGTCCCCCCAAGTTGATCAGAAGTAGTTTGTTTTTCATAAAAAGTGGCTAACCTGTAATTCGACTGAGAACTGTTTTGTGCTCAGGTAGTTTCTGTATCTTCCCGAATAATTGGACAATATATCGTCTCTACTTAAACCTCCGAAAGTCTGGAAACTTCCTTCTCCATACAATCTGTGTTCCGTTAATTTTATAAAAAATAGCCAAGAAGGCATAATATACCCTGCGCCTAAATGCGTTTCTAGTCCATAGCCTGACGTATCCCCGATGAAGTTTAAATTTCTTTGATAATGATAGTCCCTGAAATGTGAATACCAAACATTTCCGGAAATACTTGCTTCCAACATCCAAGTCCCATCGGAATATCTGTAACCGAATCCGAAAGGAATTTCCCAGGTGGAAATGGAGTAGCTGAGTCCTATTCCGATCGGACCATACGTCACAGGTGAGGTGGCGATCCATTGTATCACGTCGTATAGATAATATTTATAGTACGTATAATACGCCCCACCTGTGAGATAAAGACCGGAGCCCGGTTTTCTGGGATCGGGGTTTGCGCCGCCGAAATATTTTCTGGCAAGGAAACCGATCCTATCGTCTTTCATTTTTAGTTTTCCTCTTCCGTCCGCAAAGTTTTGCGTCCCTGTGAACGTATACGGAGTATCGTAAAAACTTAGGTTTTGAAAATCGATCTTGTTCCCATTTTCACGGCTCACACTTCCCAAAAAGAAGTCCTCGTCCTTTCCTTCTCCCGTCCTCTTGTTCTTAAATGTAGTTCTGTATTCTAGATTGATCTCCCATGTCTCCCACCAATGTTTTAAACCTATACCTCCGTATTCGAACTCTCTATTATAGGTGATCCTGGATCCGGCTTTCAGGCCAGAAAGGTTTGGATACTTTGTGCCGGATTCGAAAATATGTTGCCCTCCATTTTCTCCATAGATCC
Source organism: Leptospira sp. WS58.C1 (assembly GCF_040833995.1). NCBI lineage: Bacteria > Pseudomonadati > Spirochaetota > Leptospiria > Leptospirales > Leptospiraceae > Leptospira > Leptospira cinconiae. The sequence continues at coordinate 23,772 of NZ_CP162138.1, forward strand.
CTGTGATGGAACTTCGGATCATCCATTCGGATAGAATTGCCTGGAATTTCGTTTGAGAAGTCCCCTCTATCGGGATTTTTGTTTCGGATTTTATCTCTTTAGGAGATTCGGGCTCGTCGGCAAGTAGCGCCGTCGTGGCAAACAGGCAGAATAATGTGGCTATAATTCGAATTTGAATTTTCATTTCGTCCTAAAACAGGGGTGAAATGATTTCATCCCTAGCGGAATTCCTTTTCCGAGAAGAAACCTTAGCATTCTCCCCTCCCCTATCGTTTCAATTCGGTTTTTTCGCACTTAAACCTATATGAGACATAGGTTTTCTTGACAAATTCGGTCTAGCCCCTGATCTATTAACAGGGTCAAGGTCTGAAGTGAAAGCCAAAGTTTTAAGTGTGGAAGAAGTCCTCTCCGAATACGTTTTAAGTTCGGAAGATGAGTTCCTGGAGAAGGCCGAAAAATGGTCCCTGCCCAAAGACAATAAGGGCAAGTATAAGACTGAGGTTTTGGATAAGTACTTCTCCAAAAAAATAAAACATTCCTACGAATCGGTCATTATTGCGGTTTCTAATCAAAAAGGTGGAGAAGGTAAAACCACGGTTTCTATCTGTCTTGCGGAGGCGTTGGCAAAATCGGGTAAAAAAGTTTTACTCTTGGACTGGGATGCTCAGGCGAATATCACTCAGTTGTACGTGGGCCAAGCGGACAAATCCGTCTTTCATACTCTCGGGTATAAGGGAGAATCCAAAGTAGACGTTTCCGAAATTATCGTAAATCTTGCTCCGGGTTTGGATTTGGTCCCTTCTTCCATTCATTTGGCAAATTTTACTACTCCATACGAGAGAGACGACTTCGACCTTTTGAAAGAAGCTTTGTTGCCGATCCGTTCTTCTTATGAATATATTATAATAGATTGTCCTCCGTCTCTCGGCTTAATCCTTGAGAATGCCTTAATTGCTGCGGACCTTGTTTTGGTCCCGATCCAGACTCGTGCATTTAGTGTGCAGGGCCTAAAAGATCTTCACGGGACGATTGAAAAGATCCGAAAAAAAGCAAATCCTGGTCTTGGACTTTTGGGCGCTGTATTGAATCAGTATGAGGACTCAAGAGCACTTTCGGGGCTAGCGGAAACTGTCCGGAAATACTTTCCGGTATTTGATTCAGTGGTGTATAGAAGGGAAGCAATCCCTCAGTCCCAAGCAAAACGGAAACTTTTATCCGAATATGATCCCAAGGCGATGCAGATGTTTTCCACCTTGGCGGAAGAAGTGATGAGGAGAGCGAATGGCAAAAAGAGCTGATTTTGCGGGGCTGGATTTACTGACAGCTTTTGGTGGGGACGAATCCCTCAAAAAAGAAATACTTCTTTCGGATATAATTACGAACCCGGAACAACCTAGGGTATTCGGTAGAGAGGATGTGGGCGATCTTGTCGAATCGATGAAACGTTTGGGGTTGATAGAGCCGATCGTTGTCCGCAAGTTAGGTAAGAAGTTCCAAATAGTTGCAGGAGAAAGAAGGTTCCAAGCTGCAAAACTAATAGGTTGGAAATCCATTCCGGTTGTAGAGACCGAGGCTTCCGAAGACAGATGTTATGAGATGGCTTTGGCTGAGAATGAAAAGCGTAAAAGTCTGAATCCCTGGGAAGTAGGAAGGGCGATCCAGTTTTTAAGAAAGGAAAGAAAAAAAACCGCGGAAGAAGTGGGCAAAATCCTAGGTTATACGGAAAGATACGTAAAACAATTGAGTTCTATCGCGAGATTGGACCAAAGATCGGTTTCGGAATTGCTTAAAAGTGGGAACGATCTTTCGGTAAAAAATCTGGAAGCACTACTGAAAAAGAAAGAAGGCCGGGGGGGTGAAACGATTTCACCCCGTAAACCCGGTGAAAGAATCACCTTGGACCTGAAACCTTTGACCGTCAAGAATAGGGAATCTTTCCTAAGAGAACTTTCCACCCTAAAGAAAAAATACGGATTGAGCTAAGACATTTTTTTTCTCGTTGGAGAAAACGTGAAGGCTCTTGATCTTGTTCTCATACTACCGTTTTGGCGGGTTTTTATATCCGCCTCGGGTTTCTAATAAAGGAATAGAATGAAAATCGGAATCGTCGTTGGCTCCCAGCAAAAAGAATCTCAATCCTCCAAAGTAGGTGAATTTTTAAATTCTAAATTGAAAGAAATGTCCGTGGAAACTTGGACATTAGATCTCGGAAAAAATCCTCTTCCCATTTATGATTCCACTCAGACAAGCAACGATAAGGTCTGGTCCGGTTTCTGGAAACCTATCGATGAAAATTTAAAAAGTTCGGAAGGTTTCGTTTTTATCACTCCTGAATACGGCGGTATGGCGAGTCCAGCTATTAAGAATTTTTTCCTTCATGCGGGTCTTGTTCAGTTAGGTCATAAACCCGGGCTCCTTGTTTCCGTTTCTTCCGGTAGGGGTGGCGCTTTTCCGATCAATGAAATGAGGGCAAGCAGTTATAAAAATACTAAAATCTGCTATATTCCGGAACATTTGATTTTCAGGGATGTGGAACATCTCATCAATGGCGGCGAGCCTGTTTCTCCGGAAGATAGTTTTATCAGAGAAAGAAGTGTATTCGCTCTGAAAATCTTAGTTGCTTATGCGAATTCTTTGTCCGAGATACGTGAGTCAGGCGTGGTCCAGGATCCTAGATTTAAGAACGGAATGTCCTGATCTTGAGATTCTTTTTGCGGGTACTGTCGCGGCAGCGATGCGTAGATCTTTAGTCCGGGCTTTGCCCGGATGAGTGTAAACGAAATCGAAGCAGCGCGACCCGAGCAATAGCGAGTGGGGCCGCCCCCCCCCCAATTGTATTCGAAATCTACAATGTGACATAATTTTAAACTTAGCTCGCCGGTTTCTCTGCGCTGGTCTTTCCTGGAAAATCGAATAGGGGAGGGGAGTTCCTTCTCCCGGAATTGGCTCAAAGATTGTCTTTTCTAACCCGATGATATATTCTGAGAGCTTTCGGATCCCGATCCGTCGGTTAGGAAACGAAATGTTTCTAAGTCAAATAGGACGGACCGGATTTTTAGATGTTTCGGTCTAATTCGAAAGTTAGGAATTCATGAATAAAATTAATATCCAGGCCGGACAAATTATTTTTCGAGAAGGCGAGTTGAACAACTCGATGTACATCATTATCTCCGGGACAGTTGAAATATTTTTTACTCATAAAAACTCGGCCACTCGTCTTGCTTTGATGAAAAAGGGAGATTTTTTCGGTGAGATGGCCTTGTTCAGGGCTAAGCCGAGGACTGCGACTGCAAGAGCTGTGATGGATACGGAAATGGTTGCGGTGGAATCCAAACAACAATTGGAAAGATACCTGATCGCAAATCCTGAATTTGCCGCTAAGATGGTCAGGATCTTAGCGGATCGATTGGCGAATACGAACGAACTTTTGATCTCTAAACTGAACGAAATTACTACAAAAGAAATCGAATATCAGATAGACGATAAGTGATCAGACGTAGGTTATCCGATCTTTGCCTGCCGCTTTCGCTTCGTACAATTTTGCGTCCGTAAAAGAATATAACCGATTACTTTCATCCGCATCTCCCGGATATTCTGCGACCCCGCCAGATACGGTGACCTCTATTCCAAAATCGTTTTTAGAGGAATTACGCAAGTAGGTTCGGAACCTTTCGATGGCTACTTTCGCGTTTTCTTTACCGGTTTCGGGAAGAATGACGGCGAATTCTTCTCCTCCGACCCTACAGCTGATGTCTTCCGTTCGGAAGGCATACATCAGAGTTCCGGCCACCAATTTTAAGATATCATCCCCGAAGGAATGTCCCTTGGTATCGTTGATCTTCTTAAAATTGTCCAAGTCGAATAGGAATAGGCAGAAATTTCTATTATATCTTTTACTTCTGGTGATCTCTTTGTTTAGGACCAGATTGAAATATCTTCTATTATAGATCCCTGTCCCTTCGTCTATGACCGCGTTAAGAATGATCTCCTCAAAGGAATAGATGTCCACGATCTTCGGGTTTTCTATCAGTCGATTCTTTAGGTAAATATAATCTAGAAGGGCGACTACGAAGTTCATACTTCTGCCTAATTGTTTGCTTAAACCTTCGGCATGGGAATAGATCTCTTTCCACAGCGACCTTGCCTCGGATTCAGGTAGATCCAAATTTGCGATAATTCTGAAGAAGTCGGAGTAGAAATAATCGTCTTTCTTTCCCATTTCTTCGAATTTATTGGCAAGACTAGGAAGAGGAGCTTCCTTATCGTTTACGATCTCTAAGATCGCGGTTTTTCTTTCGGAGTTGATCTGGCCGAGACCCTTGAACCGGTCCCGCATTTCTATAAGTTCGTTTCTGGCGAGATTTGCAGTCGTTTCGTGGGCGTTTAAGGTCTGCTCCGCCGCTAGTAGTTCTTCTTCTCCCAGCTTGGAAACTCTTTCATAGAGTTCCAGCAGTTCCTTGAGTTTTTGGATTTCTTCTTCTTTTTCTTTTAGTTCTTCTTGTAGATTTCGCATTTTGGTTCGGGGTTATACGGAGTCGGGTAGGAACTCCTAACTTTCCGGTTTGTTATACAATACTTGCAAAATAATTCTTTTCCCACCTAGGGGTAAACCAATTTAATGAATTACTTGGCGGTTTCATTTATGTCCAAAGGTCCCGATAGGAAAAAAGTTATTATTACGGGAGCTAGCTCCGGTATTGGCAGAGAGCTTGCACTTTTATACGGAAAAGCAGGCCATGATCTAGCGATCACTTCCAGAAGAAAAAAAGTTTTAGAGGATCTTGCAAAAGAGATCCGCTCCTTTCAAAAAGGAGGTAAAGTGATCTTGGCTTCTTTGGATGTTTCCGAATCGGGAGATAATTTTAAAGTACTTCCGAAACTCGCTAAGGAGTTAGGAGGAGTGGATCTATTTATTGCGAATGCCGGTATCTCTACCAACTCTTCGTTCGGTCAAAAAAGTTTCGAAGCTGACAAGAAGGTGATCGATACAAATTTGATCGGACTCATGGCTGGCATTTCCTCTTTGCAGCCGATCTTTAGAGAACAAAAAAAAGGACAGATCGTAGGAATTTCTTCCGTGGCTTCTTTTAGAGGCCTCCCAGGTTCGGCAAGTTATTCCACTTCTAAGGCCGCAGTTTCCACATATTTGGAAGCGCTTAGGGGAGAAGTCAGACAATTCGGTGTGAAGGTCACAGTCATTCATCCCGGTTTTATCGATACGCCGATCAATCAAAAGCTGAAATCCCGTCCTTTTCTTGTTTCCGCAGAAAAGGGCGCTAAAAAAATTTACGATAGGATAGAGTCAGGAGTTCGATCCGCCACTGTGCCTTGGTTTCCTTGGGCATTGATCGGAGTTCTGATGAAATCGATCCCAGAGTTTTTATGGGAAAAGATCGGGCCTAGATAAAGGTTTTTGGTTATGGTAGGAACTCCAGATTCTTCAAATATTTACAAGATCCTCTTCGTATGTTTGGGGAATATCTGTAGATCTCCCGCGGCGGAAGGTGCATTTATCGATCTTCTGGAGAAGAGGGGCCTTTCTTCCTTATTTGAAGTGGATTCCTGCGGAACTTCTCGCTACCATATCGGAGAATTGGCCGACCCCAGGACCAGGCAAACAGCCCGTAAGAAGGGAATAGAACTCACTCATAAGGCGAGACAATTTAAAAGATCCGATTTTGAATATTACGATTTTATTCTGGCGATGGACAGATCCAACCATAAAGATCTGGGAGCACTCGCTTCGAATGAAGAAGAAAGAAAAAAAATTCATTTGTTCCGAAAGTTTCAGAAGGGCCAAGGAAAGGAATCCGAGGTTCCTGATCCGTATTATGGAACTTTGAAGGACTTCGAGGAAGTTCACCAGATCGTTTTCGAGGCGTCGGAAGGATTTCTGGAATACGTCTTGAGTAAAAATGGAGTAAAGAATGCCTAAGGGTGAAAAAAAGAAAGTAGTAGTAATCGGAGTGGGTTTCGGGGGATTGCAGGCGATCAAAAAATTATCCAAAGAAGAAGATCTGGAAATCATCGCCATCGATAAAAAAAACCATCATTTGTTCCAACCGTTATTATACCAAGTAGCGACTGCGGTATTGAGCCCCGCCGACATTGCGATCCCGACCAGATCCCTTATCGGGGACAAAAAGAACGTAACGGTCTATTTGGGAGAAGTGGAGAAGGTGGACATCCAGGCTAAAAAAGTCCATTTTCAAGGGCATACAGAAGATTACGATTATTTAATATTGGCCGCGGGTGCTAAATCGGGCTATTTCGGGAACGATCATTGGAAAAAATACTCGATCGGATTAAAGTCCCTTAAAGACGCACTTTCTATTCGCACTAAAATTTTAACCTCTTTCGAGCAAGCGGAACTAGCGGGAGATCCGGAAGTAGCCAAAAAACATTTAAATTACGTAATTATCGGTGGAGGTCCTACAGGTGTGGAACTTGCCGGTTCCATCGCGGAACTTTCTCATGAGATCGTTCGAAACGAATTCCATACCATCGATCCTGCCTTGGCAAAGATCACTCTGATCGAGGCGTCTCCTAGGCTTCTTGCCTCATTCGCTCCTAAGTTAAGCGAGTTTGCGAAGATTCGTCTGGAAAAAAGGGGAGTGGAAGTTTTAACAGGAACCAAAGTCCTCGAAATAGATCAGAACGGAGTTAAGATAGAAGGAAGAACAATTCCTTCTTCTACCGTGATCTGGGCAGCCGGAGTGCAGGCAAATTCTATAGGAGCTACCTTAGGAGTTCCTACTGATAGGATGGGAAGAGTAATGGTGGATGAGTTCTGCAATGTGGAAGGTCATCCCGAAGTTTTTGTTATCGGTGATATCGCGAATTATTCCAAAGGTTTGGAAAAACCTTTACCTGGAGTCTCTCCGGTAGCAATGCAGCAAGGTAGGTATGTTGCATCTTTGATTCGCGGGGATCTGAAATCTAAAAAAAGAAAACCTTTCCATTATCTAGACAAAGGAAGTATGGCGACTATCGGGAGGCAGGATGCAGTCGCCCAGGTCGGACGTTTCAGACTGAGAGGGTTTTTCGGCTGGGTAGTTTGGTTATTCATCCATATTTTCTATCAGGTAGGATTTAAGAATAAGATCTCCATCTTTATCACTTGGGTTTGGTCTTATATTACGTTTCGTGCAGAAGCAAGATTGATCCAGGATGAGGTTGAATCCAATTCAGTCGGGTCTTCTCAGCCGAATTAACGCTGAAAATAATCCTTGAATAGGCCGTACATAATAAAAGAATAAGTTCGATGCGGACAGATCTTTGGAAAGGCAAGACAATCGTAATTACCGGAGGATCTTCGGGGATAGGAGAAGCTTTATTAGAAAGTTTGTCCCAGGTTCCTTGCAAGATTATCAATCTTTCCAGATCGGAACCGGAGTTAGTTCGTAAAATTTCCAAGAAGAAGGAAAAACGACCTGCTGAAATTTTCCATATCCAAGCGGATCTTTCTTCCGAAAAAGAGATCAATAAAGCCGTCGCTAAGTTGGCGAAACTGACAGACGGCGTCGATGTTCTTTTTAATAACGCCGGCATAACCGCTCATTCCAGATTCGATCAAACTCAAATTGAAGCTTTTAGGAAAGCGTTTGAAGTGAACTTTTTCGGCCCCGTCTTCCTTACAATGAGACTTCTTCCCTTCTTAAAAAGGAATAAAGGGGCGGTTATGGTTACGTCTACAGTCAGTGGGCTATACGGGATACCTGCAAGAAGCGCTTATTCTTCTTCCAAATCCGCATTACATGCCGTTATGGAATCCGCGCGTATAGAACTTTCGGAAGAAGGTTTGCGTTTTATCATATTCTGTCCTCCTTATACAAAGACAAATCTAAGAGCGAGCGGTATAGACGGGGACGGCCAGAAACTGGGAGAACCCCATTACTCCGGAAAGAGTAAAACTCCGGAGGAAGTTGCAGAAAAGATGATCCTCGCGATCGAGGATCCAAATTCAAGGCTTGTGGTAATGGATAAGAGCGGGTGGTTCGTTCAATGGATGAGGAATATTTCTCCTTCGTTTTTGGAAAAGGTATTATACAAAAAACTTTATAAGGACTTTCATTAAAGGACTGAAGTCTATATGGAAACTAGAAGTATTATTAAAGAATTCAAATATGATTTTCCTTTGGAAAAAGTCTGGAGTGCCGTCACGGTCAACGAAGAGTTGATTCATTGGTTAGCCGATAAGGTGACAGGGCGTCCTAAACTTGGCGGTACTTTTTCCTGGACTTGGAATCTAGGGCCTGAAGGAGAACTTACGTCTACGGGTATTTATAAAAAAATAGTTCCTTTCCAAGAGTTAATACTTCAGTGGCAAGACCATCCCGCAGGTGATATAGAACTCAAATTAGAGTTCGAAAAAGACGGAGATTCCACTGTTCTTAAACTCACTAACTCAGGATATCCTATAGGAGAAAAATTCGACCATTGGATCGAGGCCGCCTCCGAAGGCTGGGACGAAGAAAGTATGCATTTGTTACAGTATCTCAGGAAGAACTAAGGGTTCTAATTAACCTAGGATCTTGTTTTTATTTTCCGCTTGAACTCTCGGGTCCCTAAAAAAAGATGACATTAGAGCCCCGATTATAGGGTGTTCGCGGTCTTTTTCTCCATGAGAGACCAAGGCTAGCGAGCTGCTTTTCAAGGCGGTATACAGTGAACTTTCCAGAACTAGACTCTTATTTCCAAAGTCTTACGGATATCACGGATACGATTTCGATTTTAAACTCTCCGTACGATTCCGAATTCGACTCAGATATCACTAAGATGGAAAACTTCTTTAATGATATCCAATCCAAAAATTGGCTCACCACAGACAAAGAATACTTTAACTTATTTACCAGCCACTTCTCCTTTCATATCAAAATAGTGGAAGAGATCGTCCGCGAAGCGAGGGAGATCCTACATCCCGAGCGGCGTATGCATGTAAAACGTTTGGTAGGATACTGCAAAGCCACCGAAGAATGGCTGACAGATCTTCAAAAACGCCGCAGAGCTACCGAAACTCTCGCAACTGCTTGATATAATCTATTGACATCCCCGGTTCACCGGGGAGTCTTGAGTTCGTGTCCGAGAACGAACGTCCGCAGAACGAAAAAATTAATTTTTTCACCCATCCGTTTCTATTTTATCCCGTACTTCTTTTTATATTCATATTTGCCATAGATAAATTGTTCTTTTTGGATAAGGTCAGAGACTACGTAAAAGTAGAATTAACCTATATCTATTACGACGTTAAGCAGGATCTCTTAGAGGAGATGATCTCCAAGTTCGGCAAGAGCGCGGGGAAGAAGTCCGATAAAAAATTAGTACTTCTAATGGGCTCTTCCAGAATGTTGTATTTCAAGAACGAGGAGATCCTGGACTTCTATCCGGATTGGGAAGTATATAATCTTTCGTCTGCGGTGACCACTCCCGCCTATTATCTCTATTTTCTCGAAAGATTATTCGAAGCGGGCGTCAAGCCGGACTTTCTGGTTATGGAAGCGGATCCTTTCCAATTTAATGCAAACAGTACTACATTCAAAAAATCGAATTTAGCGAATAGTTTCGATCTTAGATTCGTTCTTTCCAATGCATGGGACCTAGGTAAGGAAAACGTAAACTATTATCTGGGAAATTATTTCTTCGGAGTGAGTAAGAACAAGCCGTACCTGACGAATGTATATTCTCACCTTACAAATAAAAAATTCGAACAAGCGGATCTGATCAAAAAACTGACCATAGAATCTCTGCATCGAGACAAGGGGAATGCGATCTCTCCTGCCGGCGGTTTTATGGAGAAGGACTTCGGCAAATTGGAAGCAAGTTCCATCCGTACGATCGGTTGGATCTACCCTAAATATTCACCCTCCGAAATGCAATTTTCCTTTTACGAAAAGATCCTGGATAGAGTGACAAAAGAAAAAGTTCCTACTTTGGTGGTCCGTCCGGAAGTTTCTCTACCATTGGAAAAACTTCTGAAAGAACTGAATATCCCGGCTCCTTGGTGGGACAGGATACGTCCCATCAACCAAAAGTTCGGGATCCCTATCATCGATATGGCGGAAGCGCCCGACTACGAGTGTAATACTTTTGCGGACAGCGGTCATATGGCTGTGGACTGTTATCGTCCATTCTTACGTTTTTTAAGAATGAGATATCCGGGAGAGTAATCCGGCTTTCATTCTCTATTTTTCGTAAGATAGTTTCGTACAGAGCGCACAGAGATAGAATGAGTTTGAATTGGGCTGTTGGAATTCAAACACCGCAATCACTTCGTGGCCTCTGTGAACTCCGTGCGACCTAAAATTGTAAAAGCTCTTTTTCTCATGCGGACCCGCGCCCCCTTTGTTCTTTTTTATCTATCTTACTGATAATTGTAAGGTCAATTTGCCGGACACTGGGAAAGGAGGTTGACGAGAAGAATTGTCTGCCTTAATTTTGCTTCGTTAGATTTTCCCCAAAAGGCGAACCCATGAAAAAAATTCTATCCACAGCGGTTTCAATTTCTCTTTTGATCGGATGTTCTTCGACGAGCGTCGTTGAAAATAAGGGCAAAGCGGCCGAGTTCCAAATTTTAGAGCCGAATATCAGAGTAGAAAAATTCAAAGAAACATTCAATTTAAAGGCAGAAGGTCCGGTCAAGCTGGAGTGCGCCGGTAAACCTTGTACTCCGGATCAAGTCAGCGCTTTGACTCCGGATCAGATCAAAAAATTAAAACGTAACGGCGCTTGGAAAGAATATGTGGAGAAGGAAGATCTTCAAAAGAATAAATTCTCGGTTCTGGTTCGTGTAGGTGATTACAAAGACGATAAAAGAGAAGGTATTTGGAAAACATTGTACGAAACAGGAGAAACGTTAAGAGAAACTCCTTATGTTGCCGGATTAAAAGAAGGTGAAGAGAAAAAACTCGCGAAAGACGGGACACAACTTGAAAGTACGATTTACAAAGCCGACAAGAAGAATGGACCGTACTGGTCTAAAACGGACAAAGGAATCTTGAGTGACGAAGGCACTTACGCGGACGATAAAAAAGTAGGGACTTGGAAAGATTATTATAATGAAGATGGAGCTAAAAAATCCGTAATCGAATTCAAAGACGGCAAAAAAAGCGGTAAAGAAACGAATTATCATAAAGACGGGAATACTGTCTCTTCCGAAGGAAATAATTCGGACGACCTAAAAACGGGTTATTGGAAAAACTATTACGAGAACGGATCTCCCCAGTCCGAAGGTAACTACGCTCCAAAAGGTGCGGGGGCCGAAAAAAAATCCCTTAGAATTGGTGCTTGGAAAGAATATTATAAAAACGGAAAGCTATTCGCGGAAGGGCAGAGAGACCATACCCGTAAGGGAGAATGGACCTTCTATTGGAGCAACGGAAATCCTGCGTATAAAGGGACCATGATGAACGAAATGATGATGAGTTCGGCAGAGGTATATGACAAGGACGGAACGATCGTCGGTAAAGGAAAACTTCTTTTCGACCTTCTGCTCATGGATGAAAAGGCGGACGAGCTGAAGGCTAAATATAAGCCTGATTTCCCGTTTGCATATTATAAAAACGGCAAGAAGTCCTTTGAAATCGCCGCAAACGGTACTGCGGTCGAGTACGACGAGTCCGGAGCGAAGATCGGGCAAGGTCCGATAATGCCTGGAACCAACCAAAAAAACGATTGTTGGACCACGCCTCAGGGTAAAAAATATTACGTAAACGGTAGAGAAAATCCTAAAATGGGGGAACTGCAGGGCTGTAAGTGATCTTTACCCCTTGTGTCATTTCTAAAAGCCTGTTCCGAATGGTTCAGGCTTTTAGCACCCGGAACGGACTATTGGTGCGAAAAGTTTGGAGGTGATTCTCCGGGCTTCCGACTAACAGTAATTCTTTTCTTAATCCGTAAAATTTTTCTCCGTTCTATGTTGGAATTCCAACATGGATACAGAATGGAAAAAAGGGAATCCTTGCCTTGGAAAAAATTATAACTAATAATGATCTCAAAAAAATCAGCCTAGGAATACTGGTGGCTGCTCCTTTGTTTTTCTTACTCGGATATTTTGTCCGAGGATGTAGCTCCATAAATCGACAGGCAAAGGTGACCTATAGTGGGTCGTTTACGGAAGGGACTCTGGTCTCATTAAATTCTAAAAATGTAATATTGCAAGACCCCGATTTTTCTATCCCTCTGGAAACAGTGGAGAAGATAGAGTTTTTAGAGGATGCTCAAAGTTTGAACTCGGATCAGGTCCCTTTGAGCGACACGGAGAAATCCTTTGTAGGTACTTATAAGCTGCAAGTTGGAATTCATAAGGGAGTGTTGAGTATTTTTCCCCGTAAGACGGGAGGGATAGGAGCCACTTTACGTTTTACGAATTGGGGAAAAGGATCCAACGAGATCTTGACCGGTATACGGGTCACAGGGAAGTCCATTCGTTTTGTGAGATCCTGTGCTGGGGCAAGATGCTCCGAGATAGGTAGCAATGTACCTTTCACCCAAACGTATACAGGAGATTTGGACGGTAAAAAAATCCAAGGCGCTTACCAAGGTACAAATAGTTCCGGCCGCTGGCTTGCAGAACGTTAATAGGAAATACTATGGAATCCATTGCCAAAGATCGTGAAAATATTCCCTTAACCGAATCAGATATCCAATTTGCAAAAGATACGTTAGATCGAATCCGGCTGGAACTGACGGGAGAGATCACAGGCCAAGAGGCAGTAGTAAAAAATCTACTCATCTCATTAGCATGCCAAGGCCATGTTCTTTTAGAAGGGATGCCTGGACTTGCAAAAACACTTTTGGCAAAATCTTTGTCATCGGCGCTGGATCTGGATTTTAAAAGAGTGCAGTTTACGCCGGACCTTCTTCCTGCCGACCTGATCGGGACAGTCGTATTCAATCCAAAAAACGGTGAATTCAATACTCGTAAAGGTCCCATCTTTACCGGAGTTTTACTTGCGGACGAGATCAATAGAGCGCCGGCAAAAGTACAGTCCGCTCTTTTGGAATGTATGGAGGAAAGAACGGTCACTATCGGTGACAATACTTTTCCTTTGGAGAGGCCTTTTTTAGTACTCGCTACCGAGAATCCGATCGACCAAGACGGTACTTATCCGTTACCGGAAGCACAGATGGACCGTTTTTTTATGAAAGTCCTTGTGGATTATCCCGATATGGACGAGGAACTAGCGATCTTGGAACAGCATGGCAGACTCGCTACCGGCCCGAAACGTATTAAAAAAACTGCAACTGCTAAAGATGTTCTCAAAATCTCCTCCCTTGTGGATCGAGTGCATGTGGAACCTAAATTAAAAAGTTATATAGTTCGTTTGGTAAGAAATACCCGTCCGGAAGAAAAGACAGTGCCGGATCTTCTTCCTTACGTAAAACATGGGGCCTCTCCTAGGGCAAGTTTGAGCTTACTAAAAGCATCCAGGGCAAAGGCTTTATGGGAGGGAAGGGACTATGTGGCTCCCGAGGATGTGAAGGCCGTTCTACCTGAGATCCTTCGTCATAGAATCTTACTTACCTTCGAAGCGATCTCCGAAGATGTGGGGATCGAGTCGGTAGTCCGGATCGTTTCGGACGCTACCCAGGTGCTTTGATCTAATTAACTAAAATGTTCCGTAAAGAATACCAAAGCCTGATCCAACTTTTGGATTGTCCAGAGAGAGGATTTTCTCTTCGGAATAGGCAAGGCACGGCTACAAGTTCTAGGAAAGGCAGGGGAATCGACTTTAAGGATGTACGTCCTTATGCAGTTGGAGATGATACGAGACTGATCGATTGGAATGTTACCTCCAGATTCGGAGAATTGCATGTAAGGGAATTTTACGAAGAAAAGGAAAGACTCGGAGTTTTTTTCCTGGATGTTTCCGAATCCATGGACTGGAGCAGCTCGGAATGGACCAAGGCGGAGAATGCTTTTCAAGTCTTAGCTCTATTAGTTTTACTTTATGTACGAAAAGGAAATCTTGCCAAGATCTTACTCTATTCGGACAAGTTAGAATGGGAGACGGGATATATTCGTAACACGGCAGAAGCTCTCTCCGCTTTGGAAAAAGTCCGTTCTTATCCGCATAAAAAACTAAAAACGGATCCTAAACTTCCGTTCGTACTCTTAAAAAACAGGATCAGAAGATACACCGATTCGTATATACTTTCCGATTTTCACGGACTTCCTTCTTTAAAAAAACTTACAGGACTCAGAAAATTCCATACTCTACATGCAATACGATTCAAGGACAGTTTGGAGGAAACCGCTCCCAAAGGTTTTTTCCAATTTTTTTTATTAAAAGATCCTGAAACAGGTAATCTTCCTTTTCCGGCGGGAGGGAGTATCCGCAAAAATCTGGAATTTCTATTTAAGTCCAGATGTTTGGAACTGGAAGGAAAAGACACGGACCCGAATAAACTTCTGGAATATTGGAGAAGTATGTCATGAAGGCGGGGCAGTTCCGTCGTAGATCCTTGGATCGTATTCAATTTTTATACTATACTTTTTATTTTTCCATTCTGCTTTTTGCAGCCCCGACTTTTGCTTGGAACGAAGATTGGGAACCTAAAGAAGTTGGAATAGGAGATCAGGCGGAATATTTGTTGGAATTCCAACAAGGAGAAGTCCTGGATCCTGAACTCCCTTCCAAGGGAATGTATCCTGATCCGGATTCTCCGGATCTTCCGTTATTCGAAGTCATCACTTCCGAAGTTTCCGACACAAAGATCAAGTTGGTTGTTTCGTATTACGCTTCCGGAAAATTTTCCCTTCCTATTATTTGGAAGGATAAGGACGGAAAAGAATTCCGTTCGGAAGCGATTCTTAACGTTCGTTCTTCCCTGGGGGAGAAGGACAAAACCCCTGAAGAGATCCTGCCACCCTTGGAATTCTCAGGGAAGTACGGTTGGAAATTAGCAGCAATCCTTGCGGGTCTGGCTGCATTGAGTTTTGGGATCTTTTACGCTTGGTATTTAAACCAAACCGCATCCAAAAGGACCATGGACGCACTTGTGGAGGCGGATCCTTGGGTTCAGAAAATTCTAATATACGAAAGTAAATTGGATGAGATAATCAATTCTCCTCCGGTATTTGCCAGGAACTTTTATAGGGTCCTATCCGGTTATATCCGGGAGAATATGGCGAAAAAAATGAATGCCCCATTTGCGCATCTAACGGAAGCGGAATTATTCCAACGTATTTATGATTCATTCGGATTGGAAGAAGGGGAAGTTCGAAATTGGGAGAATACTTTCCGTAAAGCGCAATATTCCGGAGAGGAAGTGGAGATCTCTTCTTCCGAGGCTTTGAAGGCCTGGGATTATTGGAAGGAGGCGCTTTCCAAATGACGGAATGGGAGTCTCCTTATTATCTTTTTCTAATTCTTCCGATTTGGATCTGGACATTCTATTCCTATTGGAAAAACCAACCGGCCTTGGGAATGGAACTCAGGATCCCGGGAAAAGTCCAATACGGTTCCTTCTCCGCAAAACGGTTTTTATCTTCGGTTGCACCATTAATTCGACCCGTTGCCCTAACGATATTCGTGATCTCAGTCGCAGGTCCCGGGAAAAGATATAGATTTCTTCCCGACGAAACCAAGGGAGTGGATATCATTTTGGCACTGGACGTCTCCGGTTCAATGTCCAAGAGTAGGGACTTCTTACCCGAAACCCGTCTAGGAGTTTCTAAAAAATTACTCAAAGAGTTTATTAGAAAAAGAGAAAATGATCGTTTGGGATTGGTAGTATTTGCGGGAGGAGCTTATCTGCAATCACCATTAACAAGCGATAGGGAAGTATTAGAAGAAATATTAAGTCAAGCAGAGGAAGAAACGGTCCCGGAACAAGGGACAGCTATCGGAGACGCACTGATCCTATCTTGTTATAGATTACGAAGGTCGCCTGCGAAATCTAAAGTGATCGTGCTCATAACTGATGGTGCTTCGAATACGGGTCGTATAGATCCGGTCACAGCTACGGAGATCGCAAAAGGTGTAGGAGTTAAAATTTATTCCATAGGGATCGGAAAAGAAGACCAATCTTATGAGGTGAATTTCGAAATTTTGGATATACTTTCCAAAAAAACGGGAGGAGTATTTTATAGAGCGGAAGATATCGGTGAGTTGCGGGAGGTATTGGCATCCATCGACTCTTTGGAAAAGGATCTTCTGATCTTACCTCCGGAAGAAGTGAGAGAGTCGGAATCCTTAATCTTTCTGACCTATGCCCTGGCTTTTTTAGGTTTGGATCTACTTTTGAGATCTTGGGTGTTTCGGTATTACGTATGAGCGAAACTTTTTTAGAATCTTTTTGGATCTCACTTGGGCTGATCTTTTTTGCTTACACTTTGTTTAAATTTGCATTCTATTTTTATTGGAGTCGCTGGAAAAAGTTTTATCCAGGTCTGCCAAGAGAATCCAAGGTCCCTCCTTTTTATATAGTTTTTGTAAGGATCTTGCTGCTTGCGTCCGTTTTCTATCTTTCTTATTTTGCATACCAACGAACGGAATCTACCAAGTCTAAGGAAGAGGAGGTCTCCAGAGGCGTGGACTTTCTGTTCTTAGTGGATGTTAGTCTTTCCATGCAATCGGTGGATACTCGTCCTTCTCGGATCATAAGAGCGAAAGAAACGATCCTAAGACTTCTTCCCCAGTTAAACGGGAACAGGTTTGGTATGATCGTGTTTGCCGCTTCTCCGTTCGTGTATTGTCCTATGACTTCGGATATTCGCGCCTTTTCGGAGTATGTGAGAGGTCTGGATGTGGATATAGTAGGGGACAGAGGAACTGATTTGAAGTCCGCATTTAAAAAAGCGGAAGAAGTTTTAAACTCCAATCAAGTATTACGAAATCGTATTTTAGTTTTAATATCGGATGGAGAAGATATGGATTCTCCAGGGATTGTAAAATTTCCGGCCGAGGTTTGGGTTTGGTCTGTAGGAACTCCAACAGGAGGGCCTATCGGATATTCGGAAGATGGTTCTAGAGTATACGGATTTTTAACCAGAGACGGATCCTTAGCTCCTTATGAAAATTCTCCGGGTGTGATTATCTCTAAATCCAATCCAGGATTTTTAAAGGAACTGGCGTATGCGAACGAAGGCAGATATTTATCTTTAGATTCCGAAACTCCGGAAATTGGAGATATAAGATCTTGGATCGGCTCCATGGAAAAAAACACGGGACAAAGGATCCGCAATGGACGAAGGGCAGAAGGAGCTAAAAAATTTTTAGTGCCTGCACTTCTACTTTTGTTATTTGATTTTTTCGTGTTAGAGTTCTTAGGAAAATATTTGGTGGGTCTTACCAAAAAAGCAGCTCCTGTTCTTTTGCTCCTTCTCTCTTTTTGGTCGAGAGATGTTTATACCTTTGAATTAGATCCCGGAGGGAATCGGATCAAAGAGGGTAAGAATTCCTACGAGCAAGGAGATTATAAAAGTTCCTTGGAAAGATACAAAGAAGCGGATCCGTATTTTCCGGAAGATCCTAGGTTGGAATTCAATCGAGGAGATTGTGAATACAGATCCGGGAACTTAGACAAGGCGATCCGTCATTTCGAAAAATCCGCTGACTCGAAGGATTCGACCTTAAGAGCACAATCTCATTTTAATTTAGGAAATTCTTATCTAAAGATGGGAGATCGTAAAAAAGCGGCGGAACATTATCTTCGCTCTCTAAAGGAAAACCCTAATTTAGAATCCGCTAAAAAAAATTTGGAATGGTTGCGTAAACTTCCCCCTCCGGAAGGAAAAGAAGGTTCCGAAAACAAAGAAAGTTTATCCGAGGAAAAGGAAGACAAATCCTCCGCATCCAAACAAGGTTCTAAAGGGAAGGAGAAGGCGGAAAAACAATCCAAGTCCGGCGCCGGAAAGGATCAGAAAGATAAAAACAGATCCAAGATGGAGGACGAATTAGATCGTATCATGGAGTCCATGGATCTAGATCCGGTGAAAAGAAGAAGCCCAGGTTCTAGGAACAAAGAGGTGTTCTGGTGAAACGTTTCCTTCTTCTTTTATTATTAGGAGTTTTGCCTTTATTTGCACAAGGTCCCAAATTTTATCTTAGCCAAACCAGAGCGGACCTGGGAGACGCTGTATTTATCATTCTAGAAACGGAAGGCAGCGCTCAAGTCCGATTGATCGAGAAAGAATGGAACGGACAAGGGATCAAGGCGGTTTACTGGGGAACCGAAGAGAACACCACCATAGTAAACTTCAAAGTATATCGTAAAAAACTAATTAAGTATAGGCTAACAGCTTCTGCGCCCGGACGTTATTCCGTCCCGGAAATAGAGGTAGAAGTAGATGGACAAAAGGTGGCGACCGGAATGATGGCTTTGGAAATTTCTCCAAGAAGTTCCACTACAAATAAATCTTCCGGTTTTTTCTCGAATCGGTATTTTTTCAGCGAAGAGACCGATGGTCCTGAAGATGGGGATTTGAAGGTCCTTTTTCGAACGAACAAGGAACAAGTCTGGGTAGGGGAGCCGATCCTGGGATTTTTCACTCTATATTACAGAAACGCGATACGTCCTTATATTGATCGGGATTTTTCCAGTTCCATCGAATTTCCTTATTTCAGGAGCGAGGCGCTTTCGGGTATCAATCTTTTGATCCCGGAACAGGTGATTTACGAAGGAATAGAATTCGAAACGGCTGTTTATAATAAGGAAACTTTCATCCTGACACCTTTGAGAAAAGGTGAATATTCTTTAGGTTCCACGGTATTTCATTTGGAAGGAAGACAGCAGTCCTTCTTTCATATGAGGAGTATTAAGACGATCCCGAGTAAAATTTTCGTAAAGGATCTGCCTTCCCCTGCTCCGACCGGATTTAAAGGTGCGGTCGGTAATTTTAAGATAAGTTTAGAAGAATATCCTAAAGCCGCTTTTTTAGGAGAACCTTTTCAGTTTAAGCTGACCATTTCCGGGAACGGAAATCTTTCTTCCATTAAAGATCCTTTATTGAGTGTATGTGACCCTCCTTGTTATCCGGAGATCACTTTTTTACAAACAAGGCAGCAAAGAGATTTTAGAGAGCTTGGCCCTGGAGAATTCGGATTTTATCTGAATCATTCTTATTATTATTCCGTGCTACCTAAAAAAGAAGGAATCTGGAAACCGGAAGATCTGAAATTTACTTTTTTCAATCCAGGTTTGGGAAAATATGAAACTGTTTCTCTTCGTTTTCCCGATTTGGAAATCGGTCCTTCCAGGCCGAAACAGGATATTGCTCCCGAGGATGCGACAAGCCGGGGCGGTTCTTTTCTGGCAGTTTATATTCTTCTTTCTTCCCTATTGATTGGGGCAGGTATTTTCGCGGTTTTGACTCTGCGTAAAAAATACCAAGCAGAAGTAATATTGAAACGACTTGACCTCTGGATAGGTTCCAAAAGAGGTTTTGTTTTGAAACATTCAGTGATGACCAAGGGATTGCCGGAGGAAGAGGCTAGTCTTCTTGCGGGTTGGAAGTCCGAAACGGTCCCATTGACCGAAACCTATAAGAGTCTGGGACCTTCTTCCCGAGAAACTCTTCTTAGGATCTCCCGTTGGTTGTCTGATAAAATACAGAAGGAGGAATCCGAATGAGCGAAGAAGTAAAAGGCAGAATCTCCGTAGAAACGGAGAATATTTTCCCAATCATTAAAAAATGGTTATATTCCGAAAAAGACATATTCTTGAGAGAGCTGGTTTCTAACGCATGCGACGCTATTGCTAAACTTAGGAAAATCTCCTTGAATGAGGAATTTGAAGGCGGCACCGACTATAGGATCGATCTGGATTTCGACCAAGAAGCTAGGATCTTGACCGTCCAAGACAACGGCATCGGGATGACCGATGAAGAAGTGAATCGTTATATCAACCAGATCGCATTTTCCGGTGCGGAAGAATTCGTAAAAAAATACCAAGCGGAAGGGGATAAGACCGAGATTATCGGCCATTTCGGTTTGGGATTCTATTCCAGCTTTATGGTTTCTTCTAAGGTGAAGATTGAGACAAAGTCTTATAAAAAGGGGAGTACTCCCGTCGTTTGGGAAAGCGAATCAGGTACGGAGTTCTCTCTAAGACCGGGTGATAGGTCCGAAAGAGGAACCAAGATCAGTTTGTATCTAGATGCGGATTCCGGAGAATATTTGGACCAATGGAAACTGAAAGAGTTAATCCGCAAATACTGCGATTTTCTTCCGGTTCCTATTTACGTAAAAGGGGAGAAGGCGAATAAACAAACCCCATTGTGGAGCGAACAACCTTCTTCCGTTAAAAAGGAACAGTATGACGAGTTCTATCAATATCTGTTCCCTTTTGCAGGAGAGCCTTTATTCCATGTTCACTTGAATGTGGACTATCCTTTTAGGCTGCAAGGGATTTTGTATTTCCCAAGACTCAAACACGAGTTAGACGCTAATCGTATGGGGATCAAACTCTACTGTAATCATGTGTTTGTCTCCGACGAAGCAAAAGAATTGGTACCTCAATTTTTGACCGTTCTACAGGGGACTTTGGATATTCCGGATCTTCCTCTGAACGTTTCCAGATCTTATCTGCAAAACGATCCATTGGTTAAAAAGATCTCTTCTCATATCGTCAAAAAAGTTTCCGACAGACTGCAGGAAGAATGGACCAAAAATCCGGACGAATTCCGTAAGAACTGGGAAGAGATCTCCTTATTCGTTAAATATGGGATGATGACCGACGAGAAATTTTACGAGTCCGCAAAAGATCTCATCTTCTTCCGATCGTCTAACGGTGATTTAACGAAATTGGAAGATTACGTGGAGAGAAATAAGGAAAAGAACTCCGGTAAAATATATTATGCGGGAGAAGCTGAACTGACATCCGTATATATGGACCTTCTCAAGTCCCAAGGACTGGAAGCATTGCTTGTCGATTCCCGAATAGACAATCATTTCCTCCAATTTTTAGAAGGCAAAAATCCGGATTGGAAGTTCCAGAGAGTGGATTCGGAACTTGCGGACCAAGTTTTGGATAAGGAAGCAAGTCCTGATCTCGCAGACCAAGACAACAAAACAGCGGAAGATAGACTGAAGGAAATTTTCTCCAAGGCGATCGCCAAAGAAGGCGTGGAGATCAAAACGGAAGCTCTCAAGTCGGAGGATATTCCTTCCGTGATCCTGCTGCCGGAACATCTTAGGCGTTTGGCGGAGATGGGCCAGATGTATGGACAAAAGCCCGGTGACTTTTTGAAGAATCATACTCTTCTATTGAACCGTAAGTCCAAATTGCTCAAAAATATATTACATCTTTCCAAAGGTGTGTATCCGGAGAAGGCGGAAAAATTGGCCCGTTCCGTGTACGATCTGGCCTTGTTAGGCGCGAAACTGATCGGAGAGGAAGAATTGAGCGAATTGATCCGCCGCCAAAGGGACCTGTTGGAAGATCTTTCCTCGGATTAATTCCGAAAAAAAAGGGGGAAAATCGGAGATCGTACCGATATCTTTATTGGTACCGGTATGCGGACACCGATTTTCCCGATTATAATAACACTTACTTTACTGACTACTGCCGGTATTTATTCTCAGGAGCCGAGCAAGGGTAAGTCGTCTTCCGAGGAGGACGGAGAGGTGCATAAGGACGGCAAGTCCTTAGATAAGGAATACTACGAATATTATTTTAAAACCCTTCCTAATTTGGATGTTTTGGAAAAGGAGAAGTTGGAATACAATCTGATCCGTTCCCTAAAACTTGAGTTGAGAAAAAGGGATCCGGAAAAGATGAATCCGGAAGAACTAAAAAAAGTAAACGCAAACTCGGTAAGATACGAGCGTGTTTTCGAGGATTCCATTTGGATGCGCGGGATCAGAAAACAAATGCAGTTTATAAAATTTAAAGAGTTTATGTTCGTGATCGTTTATGAAAAGTATTACTGCTTTATCTCGTACGAAATGAATCCTGCCAGATATATCCAAGAGCCTTACCAGGTGCAGTTGATCTTTAAAAAGGACAGCGCCTTTAATTCTTCTACTCTACCTCAGCCTTAAACGTTCTGAAATAAAGGCTAACTAATACCAATCCGAAAGAGAACAAGATCCCGAATAATAAAAAGTCCTGCATAAAACCGAAACCGGGAGGCGGGGCCGTGTTCCCCACAATCCTGCCTAGGATCTTCGTTTTACCGAAACTGTTCCAAACGAACGTGCGGACTTGCACCGTATCTCCCACTCTCATTCTACGATTCGTGGTTTGATCTACTTCTTCCGTAACCTCGTGTTTTTTGCCTTGTTCGTCCGGCACCAAGTACGTGTACACATTTACCGTTCTGCCTAACTTGTGGAGTTTTGTATTCTCAACCAGAACTCCGAACTCCTTGTTTCCAGGAAGAGATAAATTTTTGTAGATGGATTCTAAACTTTTATTTTCCCAATAAACTGCGGCGGAAAGCGGAAGAAAGAAAGCGAGAGAAACCCAGCCCATGAGAAAGAGGATCTTGTAGAATGGGGTAGAGTTCGGTTTCATTCTCAGTCTTTATCATCTTTTTTGATAGGGATTATTACAACTAAGTTTCCTTTTCTTATAGGAAGAAAAAACGAATGGTATAGAGAGTCTGGAGCAATATTCTTAGGATATGAAGGTATCTAGGTCAGACTTTTTAAAGTATATGGGAAAGGGAATGTTGGCTCTGACTGCCGTTCGGACCTTGGATCTTTTTTCCGAAACCGCAAAAGATCCGTCTAAAAAAGTACCTTCTACACATTCTTCTTCCCAAAAAACAAAAAAGGGAAACTTTTCAAAAATTCCGGGAAATAATTTTAAACCTATAAAACCGAATACTCAAGACGATCTGATCTTAGCCGCCGGTTTTAAGTATGATCTGATCGCAGTGTATGGAGATAAGATCAACTCAAAGGGAGATACTTTCGGATATGCGGCTGATTTCAATTGTTTCTTCCAATTTCCGAATGATCCAAATTCAGCGCTTCTTTGGACCAATCACGAGTACTTAAATGAATTAGAATATTATGTAACCGGTTACGACTATAACCAAACAGGCCCGAATAATAGAACTTCCGAACAGATCGAAAAATATCTCTACTCCTTAGGCGGTTCAGTGATCGGGCTTCGCAAATTAAACGGTACTTGGGTATTGGATCCCGATTCTAAATACGGAAGAAGGTTACATGGAAGGTCGGAATTCCAACTAAAAGGTCCTGTAGCGGGTTCCGAGGCGATCGCAGGTAAATCAAAAGTGTATGGAACCTTCGCCAACTGTTCCGGCGGCAGAACATTATGGGATACCGTACTTTCTTGTGAAGAGAACTACGAAATGGTCGTGGAAGATTGTAAACTGGAAGACTCCAAAGAATACGGTTGGATCATAGAAGTGGATCCTTTCGATCCTTTTTCCACTCCGGTAAAACATACCGCGCTCGGAAGATTTTCTCATGAGAATGCTGCGTTAACCGTTTCTCCTTCCGGAAAATTAGTCGTGTATATGGGAGACGATTCCAAGGACCAATGTGTTTATAAGTTCGTCTCGGAAAAAAAATATGATCCTAAAAAAGGAAAATTGAACTCGGAACTTTTGGATGAAGGAACATTATACGTAGGCAATTTCGAAAAATGTGTATGGGTTCCATTAGACCTTGAAAAAAACCCGAATTTGAAAAACGCAAAAGATAAAGAGGGGAAATTAAAATTTAAGACCCAAGCGGATGTCTTAATATCCTGCAGAGATGCCGCAAAAACTGCAGGCGGGACTCCAATGGACAGGCCGGAAGATCTGGAAGTCCATCCATTAGATAAATCTGTTTTTGTTTCCTTCACTAATAACGATTCCCATGGAAATTTTTACGGACAGATCGTTCGTATCAAAGAGGAAAATTCCGATGCCGAATCGGTCCGTTTCGAGTTCGAAGTGTTCGTTGCAGGTGGAGGGAAGAGCGGATTTTCTTCTCCGGATAATTTGGTCTTTGATTCTTCCGGAAATCTCTGGATGGTAACCGACATGACAACTCGTTTGCTCGGAAAATCCATCTTCAAAAAATTCGGGAATAACGGTTTGTTTTTTATTCCTACGAGCGGAGAAGATGCCGGGAAAGCATTCCAATTCGCTTCAGCGCCGATCGGTGCTGAATTTACAGGTCCATGGTTTACACCCGACGAAGAGTATTTATTCTTATCCGTGCAGCATCCGGGAGAAGATACGAAGGATTACGATCTTCCCACGAGTCGCTGGCCTAGGAGAACAAAGGGAGATATTCCGAGGCCGGGTGTGGTAGTTATCAGAAGGGCTTAGTTTTTAAGGCAAGCAGCGATTGCGTCTTCTTCTTTTTCAAAATGGACGAAAGGTTTCCAAAGGCCTAATAGATTGAAGATCTGAATGACCTTCTCTCCCGCTTCTGTGAGTAAAAGTTTTTTGCCTTCGCCGGATAGTCTGTTCTTTAATTCGAAGATAGCGCGGATGCCGGAACTAGAAACATATTTGAGATCGGATAGGTTTAAGACTGTGTTGTTTGCATGGGTCACATCCAATACTTTTTCCTTAAACAGGGGAAAGGTGGATTCGTCTAGTCGGCCGGAAACCAAATAAACTTTGATCTCTTGGCCTGCATCCTGTTCTAGAATTTTCAAACTATCCATGTTTTTGTACCAGCACCCGCAATCTTTCCGGAGAAACGGAAAAGTCCGCTTTTGCCCCGGGAGGGAAATCGTATATACGTTCCGCCAAGGAATCGATGGAGATCCCTCCGCGCATTTCCGATATTAGACGGAAAGAATTGCGAACAGTGAAGTGATCCAACTTATACTGGAAACTTTCTTTTTTACGCAACTCTCTACAGTACACTTTGAAATAAGGCTCTTGCTTGTCAAAGCTTACGTCTTTATTTTCGCAAGACATAACCCAGCCGGTAGAACCCGCTCCGGTATATACTAGAAGCCCGGAACATTTCTGTTCTTCGGTGACCTGTTCATGAGAGATCAAAAATCGGCTAGTCAAATCGGGGCTATTGTTCCGGATAGAAATTTCGCTTATCCCTTGGAAAGTTTCTATCGCTTTGCCGTCAGGATATTCGATCCTAACATTGATCCTGGGCCATTCTTCTATTTGAACATTTTCCCAATTTTGGGAAACAGCTTTGGAAATATCGGAAGTATGAAAGGATAAAAGGGCGCCTACCGAAGTTTCCGGATCCGAATTGCACCCTAGGACTAGATTGTCCAAAGCATGATGGGCAACGTAAGTGAAGTGATTATCCCCGCCTAATGCGATCACAAGATCATAATCTGAAATATCTATATTTTCTAATTCTTCTCGGAATATGAACTTCCCGTTCGGGAAAGTACGTTTTAACTCTTCTCTGCTTTGGATCTGTCTAAGATGGGATTGGTAGATCCTAGAGAAAGAATCGTTTTGGATCTGTGCTACTCTTTTGAATTCATCCAGAGAGCCGTAACTCTCCAGATCTAATTCGTATTTTGTTCTTTTGATGACTACCAGAACAGATTCGATCTTTTTTCGCATTTCCGCCGACATGGATTACCAATTTGGACGGAACTAGGTCTCCCAGAAAACGAAAAAAATCAAACCAATGCGGGTTCCGAGGAATTATTTGCCTTAGGGTCCGAGTCTGCGAGGATCAATTTTAGAACGGACATAGTGGCTCTGAACTTCATTCGATTTCCGGTAAGTCTGTATAAAGCGACCAAATGTTTTAGATTTCTAATATTTTCAGGTTCTCTGGATCTGAGTTTTTCCGCGAATTCCAAAGACTTCCAGTAATCCTTGGTTTTTCTGAGGCAATAGGAAAGATAGAAGATATACTCGTTGTCGAACGGGATCTTTGAAAGATACGTCTCTGAATATTTCGCACCTTCTTCGAATTCTTTCGCGTTGATACAGATCCTTGCCATTTGTTTGTAAAGTGCAGGGTCCGAATCGTCGATCGCTAACGCTTGTACAAAAACTTCCTTAGTCTTTTCGGTATTCCCTTTTTTATACTCTTTGATCCCGATCTGTAGTAACCGATTGTATTCTTCCGAAATTACTTTCGTGCGAGAAGAAGGAATTTTCACCTCTTTATAACTGATACTTAAAAGACTTAGATCGTCTGAAATTTCTCCTGCGGCGTTAATCAGTCTTTCTAGATCTTCCAAATTTCCGCCGGAAAGTTCCACGAATCTTAAGAATAAGTTTTCGTCTTCGTTCATTACAGGCTCAGGCGAGTTCGGGTCATATAGGAGGATATCGTCTCTTCCATCCGAGCCTAAGAAGATCCTGTCTCCAGCTTCCAGTTTATCCACTCGCACCAAAGGTTCGGTTGTATTTTCCGAAAAACCTAATTTACGGATCGGGA
This sequence comes from Leptospira sp. WS58.C1, assembly GCF_040833995.1. Taxonomy (NCBI): domain Bacteria; kingdom Pseudomonadati; phylum Spirochaetota; class Leptospiria; order Leptospirales; family Leptospiraceae; genus Leptospira; species Leptospira cinconiae. Next base: position 50,072 of record NZ_CP162138.1, read on the forward strand.
AGTCCGAATCCAAAAAGTTTGCCTTAGCATCTCGGTACAATACCATATTAGGATGTTCTGCATTAATGGAATATAATGCACCGGTTTCTTCATCCAGAAGACAAAGTAATGCTGAAACAAGCATCGTGCCGTCGAATGTAACGAATACGTTTTGTAATTCGGTGTAGCAGTCTTTGAGCCATTTTTCGGGGGTTTTTTTCTGGTTACTTCTGGAAAGTTGAGTCCTGGTTACGATCGCTTTGAATACTGTTCCCATTACGAGTGCACCACCCGCTCCTTGGATGGATTTCCCCATAGCGTCGGAGTTCATGATACTCAGGTATTTTTTGCCGTACAATGTGATTTCGCTGATGGAAACCAGGTCCCCGCCTATGTCGGCCTCCTTTTTTCTGAATACGAAAGTTTTCTTTTGTCTTAAGATGCCGCTGATCTTAGTATTCGGGCTTTCATACTTAGTGGTAGCAAGCGGACGTAGAAGTAGGGAAGTCAGGTAATAATCTCCGTCTTGTTTTTCCTTCAATGTGCGGAGATCGTCCAAGGTTTCCTGTAATTCTTTGGTTTTCTCCTCCACCTTTTTTTCCAAGAACATTTGGTGGTCCAAAAGATCCTTCTTCATTTCGATGAATACTTCCGCCATTTCTCCCAATTCATCGGAACGATTTAAGTCCACAATTTTGGATTCGTCTTCGTTCGGGTTTTGCATCGCGAAGTTAAGAGCCTTAACAGCGTCTATAATATCTCTGGAAAATCTATAGGATGCGAATAAGATCCCGCCGAAAACCGCAAGGGCGATGAGGCCACAATATAACCAAAGGTTTCGAGTAGATTCATACAACTCGGTCTCATCTATCAGGAGAACGAAATCTAGTTTAAGATTACTTAATCCTTGATTTTCATAAGGGACTTGAGTCAGATAATAATGTCTTCCTTCCAAAGTGAATCTGGAAATTCCCACAAGGTCTTTCGGTTTTCTATCCCCTAAATATTTGGAGATTGTATTGTCCGAAAAGGAAATCAGTTTTTCTTTTTCATAAATGGCAAGGTGAACGTCTTCCGAACCTGTGATTGCCTGGATGAATTTATCGTCCACTACCTGGCCCACCATCAAGATCCCTCCGTTCTTAAGCGGTGCGGTGACCCTAAGCCCAAGACCGCTATGGCCGATCTCTAGGGTAGAAGCGATTCTACCTTGCAAAGCTTCCTGAACGATCTTCTGTCCCGACTTATCGTCGCCATAATCGGCCGGTCTATGAAATCTAAAATAAACATGTCCTGTTCTATCATGGATCTCAAAGATAGAAAGACCATACTGAGTCATAATACCTTTGATATATTCCAGGTTGTTTTGAAGAATACCTCGATTACCCAAACCGTTCTCTAAAATAGAAAGAGTTTTTTGATTTCTTTCTATTTCTTTTAAAAGAAGACGGATAACTTCTTCCTTATGTTTGAGTTCCTTCCTGAACTCTAAGGAGCGGTCTAATGCTCGTTTGTCCTGGGGTTCGTTTTTTACTTGGTCGATCATTTGTATGAATGTGACCGCGAGGATAAGTACTAAAAGAAGCTGGCTTGCTCCCAGAATGAGAAAAATTTTCTGTCTAAAACTCATATATTGTTCCGGAAATGAAATCTCCCTAAATCGGGAAGGCACACTTTGTATTTTTAGCCTTTTCTTTTCTTTGGAAAAAGAGATTTAAAACTTACACTGGAAAAATCCCATTCGTACTAAGGATTCGTGAAATTCAGGTTACAAAAATATTCCGCCTAATGGGTAGTTAGTCGGTATGGAAGGCACAGAGTTTAGGTCCTCTGGAATATTTTGAAGTCGTTTCTTAAAATTCACACGAATCCTGCTCCTCTGTGTTCTTTGTGCTCTCCGTGCGAAACAAAAATAAGAAAACAAGCTTCGCACAGAGGTCACTGAGCACACAGAGATAGGATCAGTAAGTCTGGAATACGATGTAGGAATTCCAACATTGACAAACAAATTAAACCCTCCGTGACCTCTGTGCGAAAACACCCTGCGTCTCTTTCAAACTCAGCGCCTCTATGGACTTGACCGGGATACGGTCGGTAGGAACTCTAACAAGATGGAAGATCAGGAACCTAAAAAGCAGGGCTTTCCGTTTCGCCCTCTGGAAGATTTCGTGTTGGGAGAGGTATTGGGAAGGACCTTAGTCGCCTTAGGACATTCTAAAGAAGAAATACAAAAGGCTATTTACTCTCACTTGCCCGATGGACAATCCGAATTCCTTTTTACTCCGAACGCAAAAAAACAACTCCTTTTACAAAGTATGCCTGTGGAACTCAGAAGTTTCCTGGAGGCCGGAAAAGATAAAGAGGTCCAGGACATCTTTCGCAAAACGATCTCGGTAGAAGGTAGACTCGACCTAGCGCTGGAACTTTTGGAGTGGATCTGTACCGGTTTCGAAAAAGAAGAATTGGTCCGCGCATTATTCCAATTGGTATTGAACGGGAAAATAGAATTAAGCCCGGAATTTTATCCTCTCTTAATGAAAGAATACGACAAAGAGATGAGAGGAGACTTGGATCGGATCCGAGAAGAATAAAAAAGCCGCTTGTTCCCAAGCGGCCTTATAACATTCTACTTTAAGAACTTGAGGTCTTAAACTAAGCTACGTCGGCTAGGGGAGAAGGAGCCGTACCTGAAAGTTCTTTTCTTCCTTTTTCGGTCCAGACCGCTCTTTGGATGGTGATGATCCCCATAAAATGTAGTACCTTCATCACTTGGTATGTAAGATCCAACTCGAACCAACGGAAGGCGAAGTTCGGGGAATTCGGGTGAGCGTGGTGATTGTTCTGGTACAATTCTCCCATGATCAAAAAGTCCACAGCTAAGGTGTTTTTGGAATTGTCCGGATTTTTTGCGTGGTTGCGGTAACCATACATATGTCCGCACCAGTTTACGATAGCTCCGTGAGTCGGTCCCATTAGATAGTGGATCGGTAATAAAGCATAGAGCCAAACTGCGTCAGCCGGAACAAAAGCCATATAGAAAAGAGTATAAGAAGTTCCGAAGAACAAACGAACAAACCAAGAATCCGCAAAACGATCGAACCAAGGGATCTCAGGATAATTTCCTTTGAATTCCTTCTCCACTTCTTCTTTACGATCCAAAATATTTTCGTAAACGACAGCGGTCGTCCACATCATATCTAAAAACCCTTTAGAAGCTACCGGAGAATGCGGATCTTTTTCCGTGTCGCTATATGCGTGATGCCTTCTGTGAAGAATGGCATAAGCTCTCGGATTGAGAAAGGAAGAACCTTGCACAACGAAAGTAAAGAAATAGAAGAACTTTTCCCAGAAACGGTTCAGTTTGAACATCTGGTGCGCAGAATAACGATGTAAAAAGAACGACTGAACGAAAGCGGCTAAAATCCAGTGTGCCGCAAAAAAACTTAGAATGATTGCCATGGAGGGCTCCCTTTTTTTCTACAAGATACGAGTCATTTGGGGAGGGTAGGTTGCAAAAAAATGTGAGGGTGAACCGGAGAAATATAGGCGATTATGGTCTCTTTAGAAGGATTCCTCCGCAAAAAAGGCAGGTTTTGGGCGACTCCTTCGGATCGGGCTACTACGGGCTCGCGCATTCGCGCTCGTCCGGCAGGCCGGACTAAAGCCCTTCGTATCCCTGTCGCAGCACTTTGCGAGCACTCCAAGCTTATTCTCCGCTGAGTCGGTGACCGAAGGTCAAACGAAACAGCAGATAGTTATGTTTAATAATAAGACACTATCTACTTTTTCAAATTCGGGAACTTCGGTTTTTTAAAGGCGGCCCTGCTTCTAGTCCCACCTTCTTTTTCCAAAAACTCGGCGATCTCTTTTCGTTCGTAGACAAGTGCCAAAGACAAAGGGGTATACCCGTCCGCCTGAGCGTTGATGGAGGCTTTTTTACGAACTAATTCTTTCACTACATTCGGAAGATCGAATACGATTGCAAGATGGATCGGCTTCCAGCCCTGATAATCCGCATTAGGATCGGCGCCTTTTTCAAGAGATTCCAAGGATCCATTTTCGTTCTTATCGTAAAGGTTTGCGATCAAGATACGATTTTGTTTTAGTCTTTCTTCTTCCGAAATTTTGGTCTCCGTATCCGTATTTGAACTCTCAGATCTCAAAAAATTGGAAGGATCACCTGCAAAGGCATAATCATAAACAGGCCTAGAAGCGGGGGGTTTCGTATGATAATACAAGGAGGATCCGGAAGAATTCGGATGGGAAATTTTAGTTACTTCCTGTGGATTTGTTTGGCTAAAATAAACATCACCGTAATTCTTATTCGTAAATAATAACGCTAGAATTGTCTGAGCGGTCCAAGGCGCCCAAGTTGCATAATATCCTTTGAATCCGGTCTCCAAAAAAGGAGAAGAATACATAGAGATCCTTTTTTTGGTCTCTTCGTCCCGGATCACACCCATATCATAAGCCATATTCCCCGCGGTAAAACAAGCTCCTAAAAATAGAACGATTGCTCCGGGGGCGGGTTTTAAACCCGAAGAAATCTGCTCATTCGACACGAATTCTTTTCCCAAATAAAATCCGCCTACGGATCTTTGATCGTAAGGAGGCTGGTTCAAGTTGGTACCGACCCCGTGTCCTGCATACAAAACTATATTCGCATTTTCTGATGCTTCTTTGATCCCTGACCAAGGATTATTCGGAGGATAAAATTCGCTGACGGAAACTCCTCTTTCTTTTAGGACTTTTACGAGACCTTTGATATTATTTACGTATTCTCTGGTCTTAGGGCCTTCATTTCCATCCACTTCACCAACGATCGCAACCGCTTTTAAACCTGTACCGGAGACGGTAGGGGAGGGAAGTTCCGCTCTTTTTTTGATTCCGGAGAATGTGCTACCGACAGCATTCGTTGGATGAACGAATTTGAGTTCTTCCGAGAAAGCAGGACCGAACGAAAATAAAAGTAATAAACTTACGAAGAATAAACCTGAGGAAAATTTCATCCAATGATTGGACAAAAAATCCGGTTTAAATCAATCAATAATTTATTATAACTTAACGGGGGGTTCAAAATCCCCAACCCAGATATCAAAAAAAGGAGAATCTACCTTTTGCACATTCGGATAGAAATCCGAAATTTTGGAGGGGATATTCTTACTCTTCCAAGGTTCCGTTTTCAGCATGATATCGAAAACGGGACTTTTTCTGGTCTTTTCCAATTTTTCAGGAGTGATCAATTCTTCTTTGATCTGGATGAGTGCGATCCTTTTGCCTTTCACTTTTTGGGAAATGGTCCTTAATAATGCGGATAAAGAATCCTCTTTAGGAGCGCACAAGACATTTTTGGATAAGTAATCATTTCCCATAAAGTACATTACGGAAAAATCATGGAATATGAATGTATCCGCTTTTAACTCATGGAATAAAGTGTATGTTTTTAGAAGTTGTTTTCTGGATTGATTTAAGAAATTTAACCCGATAAAAGTCATGATCAAAGGAATTGAGATCAGAATTCCGAAACTGTACTTTTGAATGAGTCGATTCCTCCTTCTCGCAAAATAATTCCAAAACCAGAATAGTACCAAGGTCGCAGGAGGAATTCCTGCACTCAAATATCTAGGTCCCCATTCCCAGAATCCGTAGTTTGGCGCTAAAAACGGGATCGTAAAAAGAAAGAATAATGCTCCTAGAACGATTGTTTTTCTTCTTACGGAAATTTTGCGGAAATTAAAAAGAAGAATGCCCGACCCTATTAGAGCAAACGGCATGTAGATAAAAAATCCGATCCGAATTGTTTCATCTATCTTATTTAAGAATAAGAAACCGAGGGCCCATTGGATCTTATGCACAAAGCCGGCTCCGGATTCACCGTAATTTGCATGAAATCTAGGACCTAAAAAGGAAGAATATCTAAGATAATTGAACAGGACGAAAACGAAAAATATAAGTGCAAATCCAAGACCGAAACGGAACGTATTAGAAGTATTCCATTTTATTTTTTTATTGAATAGCGGAAATCCTTCGCTAATCCAGGAGGCCAATAAGATACAACCGGCAAATACAATGCCTTCATGTCTAAACCAAATGGATAATCCGGCAAAAATCCCTGCATAAAATCCCGCTCTTTTGTATAAGAAGGTAAGACTTGCGAGTAGGATCGCTATAAACAATGTATGTTCCGCAAATTCCATCATTAGGATGGGAAGATAAGATCCGAAGAATGCGAGTGTTATAAAAGTGTTGGATGCTTTCCAAAATTTTCTTAAGATCCAAAAAAATACGAAAACTCCGAGTAAATTAAAATAAGGTAATCCTTGGTTTCCTGCAAAATAATAAAAAGGAGTTGCGAGTGCGGCAAGTAATATCGGAAAAACGGAGATAGTCGAATCTCCCGATTTTGTATAATTATTCGCAGGCATTGGAAGGAATTCTTCTTTCGGATCTATAAACTTTGCAGGGTAGGGAAGCGCTTCCGATCGGAAACCTGAGTAAACTAATGCGTGGGTCTGGAGAGATTTTGTTCTGGAATCGTATGCAAGTGAAATTTCCGGTTTAGATGATTTGATCAGGACGATGCAGAAAAGAAATAGGGATAAGAACCCTAGGAGATTTCTTTTTTTAAATACGGATCTCATCTATTTCGCCTCTTTGAAAATACTTAAATAAGATCTAAGTATCTAGAATTTATAATAGTCTTTTACGAATTTCTGATTGAAAGAAACTTTCCCAATCTTCATAATTCTTTTGGGGAATATTTCCTAACTTCTCGGAGAAAGAAAGCCCAAAATTCCCATACTCGGTCTTGATCCATTTTTCGATCTGGACCTTGGTTTCCGAAGATCTTTTCGGATGAGGTTTACTTTTCAAAACAAAATCCAATAGTTCTTGGATGCCTTTTTTCGTTTTTACACTGGTCAGGAAAATAGGGGGGATACTTCCTCCTGGAACAATATCTCGTAAAAATTCGAGAGTGGTCGAAAGAGTATGGAAACTAGCTCTTGCTAAGGATTCTTCATCACATTTGTTTAATATGAATGCGTCCGGGACTTCCATGATCCCGCTTTTCATGAATTGGATCTGGTCTCCTCCCAAAGGGACCATGACTAAAAAGGAAAGATCCGCCAATTTGGAGACTTCTATCTCGTTTTGCCCGATCCCAACCGTTTCAACGAATATAAAATCGAAAAAACAACGGAGCAGTCGGATCACATGGTAAGTATAAGGATTTAAACCTCCCAGTTCCAATTGGCTGGGTTGAGATCTGAAAAAGATCCTCTTTTCGCGGACTGGGAGCGAAAGCCTTGTGCGATCTCCTAGTAAAGAGCCGCCGCTAATATGACTGGAAGGATCTATGGCAACTACCGCCATTTTTTTATCTGGGACTGTTTGTAAAAAATTGGTGGAGATCTCTCCTAAGAGTGAGGATTTTCCTGCTCCAGGAGTTCCAGTAAATCCGATAGTGACGGACCTGTCTCCATTAAAGCCGGAGTTTTCCAGCTCTTTGAATAGGACTTTACGAAATTCGAATGAATCCGGTTTTTCCAGTTCGCTGATCAGCTTCGCAAGAGGATATTTTTCCCCTTGAGAAGCTTCTTGGATCAGTTCTTTGAGTTCCTTCTCTGCAAACCGTACGGTCATGCCTTATCGGAGAACCGGGGTTTTCTCGGATACGATGTCTATGATACGATCCATTACATCCATAAGATCGTAATCCTTTGGTGTAAAGATCGCTTTGACTCCGATGGAATGTAGTTTTTCGAAATCAGGTTGAGGAATAATTCCACCGAAGACCACAGGTATATCCGCTTTATAATGTTTTAATTCCGAGAATATCTGCTCTGCGAGTTCGACATGAGATCCGGAAAGTATGGATACTCCGATCACATTTGCGTTTTCTTCCACTGCGGATTGTACGATTTCTTCCGGAGTGAGTCTGATGCCGGAGTAGATCACATCGAATCCTGCATGTTTTGCGGATACTGCAATCATCTCTGCGCCGTTGGAATGTCCGTCTAACCCAGGTTTGCCGACTACGATCTTAGGTCTGGCACCTGTCGCTTTTTGGAATTTTTCCACTTTGGATCTGACATTAGCTACTTTGTCGGACTCCAGATTGAGTTTTTGTCCTTCTACTCCGGTGGATGGGCGATATTCTCCGAACACTTTTCTGAGCGTGTCCGCCCATTCTCCCGTAGTCACAAGAGCCTTAGCACATTCTACGGAAGCGAACATTAAGTTCTTACCGTTTCTGGCATCGTCTTCTAATCTCGCTAAAGTTTCCGCAACCTTCTTCGCATCTCTTCTTGTTTTTACATCAGAGAGTACCTTAAGAGTTTGCTCCGCGGATTTAGGATCTACTTTGAAGATCCCTCCGTCTGGATCGTTTGTAAGAGGGGAGGGAATCCCTTCTTTCCATTTGTTTTTTCCGACGATGATAAGTTCGTCGTTATTGATCTTCGCGAGTCTTTCCGCTTGGGATTTCACAAGCTGGGCTTTCATGTAACCGTTCTCGATCGCCTTGATAGCTCCGCCCATTTCTTTGATCTTTTGGATCTCTTTGTTCGCGTTCTCGATCAGATCTTTAACTTTACTTTCCACCACTCTGGAACCTTCGAATAGGTCCGGATATTCCAGTAGGTCGGTTTCGTAAGCGAGTACTTGTTGCAAACGAAGCGACCATTGTTGGTCCCAAGGACGAGGAAGGGAAAGCGCCTCGTTCCATGCAGGAAGCTGGAGCGCTCTACATCTTGCATCTCTGCTTAAGGTGACTCCTAAAGCTTCGATTAAAATTCTCCAGGCGTTGTTTTCGGGTTGTTCCTCGGTTAATCCGAGTGAGTTTACTTGGACTCCGTAACGGAATCGGCGGTATTTCTCGTTTTTTACCTGATAAATCCCTTTGGTGATCTCTTCCCACATGTCGGAGAAGGCCCGCATTTTACACATTTCTTCGATGAATCGGATCCCTGCGTTTACGAAGAAGGAAATCCTACCAACGCACTGCTCGAATTCTTCGTGAGTGAAACAATTTCTTTCTTTGACCGCATCCAGGATGGCCATCCCGGTTGCGAGTGCGAATGCCAACTCTTGCACTGGAGTTGCACCCGCTTCTTGTAAATGGTAGGAACAAATATTGGATGGGTTCCATTTCGGAATTCTTTTCAAACAATATTCGTACATATCCACGATGATGCGGATCGAATGTTCAGGTGGGAAAATATAAGTCCCGCGAGCTAAATATTCTTTAATTATGTCGTTTTGAGTGGTCCCTTGGAGTTTGGAAACGTCTTCTCCTCTTTCTTCCGCCAAAGCCACGTATAGCGAAAGTAACCACATGGAAGTTCCGTTGATGGTCATGGAAGTGTTCATTTCCTCGATCGGGATCTGATCGAATAGGATGCGGAAGTCCTCTAATGTGTTAATGGGAACTCCTACTTTTCCGATTTCCGGCTTTGCTATGGGGTGATCCGAGCTATAACCGCATTGAGTGGGAAGATCAAATGCGATGGAAAGGCCTGTTTGACCCTTTGCCAGGTTTTTTCTAAAGAGTTCGTTAGACTCCTTCGCATTCGTGTGTCCCGCGTAAGTTCTGAAAATCCAAGCCGGCTCTTTGCTGGGATTTCCGGTCTTATCGTAAAGGATATGGTCTTTTTTTTCCATCTTCTTGCCCTCGGAATATGCCTCTTAGTTTAGTTCAAAATGTGTTGGTATAATTTCACCTAAATTTTTAACGTAGCTCCGAAATCCGTAGGAGAAGAATTCCACCGCATGGACTTGGAAAGAAACAGAAAAGCAAACCCCGCGCTCATTTCACTTTCGACGCTGTTTCTCACCGGTCTATTGACTCTTCTCTATTCCTGGCACGGAGACCCGTCCAATGGAGAAAGTTTCCGGACATTGGCGGAATTACGTTCTCTTTCCGAAGACGGAAAATTTTTCTCACTCCAGGAGCCTCTTCCATTTTTGCTATTATCGTTTTGGAAATCGATCTTAGGTTTGAATTATATACCCGCTTATCTCTCTTTCGGAGCGTTTTTCCTGAGTTTAGGGATACATCTCTGCGCTTATATCATGGAAAGAGAGAGCTGGAAATTGAATCATTATCTATTCTGTTATCTTGCCGCGATCAATCCGTTCTCTTATCTAGTTCCTTTGAATATGTTGGGAGAAGTAGTCAGCTTTTCGTTTTTATTAGTCCTATTTCTTTCATTCCGAATGGAAACCGTAATCGATCTTTTAATCTTAGTTTCCTGTACAGTGCTCGGGTTTTTCTCCCATTTTACTTTCTTCCTGATCGGATTTACTATCTTTGTGATCAAAGCGGGAACGGTCGGGATACGAGAGAAGAAAAAACAGCAATCCGTATTTTTCAAAAGAAGGAACCTGCCTAAACTTTTCTTATTCGGGTATCTTTCGGTTTTCGTACTTGGGATTATTCTATTAGGAAATCTTAATTTTTACGGAGCTCATTCTTTTGTGTTCATGGGCCAGTCCGTTTGGAAATATCTTTTAGGCTTCGGTTCTTTTATTCTAATTCTCTTCGTGGGTAATTTTTTGCTTCGTTCCGAAAAGGAATTAAACTCCCTTCCCGCTTCCATCGGGATTTTTGCACTGATCGTAGTATCGGGGTATTTTACAATCCGCCCTATTTTAGGTTTGGATAAAGCAAAGTTAAGTTCCTTGGCAAAGGACGTGGCTTCTCTCAGGGGAAGATTGATCGTCAATCAGGACGAAAGGATCTATGTTTCTCCTGAAATTTCCGCTTATATATATTTTACTTCTAAACAAAAGACCCATTTCACTTCTCATCCGGAAATAAGGGATAAAGATTATATACTGCTATCGGAGGTTTGGGCCGTAGACAGAAAACTTTTACTAAGAGAGGTAAAAGCCAAGAATACTCCTTACCTTTTCCTGTCGGGAGAAAGGATTCTCATCAATGGGTTCTTATGGAAAAGGATACAAACGGATCCTAGTTTAAAAACTTTAAGGACCAGATCCATCGAAGCTAAGTCCGAACTTTCCGACCAAAAAGGTTACGATGATCTTAAAACCTTTCTTATTTCCTGGTTTGCTTCTTCCAAGGCTCCTGATGTATGAGTAAAAAACCGAAAGACTCCGATTATATCGCATACGGAGCCAACGGTCTACCATTCGAAACTTCCTATTGGAGTGAGATTTACGGAAGCGGGAAGGATGTGGACGCTTCATTCAACGCGAAAGAACATGCGAAATACGTAAAATCTCTTTTTGATCTGATGCAACTTCATCCTAGGAGTATCGCGGACTTTGGGTTTGGCAAGGCATTACTTTTAAAAGAATTCGTAAAAATATTCCAACCGAATCGTGTGTTTGCAGTCGATCCTTCGGAAGAAATGATAGATGCGATCGCAAAACAGAAATGGATCCGTTCTTATAATCTTTCTTTTTTACACTCTACAATCCAGGATCTGGAGCTGAAACATTTTAATCTTCCTCCTTTCACACTTGGTATTTGTAACTCTGTGGTTCAATATATAGAAGATAAACATCTTCCTAAAGTTTTCGAAAAACTACATAAGATCGTGAATTATCTCTATTTTACGGTCCCGACCAAGAACGATTACACAAGAATGAAGAAGGAGATCTACTTTACGGATCCTTATGCCCACCAAAGATCCAAAAAGTATTACGAAAAACTAATTCGTCCTTATTTCAGAAGAGTTGCATTCAATCTTCTGGAAAGTAGGATCACGAAAGACAGCCCGTTTTGTGACGAGCTGTTCGTGGACGATTGATACTATCTCGTGAATACGTAGCCGGCACCTGCACCAACTGCGCCATTATCCGCACTTCCGTAAGCACCGTTCGTGATCGTATTTTCGGAACTTGCCTCCAAATACGCGCTCACCAAAAGACTATTACCGTCCAAACACACACCTCCAAAGAAGTCATAGGCATTCGCGTTAGGCGCTTTGATATATGCCGTCTGGGACCAGCTTGTGCCGTTTCTTTCGAAAATATAAACCGCTCCGGAATACTGAGCGCTATTGTCCGAGCTGGCAGTACTTCCATAAGAGATCGTAGTCTGAGCGCTTGAGTCCAATGCTCCCACAGCAATCGTATCTCCATAGAGGCTGATTGCCGCCCCGAAATAATCAGAAGGATCGGAATTAGAAGATTTCAAATATGCTTGTTGCGACCAGATACCTCCGCTTCTAACAAACACATATACTGCACCTGAACTATTGGAGGAATTATCCGAAGAAGCGGTTGTACCGGATGAGATACTAGTTTGGTTGCTGTCTTCTCCGCTGGCGCCGACCGCTAAAGTATCGTCATATAGAGAAACGTTGACCCCGAATTGGTCGTCCACATCCGGATTGGAAGGTTTGATATAAGCTTCTTGAGTCCAGATGCTTCCGCTTCTATTGAAAATATACACTGCTCCGGCTCTAGTTAAGCTGTTGTCGGAACTTGCACCGCTTCCGTTCGTAATATAGTTTTGATTGCTGCTCTCATAGTAAGAACTTACGGCGATCTTATCTCCGCTGATTGCAACACTATATCCGAAGGAATCGTTTTCATCCGGATTGGAAGGTTTGATATAAGCTTCTTCCGCCCAACTGGTTCCTGTTCTTTTAAATACATAAACGGCCCCACTTTGGAAGAGAGTATCATCATTCGGAGCAGGTTGTCCGTTAGAGATCGTATTTTGGGAACCGCTTTCATTCTTCGAACCTACTACCAAAGTGTCATTTTGGACAGCGATGGAGTAACCAAAAGCATCGTATGCGGATGGATTAGAGGGTTTGATATAAGCCTGCTGGCTCCAAGTATTTCCGTTCCTGACAAATACGTAAACCGCCCCGGCAAACGTCATACTATTATCCGAAGATGAGGAACTTCCGTTAGTAATCGTAGATTGGTTACTACTTTCCTGGATTGCACCTACTGCGATCGTATCCCCGGAGATACTTACCGAGAAACCGAACAGATCACTTTCTTCCGAATTGGAAGGTTTTAAGATCGCTTGTTGGGTCCAAGTATTTCCGTTCCGAATATAAACATACACTGCTCCGGATGCAGGTGCGCTATTATCGGAAGAGCCCGGATTACTTCCATTCGTGATAGTATTTTGGTTACTGTCCTCCAAAGGTGCACCTACCACTATCGTGTTCCCGGAAAGAGCCCAGGATCTCCCGAAATTATCATTCGTTTCCGAGTTGGAAGCTTTGAGATAGGCTTGCAGGGACCAAAGGCCTAAAACGCAGGTAGGGGCTCCGTTGATATTTATGGGAAGATAGTTTAGGTTCACGGAGTTTCCATCTCCGTCCGTGACGGTTACGGAAACTTGGAGATTAGAGCCACAAGACGGAGCAGTCCAGATCATTTCACTTGTGGTGAGATTCCCGTTGATCGTGTTTGTAGAAGTGCCTACAACACCCGAGCTAGAATTCCAAGAGAAGGTGAGTGGGGTATTCTCCGGATCGGTAGCCGTTACCCTAAAAACCATATTGCCCGAAGGATCTAAAGATAATCCGGTTTGAAAGCTAGACATGATCTGAGGAGCCAGATTGACCGTCTGGGTTTGAGAGATCTGGATCGTAAAATACCCTAGATTAGATCCGCCATTCCCGTCTGATAAAGAAACACTTAACGTACAAGGCCCTATACTTGCGGAAGGAGATGCAGTAAATACGGGGTTTTGGGCATTCACATTATCGAAACTTCCGGCACAACTCGAGCCCCAAAAATAAGAGATCGTATTCCCGTCCGGATCGAACGCAGTCAGGGAGATATTGGTAGAGGCACCCGGAGCAATACTGGAAGGGTCCGATATAACGTTAGTTACAAAAGGAGAAGAATTAGAACCTACATTGATACTTCCGTAACCTGTTCCGTATCCTAGTTGCACATCTGCGGTAAAACTCAAACTAGCGCTTGCTCCTAGCGGGTCGCTCACTGTCAATGTGATCGTATACTGTCCCGGTGTTGAAGGAGAGGTCCATACAGGATTTAGAATATTCGAATTATTGAAACTTCCTCCGGTTGTAGACCAAACGTAGGTCAAAGTATCGGAAGGATTCGGATCATGGACCGTTGCATTTAGATTCATGGAAGAAGAAGGTGCAACCTGATTTGTGGAGGCAACCAAAGAATCTATAACAGGAGCAGCATTCGAAAAAGGTGGGGATGGATTCGTTTCGGATAGAACTAATACGATATTGGTGATAGAGTTAGCGGTGATCGTAACTCCAGTCACCTGGCCTTGCTGTATCAAAACATTCGAGGCATTATAACCTTCTCCCGAAAATGTTCTGTCTGTGCCTGCCGGGATCTGTCCAATAATCCCTTGCCAAGTGTCCCCAACTTTTACTAGATCGTGTACGATTGGAGTGGAGATCCCGGGACCGGTCACAGTGACTGTTACCTTTGTCAGCGAACTGGAAACATTCACGGCGAATTGAACGTTTCCGTAGGAAGGAGTTTGGGGAAGCCCGAAGAAGGCGGCCAGCGCGGATAGTCCGGAGTTCGTTCCGGAACAAAAAAAATTCAAGCAGATCAATAAGATCAAAGTCAATTTTGTTTTCATCTTAGTTCCCTAATCTTTTTAATATTAAGTTTTTGTTATGTTATTCTTTTGTTGAAGAATCGGGTTTCTTACTTTGGCGGCGCTAAGGCAAGAAACGTTGCCGTATAACTTAAGTGCTATGGCCGAATTGGGCAATACCCCCGTTGAGGTAGGGGAGAGGGAAAAAATCAGATAAGGTTGGGGGAAAAGGTAGATCGTATCCTATGTCGCTAAAATCCCGAAGTTAGCAAATATTCGAATAGAGTTTTATTCTCCGATAGATACCATGTGCCAAACGATGATATTAACGGCATTTATCGGAAGCGAATATGGAAATAATGAAAGAAAAGGAAAAGGATAGATTTGCAAGCGAGGAATTCTATTCCCAAAATTATAGAATAGCCTCTTACTTTTTCGGGATTGTATGTGCAATCACCGTATGGGGAGCGATTTTAGAATATTTTCGCTCCAATTACCTTTTGCTCTATTTGGATCTGATCTCCGCTTCTATCTGTTTGTTCAGTTTGGGAGTGATCCGATTTTATTCCAAAAATTATTTCAGAAAGAACCTGATCGTATTCGGCGGACTATTCATCTTATTGGTCCTGGAAGTAGAGACACAATTCCATGACAACGAGTATTATTTTTACGATAATCATATGTGGATCACTAACCAAGTGATCCTTTTTTTAGTAAGTTTATTCTTTAACGGGAAACCTATCTTTTATACGATCTATTCTTTTTCCGTAGTTGCATTTTACATTCTTAGGATCTTTCCGGAAGGAAGCGAATATTTTTCGAGCAGGACCTTATGGGTGCAGATCGGTAATATGAGTGCTCTCCAATTGTTTATTTGTTTATGCAATACTTGGTGGTACGGATATAGGATAGAACATCTTAAGAAGACCAAAAATTTGCAGGATAGATTGTATAATGAAAGAGAGGCCATCACTAGAGACCTTCACGATTATTTAGGGGCAAAAGTAACGGATCTAAATTTATTGGTACGTTCCATCCAGGTTTATAAGAGCGGAGATACGGATGCTCTTCTGAGATTGGAAAAATTATCCGAAGATATTTTTACGGGGATTAGGGAGATCACTGCGAGTATGGTCGATGTAAAATTGATCTCGGAAGATGTCTGGAGTGGGATAAGAGTATTGTTATTAAGAAGGTACGGTAATGCAGGAAGAAAGGTTAGGTTCACAAGAGAAGGTGAGGAAGATTTTCATATCGATACGGAAAAAGCGGAACAAATTTTAGGGATCGTTACGGAGATCTGTTCCAACGATCTAAAATACGGTTCAGGAATTTCTCATTGGACCTTCTCTCCTAAAAAGGATTCCATAGAAATATCCATCAGGACCCGTACTAATTTCCAAGAGATGAGAATAGGTTCCAAAGGAAATAAAACCATTCAATATAGAACTTCCGCGATCAACGGAGAATGGAAAGAAAATCTGGAAAATCGGGACTTTAAAGGATTTCTGGAGATCCCGATCCGTCAATTGCGGAGAATTTGATTCGTGAAGTTATACAAAATAGCAATCTTAGAAGACGATCCAATCTTTGCAAGTCAGTGCAAAGAGAGATTAAAAAAATTGAATAGAGTAACGAAAGTGGAAGTTTATACTTCCGCAGAGGAATTTCCTAAAGGCAAGGATGTGCCGTACGATTTGGTATTTGTGGATATAGATCTTCCCGGTCAAAGTGGATTGGATTTTATTTTAGAAAGACACTCTGAGGATTCAAAAACGAATTATGCGATCTTATCCGCTTTCGAATCCGAAGAGGTCTTATTTAAGGCGTTAAAAGCGGGGGCTATAGGATATATATTAAAAAAGGATGTTGGAGATATCCAGGAGAAAGCGGAAATACTTTTGGAGGGAGGAGGGATACTTTCCCCAGGACTTGCCGCTAGAGTGATCCTTTCTTTTCGTAAGACTACTCAGAAGGAGGTGGAAGTGTTGTCCAATAGGGAAAAAAAAGTATTGGATTTGATCGTGGACGGCAAAAGAACCAAAGAGATCGCCGCTTTCTTGGGCACTAAAGAAGGTACAGTGAGGGTGCAAATCAAAAGTATATTCAGGAAACTGCATGTTAATTCCAGATTGGAGTTGGTGAGAAAATTTTCTTAACCTACTTTACCTTCTCCCACCAAGATTCGAAAACAAGATCCTTTTTTAGATCCAGCCATTCTCCCGGTTTAGGTGTGGCTAGGCGAACTCCGTTTTGATCCGCTCCTTGTTTTGTCCTTAAAATAGGTTCGTCCCAAGAATGGATCGCCAGATTAAAAGTGGCCCAGTGAACAGGAAGCATCGTTTTTCCTTTTAGATCCAAATGGGCTTGGACAGCGCTTTCCGGACTCATATGAATTCCTTCCCAGGTCCAATCATAAGCTCCGACCTTGATAGAAGTCAAATCGAACGGTCCTAACTTTTTCCCGATTTCAGTAAAGTGAGGAGAATATCCTGTATCCCCACTATGGAAAAATTTATGTTTAGGCCCGATCAGGCTCCAAGAAGACCAAAGAGTGGACTTACCGTTGAATATACCTCTTCCGGAATAATGAACGGCAGGAGTACAGATAATTTCAATATTCTTAATGTTTCCTTTCTCCCACCAATCCAATTCGATAATCTGATTTTCCGGAATTCCCCAGGATTCCAAATGAGCCCCAATACCCAACGGAACGAAATATTTCGTTCCCTTCTTTGCTAAAAATTGAGCGGTTGCCATATCCAAGTGATCGTAATGGTCGTGGGAGATCACAACCGCATCTATATTAGGAAGTTCTGATAGTTCTAACGGCAAAGGGAAAAGTCGTCCCGGCCCGATACTTTCGAAAGGAGAAACTTTCTCCGAAAAAACAGGATCAGTGAAGATGCGTATTCCATCTATTTCCACCAATACGGAAGAATGTCCGAACCAGATCGCTCTGAGTCCCGGTGAAATCGGATCTGAAAAAGTTTTTAAATCAGGTTTTTGGATTGGAATGGGGGAAGGAGGGATCCTCATTTCGGAACCGAATAGTTGTCTTTTTAAAATGCCGATATAGTTTCCGGAACTTAACATAGGGACGAAAGGATCGTTTTCAAACTTTCCATCATGGAACATCTTGGAAGTTTTCATTCTTTCCAGTCTGGTTCCGCTTGGGCTTCCTCCGAAAGAACTCAGACAAGCTGTTTGACATAAAACCGATAAGAATAAACCGATTAGAACAAAAGAAGTGTAAAACGTAATTTTCTGCGCTCTTTTACCGAACATAAAACTCTCTTACAGGGAGGTCCTACAAGAGCTTATTTTCCTGTTTTTTAAAATCAGAAATTTGAGTCGGTCGACTTTTTTAGGAAGAAGTTTGACAAGATTTCCTGATAATCTACGATCTGAGACCGTACTTAAAGTACGTTCGTTCTGGTAGATTTGATATGCAAACTTATTTAGAAACTCCTTCCGAATGTTTTTCCGATTTAAAGGATTACCCTTTTTCTCCTCATTATATTTCTGTAGGAGAATTTAAGATACATTATGTGGACGAGGGTCCTAAAAATGCAAAGGAAACGGTTCTATTATTGCATGGAGAACCCAGTTGGTCTTATCTTTATCGAAAAATGATCCCTCCTTTATCAGAAAAAGGTTATAGAGTAATCGCTCCAGATCTGATCGGTTTTGGAAAATCCGACAAGCCTATCGATCTAAATACGTATACATATAAGAATCATGTGGACTGGCTGAAAAATCTGATCGCCGGTTTAGATTTACGGAATATTACGCTCTTTTGCCAAGACTGGGGAGGGCTTTTAGGTTTAAGAGTAGTAGCGGAGATGGATTCTCGTTTTGCAAGAATATGCGCTGCGAATACTTTTTTGCCTACGGGAGATATTGCTCCGAAGGAGGATTTTTTAAAATGGCTTCGTTTCTCCCAGGAAGTGAGTAAACTTCCCGTAGGAAAGATCATCCAAAACGGATGTGTGAGTAAATTAAGTTCGGAGATCATTCGGGCATACGATTCTCCCTACCCGGATGAATCTTATAAGGCGGGCGCTAGAAAATTTCCTACTCTCGTTCCGATCTCTCCCGATAATCCTGAAACGGAAAGGAATCGCCAAGCTTGGATCTTTTATAAGAATTTCAGAAAACCCTTTATTACTATGTTCAGCGATTCGGATCCGATCACAAAAGGCGGGGATGTATTTTTTAGAAGGACTATCCCGGGTGCAAAAGGCCAGAAACATACTGTGATCCAAGGCGCCGGGCATTTTTTACAGGAAGAGAAAGGTGAACTACTTGCCGAACTTCTTTCCGAGTTCATCCAAAACAATCCTTAGTCAGACTTTTTGTTTAATGGATTTCGCATATTCGGAGATTATTTTTAGAAAATTCGGATTTTCCAAAAATTCTTTGAACAGATCGAATTCTTTTTTTAGATTTTCGTAAAGATTACCTTGGAAAAAATTATTCGCTATCTCTTTTTCGGCTCGGATGAGTTTCGGGTCCCATTGAGTTAGTTTCTCCAGTACTTTTAATCCTTTTGCGATCGAGTCACCTTCCAAAACTAGATCGTCGATAATCCCCAATTGGACTGCGTCTTGGGAACGGATAGGATCTCCTAATAATGTTAAAGATAATGCTTTTGCCGGACCTACCTTTCGAGCTAGAGTAGTGATGAGTGGCGGACCTCCGAAACGAATTTCAGGGCGAAATAGGAATGTTTTCTTTTCCGCAAGAATATAATCTCCGCAAAGAGCGAGGTCAAAACCACCAGCGGAACAAAAACCTTTTAATACACAAACCAAAGGTTTCGGAAATGAATAAAGTTCATAATGATATTCTAAAATACGATGACGGAAAGATCCTAGTTTTGTTTCGATAACTTCCTCCAGATCGTATCCGCTGCAGAAGTTTTTGCCGATTGCTCCTAAAAGTATTCCTCTTACTTTAGGATCTTTTTTGGACTCTGAAAAAATGGATTCTAATTCGTCTCTAATTCTTATATTTAACGCATTACTGTATTCCGGACGGTTCAAAAGTACAATCAGTAACCCGTTTTTGTTTTCTATACTCAGATGTTTATAATCCATAGAAGGCTGTGATACTGTTTATTTTCAAAAATTCAAATGAAAATGGATCCTTTTTTTGCGGAAATTCGGTAACCTTTTCCGTTCGGGGTAGAAACTAAAGGGAACGGAAAGGAGTTCGCTATGTTATCTAAGGTCCGATTTTTTGCGATTGTTTTGGCCGCATTAACTCTTGGAATGAGATTTGCTCATGTAATGGAAGCGGCGCCTAAATTACATTGGGAAGCAGAACTGTATTTTCCGGTCCAAACAAGTTTGTATAAATATTTCGGGATCATCGGTCCTATCGTACAGATAAGTTCCATTCTTCTTATTTTTATAATCGCTTATCTCTCCAAGGGCACAAAATCGTTTCGTTATACGATTTTAAGCGGGTTCTCTTTTATTTTTTCTTTAGGGGTTTGGTTCTTATTTGTGGCGCCTGCTGCTTCTCGAATCAAAGAATGGACCGTCACTCATACTATCCCGGAGCATTGGAATAGTATAAGATCCGCTTGGCAGTTCGGTCAAGTAGGAGCATTCAGCTTCGACTTTATCGCATTTTGTTTGTTGGTTAGTTCTATTTTGATCTCTCAAAAAGACTATATGCAAAAATCTTAATTAAACGAATAGCTTGCTCCTAATAAGATCGCGGGGATATCGGATCTTAAGGAATGTTTGAATTGTGCCACTCTGATGTCGTCTTTGGAAAATACTGCATGGTTGAAGTTCCAATCTGCAGAGCCTCCGTTATAGACTTTAACAGGAAGATAGTATAAAAGTGTAAAATCGAATTTCCATTTTCCTGCGGTATATCCGAAACCGCCTGAGACGAGATCTTGGACCATGATACCTGCTTGAAGAGCGTTCGTTCCTTCCGATCTTAAAACTCCGGAGTTATGCCTTGCTCCTAATCTATAAGTCCAATCGTTTACGATCCATTCTCCTCCGATGCCCAAAGCCCAAGAATCATGATAACTTAAATTTTGAGGGACTACATTCGTTTGTCCGAATGCAGTCGGAAATACGGGAGCAGCCAATGTTTGTTTATAGGTAGAAGTGTAAGAAGAATAATTATAATACAAAACATCTATTCCGACATTGAATGTATCCGTTCCATAAGAAAAACCAAATCCATGTCTTTCCGGAACTGCAAATGTCGCAGACACTCCGGTTCTGCTCGGATACGAGCCTACTTGTATACTTCCATCCAAAGGGATTTTTGCGGAAGTTTGGTAAGTATAAGCGATCTTTAATGTTTCCGTGATCTGATAAGTGGTTCCGAATATGCCGCCTAGTGCATAGGCATGCTTGCTTCTATAATCGAAACCTTGGCCGGGGACTTCGACGGTTCCTGTGATATCATGAAATTTTTGATATGCGATCTGTCTGGAATAAATTCCTTCTACTCCGAATGCCAGAGAAAGTCCGCCGATCTTATAGGAAAGTGCGTGAGTGGATTTCACTAGATAAAATGTAGAAGAATAACTTTCTTGAATTCTTTTAGAATCTCCTATCGGACTTGGGAGTTTCATTCCTGACCAATCGTTCAAACTTTGGCCATTAGGAGTGATCCTTGTGAGTCCGTAGACTTCTCCATTTCCTCCTCCCGGGATATAAATCCCTCCACCATAAGACCATTTTTCGCCGAGTGGGATCCGGATCGCAAAATAGGGAAGTGGGGCAAGCACATTATAGGATTCCGAATTTTCGTAGGTAAGATTCGGGTCCGGATCCAAAAACCTGTCTTTGTATACTGTACGGATGTACGGCAAAGAAATTCCGAACTCCAACTCTTTTCGATTTTTGAGACTTAAGTTAGCGGGATTGGTCCCTATGTCCATAGGAGATCCCCCGATCGCTAGATTGACTCCCCCCATGCCGCCGTATCTCGCGTTGTGAGAAGGTTGAAAAAGTCCTACAGCTTCGAGCTTAGGAGCCAGGAAAGAAATTATAGCCAGGGAAAACAGGGAAAATTTTTTACGAACTCTAGATCCAAAAAGCATGCTTCAAGGAATTCGTTACGGTTTTTTTTACAAGTGCTTTCTTTTTAAAATTCAAAATATAAAACTGGCGCATTCCTGAGACGAGGCTTAAGTTTTAGAATGAATTCGAGCGAGTTACGCGCATTACGAAATGAAACTGATCCGTTAGCAGACGAGATTGTCACAAAATATTTTACTGAATCCGCTTTTGACCGGCAAAAAACGATGCTTTTTTTCGATGCTCTTTCCAGGAACTCGGACCCTATTCCTTCCGGGCTGCCGGATTATCTAGAAAAATATTTTTATGAGACGGAAGATCTTCCTTCTTGGGCGGACAAAACTAAGATCGCAAAGGGAGAGCGGCTATTCTCCACTTATGGTCCCCAGATCCTAATGATGCTTTGTGTAAAGTCGCTTCCTATGGCATATTCTTGCGGAGACGGAGCGCAGGTACTTTATAAAACCGGAAGATTAATAGAACAGAATGGAGTGATTGATGGGGTTAATAGAAGACTCATGGAAACCACTCAGTTTGTGATCTCCGTCGCTCAGGAGAATGGACTGGGCCCTCAAGGAAAAGGGATACGCACTGCCCAGAAAGTACGATTAATGCATGCATCCATTCGTTATTTTTTAAGGAAGGGACAAGATTGGGATCCTGCTTGGGGGCGGCCGATCAACCAAGAAGATATGGCAGGTACTTTGCAGTCTTTTTCTAGCTTAGTGCTGGATGGACTGGCTCAATCTTCTTTAAAGTTAAGTCAGGAAGAAAAAGACGCATACATTCATCTCTGGAGAGTGGTTGGACATTTTATAGGTGTAAAACCGGAACTTTGTCCGGAAGGATACGATACCGCACATTCCTTAGGCGAGTCCATTTTTAACGATCAACAAAAACCATCTGACGCGGGCAAGATACTTGCAAAATCCCTGTTGGACTTTATGGAGTATATGCTTCCGGGGAACTTATTCGATAGTCTTCCATTATTTTTTCTGCAAACATATATGGGACAAAAAACAAGCGAGGTACTCGGCCTAGGATGGCCTCCTAAAAATCCTTTGGGTTATTTTATGGAAAGGATTTTTAAGGATGTCGACTCTCATGTAGACGATGACGAGGGATTCGGAAAGTTAGTCGCTTATTTTGCTTCCAAACTTCTTTTTTCTATGGATCATTTTTATTACGGCGGAAAAAAAGCCAGATTCTGGATCCCGCCTTCATTAAGAGAGAATTGGAGACTATAAAGGATGAGTTTTTGGCAGACTTTAGCAACGGATCCGGAGTATTTCGGACGTTATACGCTGTTTGAGAATATTTGTTTACTTTTGGGTGTGGCTTTCTGGGCATATATGTATGCAGTTCTTCTAATAGAACCATTTAAGAAAAAATTCGTCGAGATGCCCGTTTTTATCGCCTGTGGGAATATTATTTGGGAATTATTATGGGGATTCTGCTTTAAAGAACCTATGGGTGCGATATTACTCTGGGGCTATAGACTTGGCTTCGTATTGGATATAGTGATTTTCTACCAGGTGATCCGATTCGGTAAAAAACAAATTTCCTTGCCATTGTCGGACAAGGGATATAAATTCCTTTTGGGCATTTTGGTGACGTCTTGGGGATTATTGATTTATACCTTTTATATAGGAGGTTATGATCTTTTTACCGGATCTAATTCGGCTTATATCTTAAGTCTGATTATTTCGGTAATGTATCCGATCCTTTTCCTGAAAACCGGAGATCCGAACATGTTCTCTTATTCGGTTTCTTGGGCAAAATTTTTGGGCAACGGGTTCTTTACAATCTTCATCTTTTTATACTTTCCGGATAAGTACTTCGTTCAGGTTTTGAGCGGACTCGGAACGATAGCCGACATATACTATGTTTGGTTATTTACCCGTCAAAAGTATTCGCCCTCTAAAGTGTGAACTTTAAAAATTAGTTCAGTCGAGGTTTTCGAAATTCCGTTACGATTTCGAAAAAGATCAAATTGGAAATTATGCAGGATTTGTCCACAGACAGGGTTCCTTATGAATTGGGGGAATTGTTGTACGAGGACAGTTTTTCCCAAACGTATAGAGGAAAATTAGGTAGGACTAGAGAACCGAAGATCATTCGAATACAAAGACCGGAGGGGAAAGAAACCTCTTCGGTGTATTTTCTGAATGAATTCGAATTGGGGAAATTGGTCAGCGATCCCGGCATTCTTAAACCGGAAGATATGTTCGAAAATTCGGACGGTATCTGCCTGGTGTATGAAAATATTCCTTCTAAACTTCTGCACCAAAGTTTGGCAGGATCCATTTCTCTAGAAACTTTTTTAGAGATAGCCTTAGCGATCACGGAAAATTTGGCAAGGTTACATTCTTTCGGGATAGTTCATAACCAAATTTCCCCACGTGCATTTTTTTATAATCCGGATAACGGTGAGACCAAACTTGCCTGGTTAGGCGGAGCCTCCCTTCTCCTTTCCGAAAAGGGAAGTTATGCACCTCTTAGATATACGTTCGATATTCTACCGTATTGTTCTCCGGAAAATACGGGAAGATTGAACCGTCCGGTCGATTTTAGATCCGACGCATATTCCTTAGGCGCACTATTTTATAAGATGATCTCGGGAGCTCCTCCGTTTGAAACGGAAGACCCTTTGGAGATGGTGCATTATCATATTGCAAGATCGCCGGTTTCTCTAGTTAAGAAAAGAGAGGATGTTCCGGCTGCGATCTCTACCTTGGTGGACAAATTGCTCTCCAAAATGCCGGAAGAAAGATACTTCTCTTTGGAAAATCTGATACATGATCTAAAGAGTATTAAAGATTCTTTAAGGTCTAAACGTAAGCTCTCTGAATTCGTTCCCGGGGTATATGAAAGAAAGGTGGGTTTTCGGGATTCTCCTAGGATCTACGATAGGGACCGGGAAAGAAAAGAGATCGAATCTAGTATAGTGAATGTGACTAACGGAAGAAGGTCCGCAATTTTTATCGGCGGTAAATCAGGGACCGGAAAAACGGCGCTAGTGGAGGATGCTATCACTTATCTGGATATCTATTCAGTGGTCCTTTTGCGTGGAAAATTCGAAGAAGATAAAAAGGAGATCCCGTATTATGCGTTCCGCCAGATTATGGACGATCTTTTAAGAAGGATCCTTCAGAAAAAAGAAGAGGAAATCATTTTATTAAAAAATTATATTAAGGAAACCTTAGGAGATAATATCGAGATCCTTACCCAATTTTTGCCGGACCTGGGAAAAACTTTAGGAATAGAAATACCGGTAAAAACGCATAAGAGGCAGAAGGACGAAAAGGTCCTGTTTGCAGTCGCTCTTAAATTTCTGACTCTATGTTTTGATCGAAAAAATCCCGCTATTATTTTGGTGGATGATCTTCAATGGGCGGATTCGGCTTCCCTGGCTTTACTAGAATTCATTTTGAACAGTGAAGATTGGGAAGGATTACTTTTTGTTCTCACTAGTCGATCTGAGGATGCGGATTTTTTTCCGAATATTACGGTAAAACCAGGACCCTTAGGTTTGGATCTGAGAGAAATACGACTTTCTCCTTTGAATGAACATAGCGTATTTAAATATGTATCCGATAGTATCCATGTATCCGCCGAGGATGCAAGTCGACTTGCGGAAGTTCTTGTTTCTAAGACGGGAGGTAATCCTTTATTTTTGCACCAATTCTTGAGATCCCTGTATGAAGAGGGTTGCCTAAGTTTCGATACGAAAACCGCATATCATATAGTGGACTGGGATCGCCTTTTGCAAAGAGCGGTTACGGATAACGTTTTAGATCTATTTCTGGATAAAGTGGGGAAACTTCCCGACGAGACCTTGGAAGTCCTGAGAGTAGGGGCCTGTATCGGCGCAAAATTCGATCTGAAAGATATGTACGATTTTTTTAAGGCTCGGCCAGGTGTTTTGTCTAGGGGAATTCGAGAAGCAGTCCGAGAAGGGATCGTATTTTATAGAGAATCCGGAAATATGTTATTTCCGGCTTTGCAGTATATTTCCCAAAAAAAGATAGAAGAGTCCGGAATGTATTCCTCTCTATCCGATATCCAATTTCATTTTTCTCATGATAGAATGATCCAAAGTATTTTGGATGCTACGGACTCTTCCGAAAAAGCAAGGATCCATAATACTCTTGCTAGACTATTGATCGAAAGAGAAAAAAAATCCGGCGGATCCGAGCTGATCTTAGATATTGCAAATCATCTTCTGCGTTCCAGAGAATTATATACGAACGGACAGGAGAATGAAGACTTCTTCCATTATACGATACTCGCAGGAAATTCTGCCAAAGCCGGGGCCGCTTACGAATCTTCTTATTCTTTTTTCAGTTTGCTTGCTTCTCAACTCAAAGACTCTTATTGGCAAAAAGACAGAAAGAATGCGATCCATATCCTAAAATCTCTTGCGGAATCGGCATATTATTTATCCAGAAGAGAAGAGGCGGAGAAGATCGTATCCGATTTACTTTCCAAACTGCAAAGTCCATCCGAAAAGGCGGACGTTTACCTAATGCAATTGGAAGTGATGAACGTTTATAACGATCTTGACTCCGCATCCAAAATAGGGATCAAGGCGCTTCAATCGCTCGGTACAGGTTTCAAGGAAAAGCCGGGTTTTTTAGCGGTGTTCGGTGAAGTATTGAAGATGATCTTTTATAGTAGAGGAAGATCTCCGGAAAAGTTAGTAAATGCTAAAGACAGCAAAGATCCGTATAAAACGGAAGCTTTGAATATTTTGGTCAACCTTCTGAATTACGGAAAACATATGGATATGAAGGTTATGGCTTATATTTATTTGAAGCTAATCAACCTTACTTTGAAAGAAGGAAATGCTCCTTTCAGCTTTTTCGGTTACGCAGGCTTCGGATCCATATTACTTTCTATCACTGGAAATTTCCAACAGTCTATGAGATATTGGACCTTGGCGGAAAAGATATTAAAAAAGTTTAAATCGGATGAACTTTACGGAAGGTTCGTGTTTGGCCGGACCATTCTTTTGGATTATTTCATGTATCCATTCCGTTCCATAGTGGATTATACGGAGGAAGCGTTCCATAAATGTATGCAGTATGGGGATTATCTTTGGGCTGCATTCGCACTTTTCTCCCAAAATACGAACCAGTTATATTCCGCGGAAAATTCCCTTTCGTACCGGGAAAAGATCAGGGAAAATTTAGAAAGGGGATCCAAATTAAATTACGATATTCTGATGATCCTTTTACATTCTTCCGATTCTTATTTGGATCGTTTAGAAGGAAAATCCACTGAAACCGTGCGGTACAAGGAAAATTTGTACACGGACCGTGAATTCGAGTCTCAGGTCCTGGAATCCGCAGGGAACGGAACCGCTAATTCTTGGTATGCGACCCTATTCGGATCTCTTGCATATTTATCGGGCTATTATTTGGAGGCGGAAAGAATTTTTAAAAATTACCATTCCGATCTGGAAAAATCCAGGATCATGTTTATTTATTCAGAGTATCGGTTTTATAGATCCTTAGGTCTTTTAAAGTTGCGTAGAAAAAAGTTAAAATTGAGCGAGAAGTTCTTCTTTAGATATTCATTATATTTATTTAAACTTTGGTCGAAGATCTATCCGCCTAGTTTTCAATTATTTTATTTTATATTAGGTGGGCTTTACGAGGATTACGCTGGAAGAAAGGAGAATTCTTCCCTGTATTTCGATATGGCCATACAACAAGTGGAATCGGAGCCGAACGATTTTAGAAAGGCAGTCGTATACCAACATGTTGCGGAATGGAATATAGAACAGGGTAGGACTTCCTACGGAAAATTTTTGATACAAAATGCGGTAAGGCTATACGGTTCTTGGGGAGCCAAATCAATCGTAAACTTACTTAGGGACGAACATGGAGAGTTGCTTCGTCCTCAAGGAACTACGAAACGTTCCATGGAAAAAATCCTGGCGGATTCAATTCTTCCCACATCCTTCGATTTGGACCTCAGGACTGTGCTTAAGGCCTCTCAAAGTATTTCGGGAGTTATCGAATTAGGTGAATTACTTAGGCAGTTGATTCGCACAATTATGGAAAATGCCGCGGCAACTCGAGGTTTTTTAATTCTCCCTCAAAACAAAGAATTGTTTTTGATGGCAGGGTCGGATATAGAAGAACCGGGCTTTTTGCCCAAACCAATCTCGCTCGATGAAGCGGGCCATCTTCTTCCTTTGGAAGTGGTGTATTTTTGTTTCCGTTCCGGACAGAAGGTTTTGATCTCGGATGCGGCAAAAGATTCTTTTTATTCCGTAAATCCTTATATCAAAAGAAGTAAACCGAAGTCCCTGTTATGTATGCCGATCACAAAACAAGGAAGAACATTATGTGTTCTTTATTTGGAAAATCGACTTACTGCCGGTATCTTCGACGAACATAGATTAGAAATTTTGGAAATACTTTCCGCACAGGCAGCGATTTCACTGGAGAATGCCAAGTTATATGAGGATATCACTCGTATGAATTTCGAGCTGGAAAGAAAAGTAAACGAAAGAACGGAAGAATTAGCCAAATCCCTTTCGATCATCCGAAAGGATATGTTGTATTCCCAAAAGATCCAAAGAAGTATCCTTCCGGAACTAAAAAATATCCCGGGCTTAAGATATTCCGTCAATTATCTGCCTATGGACGAGGTAGGAGGGGACTTCTACGATATATGCAGATTAAGTAATGGGAGATATAGATTCTTTTTGGCTGATGCTACCGGTCACGGAGTGCAAGCGGCTTTAGTAACTATGGCAATCAAGGGGGAATACGAAGGACTAAAATCCTCTTTAGAGAGACCGGGAGAAATACTTTTTGAACTTAATAATTCTATTTTACTTAAATATAAAACTCTCTATTTTACGGGAGCGATTTGCGACGTGGATCTATCGGAGAAAAAAGTTTATTTTGCATCCGCGGGTCATATATCCCAATTTTTAGTACGTTCCTATCAAATGGTAGAGATGCCTAAAACGGGGGCCATCTTAGGTTTTGTAAAAGATTATCCATATAGAACCGAAGAATATAAGATAGAATCAAGAGATCGGATCTTTCTTTTTTCGGACGGGATCTACGAACAGTTCAATGAAGATAAATCGGAATACGGAGAAGAAAGATTTTTGCATTCCATTCGCGCAAATGTTCAGTTCGAACCTCAGGTCCAAGCAGAAAGAATACTTTCCGATCTCCAAAATTTTATTTCTAAAACCTCTATCCAAGACGATATCACTCTGTTGATCCTGGATATCGATTGATCCTCTTTGTTATTATCGCTTGCGTTTTCATTCTCTGAATTTCAGGATCACAATTAATAAGTTTTCTCACAGGACTCTCTGAATTGCTCGGTCTCTTTGTCATTTTATATATTTGTATAACCATTTTAATCGGAGCATTTGCCTCCAGATTTGTAAAAAGTTCCCAGGATTATGTGTTAGCCGGAAGAAAACTTCCGCTTGTTCTTGCATCGTCCGCTTTGTTTGCCACTTGGTTCGGTTCGGAAACATTGATGGGAGCTTCTTCCAAGTTTGTAGACGGAGGGGTCCTAGCGGTGATCGAAGATCCTTTCGGGGCGGCCCTTTGTCTTTTTTTAGTAGGGATATTCTTTGCTAGACCCTTGTATAGGATGAACATTCTCACTTTCGGAGACTTATACAAAAATCGTTTCGGCCGAAGGGTGGAATTTCTTTCCGCACTATTCATGATCCCTTCCTATTTCGGCTGGATTGCGGCTCAATTAGTAGCAATGGGTATTGTCATTCATTCCTTATTCGGATTCGATATGTATGTAGGAATATTATTGGCATCCGTTGTCGTATTGATTTACACATATATCGGAGGTATGTGGGCGATTTCCATTACGGATTTCTTACAGACCATTTTGATCATAGTAGGGCTTTTGGTTTTGGTTTGGGACCTACAAGGAAAGGCCGGTGGATTTCAAACTGTGATTGCGACGGCGAAGCCGGGATTTTTTTCCTTTTTTCCGCCATTACAAACGGAAGCAATCCTCGCTTATATTGCAGCTTGGATGACGATAGGGTTAGGCTCTATTCCACAACAGGATATTTTTCAAAGAGTGATGTCTTCTAAGTCGGAAAAGGTTGCCGTGTATTCCTCTCTGTTGGGCGGGGGATTGTATCTGACCGTCGCATTTTTACCTTTGCTTGCTGGATATTTTGCAAGAAGAGTTTATCCTGAGATAGCGGCGGGGGATAATCAAATGATACTTCCTCATGTAGTGTTATTACATTCTA
Organism: Leptospira sp. WS58.C1; assembly: GCF_040833995.1. NCBI lineage: Bacteria > Pseudomonadati > Spirochaetota > Leptospiria > Leptospirales > Leptospiraceae > Leptospira > Leptospira cinconiae. Next base: position 79,917 of record NZ_CP162138.1, read on the forward strand.
CTTTGTTTATTCAGATTCTTTTTTTCGGAGCATTACTTTCCGCTATCTTAAGTACAGCTTCAGGCGCGATCTTAGCTCCCGCTTCCGTTTTAGGAGAGAATTTGATCCGTCCTACTTTAAAAAATCCTTCCGAGAAATTATTATTGAGAGTGATGCGTTTTTCCGTGTTGATAGTGGCATTCGTATCCACAGGAATGGCGCTGAGTGAAACGAATATTTATCAGTTGGTAGCCGATTCTTCTTCCATAAGTTTGGTTTCCCTTTTTGTTCCATTGGTTGCCGCAATTTTTTGGAAAGATGCGAACGCAACCGGGGCAGTGTATGCTATGTTCTCGGGGATGATTGTATGGTTGGGCCTGAAATTTTTCGGACCGGAATGGCTGCCTCCGACAATCCCAGCTTTGGGTGTCAGTTTTTTAGGTCAGTTTTTAGGAAGATATATTAGGATTTCTTTATTCGAACCCGAACTAAGCGGAAACTCTGTTCCTTCCGGCGGCCTTTGATTCGTATAATTTCTTATCTGCTGCTTTTAGGAAATCTTCCGGAGTCTCGTCATTGTCTCTGGTTGCTACGCCGATACTTACGGTAATCGTCCAAGGGATCTCTTCGAAGGTCTCAGTTTCGATTCTAACCCGGATCCTCTCCGCGACGAATTTCGCTCCTTCAATATTCGTGTTGGAAAGTACAACGCAGAATTCTTCTCCCCCGTAACGGGCAGCTACATCACAATCTCTCACTAATCCGGATAATAATCTTCCGATTGTAGCTAGTAGTTTGTCTCCCACTTGGTGCCCCAAAGAATCGTTCGCCTTTTTAAAATGGTCCAAATCGAGAAGAAGTACCGACAAAGGAAAATCATATCTTTTGGATGCGGCTAAAAGGGTATTTAAAGATTCCATTAAATGCCTTCTATTAAAAAGTCCGGTTAAGGAATCCTTATGAGATAACTCTTTCAGATTTTTATTGGATTCTTCTAGTTGTAATTGTAGAAGGTTACTTTTTAAGCGGGTGCCTTCGACATTGATTGCCGTTCCTATACTTGCTATGGAGAACGCGAAGATGGGGGTTATTACTGAGAAAGTTAATTCCCTTTCTATTATATAAGAATACCCCAACGAAAAGAAAAACAAGTTGATAAATACAATCGTCAGGTAGGTCACAAAACTTGCCCGAAGAAATAGCGGAAGAAGAAGTAATCCGAAACAAAAAGCGGAGTAGTCGGAGGTGTGGTACTGGTCCACTAATGTCGCAAAAGTGGTGGTTAATGTGAGTAGTCCCACGTAGACTATCATTGCTAAATAGGAAAGTTTTTTACCCTTCCCATCATTTAGCGCTAGGACAGCCAGCATTAAACTTGAGAATAATGCAGAACTTCCAAAGCTCAAACCGTACAAAAATTGGACTTGCCCACCGCTAGGTGTCCCCGGTGAAAGGAAATTTTGCGCAAGAAGAAGACAAGACACAATAAGAGCGAAAATACTTAAGATCCTGATCGACTTATCATTGTCTAGGGTCCGAAGTCTACGGATTTCCCCGGATCTAGAATAAGAAAAGTCTTCCGAAAGATATCTTCTGAGTTTCATAGCGGATAATCAGATAGACGGATGAAGATTTAGGTTTATACGCTTTGGAGAACGGAAGTAAAAAATCCAAGCATTAAAAATCGGAAAAATATTTTCTTAGCTAAGAAAGAAACGAGGGTGCCGATTCGTCATCCAAACTCGCATAAAAAACCTTGTTTTATAATTTTGGAAATTTCTTGAACTAAGTTCTAGACGATCGTCCAGATCGATATAATGTCCATACTTTGTAAGAACAAATTTATATGAGTAGAATGGGGAACTTCTAAAAATTTATCTCTTTATAACCCTCCTAAAAAAATCTGGTTAAGTATATGGAATCGGTAGCTTCAGTTCCTCGGAAAAAAATAGTTCGTCATGAATTATTCCTGATCCTGCTTCTTGCGAGTATTCAGTTCACGAATATCATGGATTTTATGATCATGTTCCCGCTTCAGGATTATTTTCTGAAGCAGTTCCAGATCGATACTGCAATGTTTTCTTTCGTTCTTTCTTCTTACTCATTTGCAGCTGCGATCGCGGCTTTGATCGGAGCGAATTTTATTGATCGTTTTAATCGTAAGTCCGCCGCTATCTTTTTATATATAGGTTTTTTGGTAGGAACTGCGCTTTGTGCGGTTGCAAATACGTATTCTTTCCTTCTTTTTGCAAGGATCACGGCCGGGATTTTCGGGGGAATGATCAGCGGAGTTATTCTTTCTATAATAGGTGACGTTTTTCCGATTGAAAAGAGAGGGAAGGCAATGGGCGGGGTAATGGGAGCTTTCTCGGCAGCCTCGGTTTTAGGAGTTCCTTCGGGTATCCGAATTGCCATGAGTTCCGGTTGGAATTATACATTTGCGTTTATCGTGGTCCTCGGCCTTCCGATCTTAGTTCTGGCCATTTTATATTTACCTAGCCTTCCTTCTAAAATGGAAAAGCAGAAGATGGCGGATTTCAGCCAGCTGATCAATGTACTTTCGAAAAGGGATCATTTGGTGGCACTGGCGTTTTTTATGAGTGTGATCTTGGGAGGATTTACTGTCGTAACTTCGATAGCCGTTTTTATGGAAAGGAATATGGGCTTTTCCAAAACTCAAGTCAGCCATATCTACGAGATCGGAGGGATCTGTACTTTCGTTTCTTCTTGGATTGTAGGATTTCTGTCTGATAAATTTGGAAAACATAAGATCTTTTTGATCCTTGTGCTTCTCGCCTTGTTACCTATTCTTGCAATTACCCATTTGCCTAAGGATTTGCCGGTGTACATGGCCCTCGGAGTTACGACAGTTTTTATGGTCTTAGTATCCGGTCGGGTGATTCCCTCTATGGCGATGTTAACTTCTGCCATCCGCCCGGAAGTGAGGGGAAGTTTCATGTCTGTGAATTCCAGTTTACAAAGTGTGGCCACAGGTATCGGAGCACTTCTCGCGGGTGCAATCCTGATTCAGTTGCCAAATGGAACTTTCGAAAGATTTGATGTAGTCGGCTACTTTGCGGTCGGTTTTAATCTTCTCGCTCTCTATCTTTCCAGAAAGGTGAAAATAGTTTCCTAAGTTGCGCTTTGGAAACATGTTTCAGAAATCCCTAAAAAAATGCGGACATTTCTTGACTTTTTAATGTGACAGAATACTGTCTGGCCACACGTTAAAGGAGGTGGTTTAGTTGAGTAGCGACAGTTGCAGCAAGAAAATGACCTGTGAGGTGGCTGAGCAATAGCCCAGGCCCCTGCAAAAGGACCTCTTGGACCTATTGCAATACCATCAGACCACTGGCCTTTCTGAGTTCCGAGAATTGGTCACTTTCGGGCATTTAGCGTAGCTAGACGCAGACACTCAGAAGGTTTTAATTTCTTCCTTTTACGATATTGTAGAACTTGGGGAATTCCCGAGAGCAAAATCTGTAGTAACTTCGACGCCAATCCCAGTATCCCAATCCATTTTTCCAAATCCTAAGTTCATATTAGCTGCCGATAATCGCGCTAAGACGAACTTGCGTAAAATCGTCGAAGATACTACAAAACTCCAAACCAATATTCCGTCTTGAAATTTACCTGCGAAACCTAAGACTGACTCCGGCAGGATTTTATTTGGAATGAAGCGGGCTTTGGTTTTATCCGGTGGGGGCGCTCGAGGGGCGTATCATGCCGGGGTCCTAAAATATTTAGAAGAAATCGGATTTAAACCGGATATAGTCTGCGGGACTTCCGTCGGAGCGATCACTGCTTCCGCCTTAGGATGCGGTATGGACGCTGCCAGGATTGTACAACTTTGGAAATCCATCGAAATCCAAAAAGTGATGAAATATTCCATCTGGAACGATTTTCTGGACTTGATCTTTCGAAGGTTTTCTCCTCTTGCAGATACAACTCCGCTAAAATATTTACTCTACTCTCAATTAGATTTTCGTAATATTCGAAATAATCCGATGGAGATCATCATCACTGCGGTGAATATACTTACCGCCGAGCTGGTTTTTTTCGGAAACAAGGACATAGATATAGAACATGTAATGGCTTCTTCTGCCATACCCTTGATCTTCCCTTGGCAGTATGTGGATGGAAAACCTCATTGGGACGGCGGGGTGATGGCGAATGTTCCGATCCTCCCTGCTGTAGAAAGAGGCGCAAAAGAGATCGTGGTTGTATTATTGTCTCCTGTGGGAGGAGTGAATATGGGACTTCCGCGGAGCAGAAGGGACGGGCTTGAGAGAGTTTTTGAACTTTCTTTGATCGGGTCCTTCCAGACCATCATGGCGAACTTGCAATACCAAAAAAAACAAAAGGATAATAAGAAGAAAGGATTCACAAAATCATTATTATCCTTTTCCGAACCCGAAAAAACGGATTATAAGATCAGAGTCATCGGTCCGAGGACTTCTCTCGGTTTCGGAAGTATATTAAATTTCTCTCAAGTGCAAGCGGACTATCTGATTAGCCGTGGATACGAAGACGCGAAGATTCAATTCGGGGAAGATTAAGACCCAATGCTGGAAATCAAGGTAGAAGACGGGAATTTTATAGATTCGGAAGGGTATATTCTCCAATTGAGAGGAGTGAACTTATCTGGAAGTTCCAAACTTCCATTCAAACCGGATGGGACGACACATTTCGATCAGTCTTTAACATTTCACGATCATCGAAAAGTTTCATTTGTTGGTAGGCCTTTAGAGGAGAAGGAAGCCGGCGAACATTTGGATCGTTTGAAGAAGTGGGGATTCAACTTTCTTCGCTTCCTCGTAACCTGGGAAGCAGTGGAGCATTTAGGCCCAGGCAAGTACGACCAAGCATATCTAGATTATATCGAAAGAATGGTGGCGCTTGCCGACAAAAAAGGGTTCTACGTTTTTATGGATCCGCACCAGGACGTTTGGTCCAGATTCACAGGGGGAGATGGCGCCCCAGGTTGGACCTTGGAAGAAGTCGGAATGAACATCGAGAATATTAAAGATTCCGATACTGCAATCGTTCATCATTTCCAGGGCAGGAATTATAGAAGAATGTCCTGGCCATTAAACTACCAGAAATATGCCTGTGCTACGATGTTCACCTTATTCTTCGGAGGAAAAACATTCGCGCCTAAACTTTCTATTCGCGGCAAGAACGTAGAAACCTTTTTACAAGATCATTATATAGAAGCGATGTGTCGTATAGCGAAGAAGGTTTCGAAATATAAAAACGTCCTTGGATTCGATTCCTTAAACGAACCTTCTCCCGGATGGATCGGCAAAAAAAATATAGGGGAATTTTCCGGATTAGGTTTCGGTAAAGTTCTGAGTACTTCTCCTTTCCAAGAAATGTTCTTGTCCGAAGGTAGAACGGTTAGAGCAAACAACGCTTATATGCTCGGCTTTACCGGGTTTAATTTAGGAAAAACAAAGTTAAATCCGAAGTCGGTCCCTCTATGGCAGGAAGGAAAACATTGTATCTGGAGACAACATGGAGTTTGGGATTACGATCCGAATGGCGCTCCTATGCTCCTTCGCCCCGATTATTTTAATAAATATAGAGGAAGGAAGATAGAATTTTACCCGGAGTTCATGCTTCCTTTTATCAAAAGATTTAAGACTAGAATACAATCCGTTCAGAAAAAATTCTCCATCTTCATCGAATCGGATCCGGGAAGTTTAGAATTAGATTGGAATGAAAAACCGAAAAAAGGAGAAGGAACGGTAATCAACGCGACTCATTGGTACGATGTTTCTGTTTTGATGTTTAAACGTTATATTCCTTGGTTCGGAGTTCATATCTTTAAACAGATCCCAATATTCGGAAAAAAGAATGTAGAGAAGGCCTACGAAGATACAATCCGAATGATCAAAGAAGTTTCAATAAAGAAGATGAATAACTGTCCTACGGTGGTCGGAGAAACAGGTATCCCGATGGATATGAACGGACGTTTGGCGTTCAAAACGAAAAATTATTCTCATTTGGAAGCTTCTCTCGATCGTATCATCACTTCGATCGAGAAAAATTTCGTACATTATACACTCTGGAATTACACTCCTGACAATACCCATAGCTTGGGAGATCGATGGAATGAAGAAGATCTTTCACTTTATTCTTTGGACACTCCTAAAAGTATAGATGAAGATGGGGGAAGAGCAGTTAGAGCATTCTCCAGGCCGTATCCGATCCGAACCAAAGGAAACCCGGAAGCTATCAGTTTTGATATGGAAAAATCCATGTTTAAATATTCTTTCAGAAAAGAAGGGGATGAAATTCCAGTAGCAGAGATCTTTCTCCCCGAAATACATTACGGAAAAGGTTTCGAAGTACTAGTAAATGCAGGAAGCTGGAAGTACGAATCCAAAAAAAGGATACTGACCTTCAAGGGAGAAAAGTCCGTGTCCTATTACGGTATAACTATCTTCCCGACTAAAAAATAACTTTTCTAATAGGTGGGAATCGTTAGAATGGCCTTCGTCGTTAAAATGTCGGAATTCTCCAAGGTTTTGGAAATTTTCGATCTTATCTAGTAGGAGCTTCGACTCGAGCTAATATTGGCGACATAGAATTAAAAATTCGCAGAGGTCTTTGCATGAAAAACACGTTTTTTTCGATCCTTACGATTCTAATTTTTGCAGGTCTTATTTCTTGCGGCGGAGCGAAAGTAAGCCAAGCAGAATGTGATCCAGTTGTTAACGAATTGATTTCCAATCTTTCCGTTGGTCAAACTCCAGAGCAGACTGAAAAATTGAAAGCTATGCAAGGTCAAATTTCCGCTCATCTACTTAAAGAGTGTATGACTGGTAAATACGATCTTACTTGTTTAAAATCTTCTAAAACACTTGCGGCTCTCGCTACTTGTAAGAAGTAATTTTTAACAACCAAGGGCCGGAATTTTCCGGCTCTTTCTTTCCTGCTTAATCTTCGTCTATCAAAAAGAAGCCTTTTTCTTCAGAATAACATCCATGTTCCCTATACACTCCGGATGGATAGAAGTGTATCCGTTGTGCGTACCTGTATCTACTCGAAATACATCTTAAGCATACATCCCATCGAATGGCCCAGTCGCATTCTTCTTTCCTGAAGGCAGGTAGAACCCTTAAGAGAGGTTTTGATTCGGGAGTTTCGTTCGGGAAGGAGACCTCTGGAGATGGGTGGAGAAGGGTCGAAGTTACTACAAAAAGGGCAATGATTTGGATGTATCGACTCATTCTGGTAAGGTTCATAAAGACAAAGGGGGGATATGAACTCTATCGGTTTGCCCGAAAAAGATCTGGAGTGCTTGTAGACTAAAAAATTATGTCTCATAGATGAAAGGAATAGCTAAGTTCTGTAGTATCTTCGACAGCTTTTCCAAAGGACTCTCTTTCCTCCGTCGAAGATACTACAGAACTTCGATCCCAATTCCGGTTGCAGAAATTCATTCTCTCCGAATTCGGACTGCTTCAAACTCAGGGCGAATCTTCTTCTGATTCCTGAAATCGAAAAAATCGAAGTGATCTTAGAAAATTTTCTCCTTCGTGTAAAAAATGCCGACTCGATGTGTTATTTCAATCAAAGCCCATTCGCGAAGAGGAGAAAAGGGTATAGTTTAAAACAGCCGTCGGAAATTACTTGAATTAGCGTTTCGAGTTGGAATCTTTGTGTAATGGCATCCCGAAAAGATTTTATGGAAACCCTGTATAGGGAATCCAACGGGAGAATTTTTGATTTCTTGTATAAGTATACCGGAAATCCGGAAACCGCCTCTGACCTAATGCAGGATACCTTTCTTAATTTTTTTAAGAAGTATTCCAATTCTGACTTAAACAAAGAGCAAGCCCTAAAGCTGTTGTATACCATCGCAAGAAATCGATCGATCAACTATGCCAAGAAGTTCTCCACGGTAAAAGAATCTGGGACGGACGATATGGGAAGTTATCGGGAAGAAGGGCAGAGTTTTGTAAGAAAGACCGAACTTTCCGATTTGGAAACCAGGTTGATGGATTGTTTGGACGACTTAGAAGAAGGAGAAAGATACGCTTTAGTATTAAAGAATTTAGAAAAATACACGTTGGCTGATATTGCGGATATCATGGGGATCTCGGTTGCGACTGCATCCAGATTGGTTGTAAAGGCGACCGGAAAGCTCATAGAGATCGCAAAAAACAAACAAATTCTGCCGATGGAATAATACAAAAAGGCTGTTTGAAGGGAAGATGGACGAAAATTTCGAACATAAAATACGAAAGGCGATCGAAGGAGAGAAGAACGAATACAGCTCTTCTATCGAAAAATTGTCCGACATGCTTTCCAAATCTTGGGTGAGTCCTCCTGTACATATTTCTTTCGAGGAAATTTACGAAAAGGCCCAAACTTCTAAGGTTATTAGCTTTAACAAACCGTTATTATATACTCTTGCTTCTGCAGCTGCGATATTGATCGGAGCATTCAGCTTTATTGTTTTACAAAATTCTAAAGTTACTCCCGTAAAGACCGAGTTCGGAATATCTATAACTAAAATTATCGGAAAAGGATACTTATTCTCTCCTGATTCAGAAAAACTTTTGGCCTTAAACGAAGGTGAGTCGGTAGGTTCCGGCCAAATCTTGAAGACAGAACAGGATTCTAAACTTTTCTTAAACATTGCAAAGGGAGAAGGTATGATCTTGGAAGAATCTACGGAACTCGAGATCATGAAAGAAGGAAAACAATCTTTCCGACTTCGCAACGGTAGTATCTTAGTCCATCTACATAAGAACCTGAAAAAGGACGAATTTAGGATCATTACCGAAACAGGTTTGGTAGAAGTCAGAGGAACAAAATTCGAAGTCAGAGAAAAGCCGAAAGAAGGAACGATCGTCTCCGTTTTGGAAGGAAGAGTAGCAGCAAAAAGTAGCAGTGAACCGAACCGCGGAGAACAAGTTTTGGAACCAGGACAAAAGATCCGATTAGAGGCAAAAGGATTTCAGCGTACTTTTCTGACTTCTGCAGAACAAAAGGAACTTGGATTCAAATTTTCAGAACTTCAAGTAGATGAAATTCCTAGAAATTCCGAAAAATCTTTCTCCAATAAGGACGATCTATTTAACGAATATCAAAGGTTGGAAAGGGTTATACTATCCAACGGTGAGAGGTTAGAAGGTGTGATCGTTGACATGGACGAAAATTTTATGTATTTGCAAACTCTTGAAAAGGAAATAAAAATCCAAAGAGATTCGGTAATGGAGGTGATTCAACTTCGCTAAAATCGAATTATTTTTGACATGTGGAGAATTTTAAAGAAATTCTACCAAAGAAGGCTAATTCCCATGTCTGAAGAAACACCAAACCCCTCCGCAAAGACTCCTCGGTATAAAAGACATCTCGCCAATTATCTGATCGACAAGGACTTTCAATTAAGGTTCTTCTTAAATTTTTCCTTATTATTCATCTTCGGGTTACTGCTTACTCTCGGATTTTTATTTTGGGTCCATTCTACCAAGTACGACAAGGGAGTCGTTTTCAGACTTCGCCAGGACACTGTTAAAGTCTATCAAAAAGGATTTGAGATCGTTAACGGGGAAGAGAAGGACAAGTTTGTGGAGAAGGAACTCGCTCTTCCCGATTATGATCACGGTTTGGATCTGTTTACGATCCAATTTAAGGGAATTCTGCTATTCTCTTTATTGTATCTTCTGCTTTCTGCTATATTCGTTTTGCTTTATTCCCATAAAATGGCGGGACCGATCTACAATATTAAGAAAAATCTAAAGTTGCTGTTGGAAGGTAAAGACGTGGATAAGATCCGGATCCGAAGCGGGGATGAGTTTCAGGACCTTGCGGATCTTCTAAATGAGTTGATCGACAAAAAGATCCACGGTAAAAAGTAATAGGTTTGGATTTTGTCGTATCTTCGACTGGTCCTTCTTCTTATTTTAGTTTTCTAAATTTGAATAGCCAATTTAGGACACTCTTGAAACATGCGGAACGTGTATGAAGGAAATACTCGTTCCGGAAACTTCTCATATATTATATAATTCCGATTCGAGAAAAATGGATAAGCTTTCGGATGAAAGTATCAATCTTGTAGTAACTTCGCCACCTTACCCCATGGTTGGAATGTGGGACGATCTCTTCAAAAACTGGGACAAAAAGACTAAGAGCGCTCTTTCCAAAAACCTGGGAAACGATGCGTTTGAGGCAATGCATTTACAACTGGATAAGGTCTGGAAAGAATGCTTTCGCGTCTTGAAAGAGGGTGGGATCCTGCTTGTAAACATAGGCGACGCTACTCGAAGTGTCGGAGGTGAATTCTGTCTGTTTTCGAATCATTCCAGGATTTTATGGGCTTGTCGTAACTTCGGCTTTACTTCATTGCCAGATATTCTTTGGAGAAAACAGACTAATTCCCCTACTAAATTTATGGGCTCCGGAATGTTTCCAGTGGGCGCCTATGTTACCTATGAGCATGAGTATATTTTGGTCTTTCGAAAAGGTGGATTAAGAAAGTATTCTAAATCGGAGATGGAGATCCGACGAAATAGCGCCTTCTTCTGGGAAGAAAGGAATATCTGGTTCTCGGATATCTGGGATCTAAAAGGAGAAAGACAAATTTTTAAGGATGTAGGAGCTTCTCGGGAAAGGACGGCGGCATTTCCTGTGGATTTCGCCTATCGATTGGTGAACATGTTTTCCATAAAGGGTGATACGGTCTTGGACCCATTTTTAGGAACTGGAACTACGTCGCTTGCTGCACTTCTTTCTTCTAGAAATAGTATTGGATATGATCTCGATCTTGGAATTCTTGAAATTGCCAGGAAAAAGCTTCTCAGTGCTGTGAATGTCTCGTCGAAGATACTACAAAACAGATTACAAAGCCATCTTGACTTCGTTTCGAATCGGAAGAAGCAAAAGAAGCAGATTTTGCATAAAAATAAGTACTACGGATTTCCAGTTATTACTTCTCAGGAGACAGAATTGACTTTTGAATCTGTAGATTCATCACATGAAAGTGAACATTTTTCCTTGAAAGCTCGTTATTCTCGATTTAATCTGCAAAATTCTTCCAAAAAGTAAGTTTCTAATTGTTGCTATTCTGATAGATTTAGTAGACCCTACTACAGTCTTTGTCGAATAAATTTGTATTATAGGAAATCTTCCATGAAATATCGCGTATTTATATTGGTATTAACAATTTTCTTTACTCTACCCACTTCTTTGTTTTCGGAACAAGAAATTGCGATCGTATTGTTCGTTGTGGGGGATGTTTCAGGAACGCAAAACGGGAAGAAAGTAAATCTCAGGAAGAATTCGATTTTAAAGAAGCAGGATGATGTCGAAACAAAAGATGGAAAAGTTGATCTTCAAATTGGCCCTTCAGTTGTGGTTCGTATCGCTTCTTATACAAAAGTGAAGATTTCCGAACTAAGTTCAGACAAAAAGGCAAATAAATCAAAGTTAGAGTTGATTTCCGGCAAAGTTTTTGCCCGAGTTGATAAGGGTTCTAAAAAAGAAGATTTTACAATTTCCGCCCCTTCTTACAATGCGGGTGTTCGAGGAACGCAATTTGTAGTTTGTGAAGAAAATGAAACGCAGCGCAAGGAAAACTCCGATAATGAAGATTCGGATGTGCCAAATGGAATCTTTGTGAAAGAGGGGGAAGTCGGAGTTACTACAGAAAATGGACAAAATTTTCCACTAAAGCGAGATGAAGAAGTTGTAGTATCTCCTCAAGGTCTTCTGAAGCAGCCTTTAGAGGAATTTATGCGTGAGAAAATGAAAATATTAGATGGCTTTAAGAAGATAATGGAAGAGAATTATAAAATTCTCCGGGATCAAAAACTTCAGAATCAAGAATTATTAAATCAAACCAAGCAAGATATATAATTTCCAAGGTGTAGTAATTTCTACACCTTAAGAAAAAATTTCACGCGCTAACTCAAACTTGGGAAACGTGAAGGGTATGAACTCTACCGTTTTCCTTCATGAGAAACTTAAACAGAAGATAAAGATTGTTAAAAATCCTTATCCTTCTACGGCATTGATTCCGGAAAGGCTTTGGAGAAAAGTTCCGATTGATTGCAGACGAAACTTTCCTCGATATTTAAGGCGTTTGCAAGAGAAGTATAGTCTGTTGATTCAATCCCAAAGATATATGGGAAGGAATCCTCTGAGAACATCCTTTCAAGAAAAAGGCCAGAATCTGGTCCGCCATAGTTATCGCCCGAAAGAAGATAATTACCAAGAGCTGAGAAATATGGCTCTCGCACACGGTGTTTCGATGAATTATATAATTGTGTTAATGATTCATTGGGAATTTCTTCAAATAGATGAAAGAATTCTTTCTCACTTTTGGCGTAATCGAAAACCACCAACTTCAAAGATTATAGACATTCGTCGTGTTTTGAACTTAGAAACCGGAGAGGTTCGCATTATTCTTATAGGATGGCCTCGAAAATTCATTCTTGAAAGAGGATCTCCTTCTCATTGGGGCTAACGTTCCTGTTTTAGCGGCTGATTTATACGACATAATTTCTAGTAAGAGCATGAGAATTTTTTGCTTGAAGAAATCAAGATATCTTGATATCCTGTTGAAAGGTGTGAAAAATGTCGCTAAAGGATATGTCATTAGAAAGAGAATCTGTCGAAACTTACTCTGATTCTATTGTCGTACCATTTTCTGCTGGAATAGGATCTTTTCAGGACCGGGATATTCTACTCGCGATAAAAGCATTATCAGACGAAACCCGCATTCGCGTTCTTCGGATACTTTCTATTGTACCTCTCAATGTTCAGGAGATAACAGAAGTGCTGGAGATGGGTCAGTCTCGGATCTCTAGGCATCTAAAGATCTTGGCAGATGCAGGATTTTTGACATCTCAGCGCGAGGGTTCTTGGGTTTATTATAGTCCTCGGGTCTCCAGCGATCATTCACAGGATTTTTCTGCAAGATTTCATGAACTTCTTCTGGATTTTGAAAAAAATCTTCCATATTCAGAGCAAGATTTAGCTAAAATTAAAGATATCCTTAAACAAAGAGATTTGAAAAGATCAAAGTACTTTGATGATGTTGCACAGAATTGGGAAAGCATCCAAAGTGATGTTTTGGATCCGATTTTATATCGAAACAAGATCCTTGATTTACTTCCGGAACATTCTTGTCGGATCTTAGACCTTGGCTGTGGCCCTGGGGGTTTAATCCCTTACTTATTGATGAAGAGCCAGGAAGTTATTGGAATTGATTCTTCCGAAAAGATGATCAAAGAGGCGAAAGACTCCTTTTTAAATAATTCCCAAGTCCATTTCCTCACTTCTGAGATTGAAACCCTTCCTCAAAATTTGATTCAATCCGCAGATTCTGTCGTAGCTTCGATGGTCTTACACCATCTTTCCAATCCGCCTCAGGCTATGAAAGAAATACATAAAGTTTTAAAGGATGATGGTGTTTTCATCATCGTAGATCTAAAGAAACACAACCAGGAAATCATGCGCGATAATTTCGCTGACTTATGGCTCGGATTTGAGTCGGAACTTCTATCGGATTGGTTGAATCACGCCGGTTTCAACCTTGAATCCATCGAAGAAGTAGAATCACAGAAATACTTCAAAGTATTAATAATTAAAGCTAAGAAAAGAGGAGGACTTTAATGTCCGCTACAATACAAGAAAAAGGTTTAAAATATAAGGTTAAAGACATTTCACTCGCGGACTGGGGTCGCGAAGAAATCATTCTGGCAGAGAAAGAAATGCCAGGTCTGATGTCCTTACGCAAAGAATATAAGGGGAAACAACCTCTGAAAGGAGCGCGTATTGCGGGTTCTCTTCACATGACCATTCAAACTGCTGTTCTGATTGAGACTCTGACTGAGCTTGGAGCAGAAGTTCGTTGGTCTTCTTGTAATATCTTCTCCACTCAAGACCATGCGGCAGCTGCTATCGCAAAAACCGGAGTTCCTGTGTTTGCTTGGAAAGGTGAAACGGAAGAAGAATATTGGTGGTGTGTAGAACAAACCCTATTCTTTGAAGATGGCAAAGGCCCAAATATGATCCTGGACGACGGTGGTGACCTAACCATGTACGTTCACGAGAAATATCCTCAGCTTCTGGCAGAGATCAAAGGAGTTTCTGAAGAAACGACTACAGGAGTAAAAGGCCTCGAAAAACTCCTCAAAAAAGGCGAGTTGAAACTTCCTGCAATCAATGTGAACGATTCCGTTACTAAGTCTAAATTCGACAACTTATACGGTTGTAGAGAATCCTTGGCGGACGGTATCAAACGTGCAACTGACGTTATGCTTGCTGGAAAAGTAGCGCTTGTTTGCGGATACGGAGACGTTGGAAAGGGTTCTGCTGCTTCTTTGCGCAATTTCGGAGCTAGAGTGATCGTTACCGAGATCGATCCTATCTGCGCTCTCCAGGCAGTAATGGAAGGATACCAAGTTCTAAGGGTAGAAGACGCGATCGAATTCGTGGATCTTGTAGTAACTGCGACCGGAAACGACGACATTATTACACTGGAACACATGAAAGCAATGAAAGACGGCGCAATTCTTTGTAATATCGGACACTTCGACACTGAGATCCAAATGTCCAGATTGAACGCTGAAAAGGGTGTAGTGAAGAAGGAAATCAAACCTCAAGTGGACAAATACACTTTCGAGAACGGAAGATCCATTATCGTTCTTGCAGAAGGTCGTTTAGTGAACCTTGGTTGTGCAACTGGTCACCCATCTTTCGTAATGTCTTGTTCTTTTACGAACCAAGTATTGGCCCAGATCGAACTTTGGAACAATAAGTACGAGATCGGTGTCTATAGATTGCCTAAAAAATTAGATGAGAAAGTTGCAGCGTTACATTTGGAGCAATTAGGAGTTCGCCTAACCACATTAAACGCTAAACAAGCCGAGTATATCGGAGTACCTGTAGAAGGTCCGTTCAAACCGGAACACTACCGCTATTAATCGATAAAGGAGAGGTTGTGGCATACGTAGTAACTGAGCCCTGTGTAGGGTGTAAAATTACTTACTGTGCCGCAGCCTGTCCGGTGGAAGCTTTCCGAGAAGGAAAGGATTACTTAGTCATAGATCCGGACATTTGTATCAATTGTAATGATTGTTTGAGAGAATGTCCGGTGAATGCCATCTTCCCGGAAGATGAAGTACCGGTAATTTGGAAAGATTGGATCACTTTGAACGCAAAAGAATCGAAAACGTTACCGATGATCAATGATCTTAAAAAACCTCTGTTAGATAAACGCTGCAATATTAAAGAATTATGAAACATAAATTTCCCACATATACAAACCCCAAAGCGCAAGAACTCTTAAAATTATTGGAAGAAAGGATCCTAGTTCTTGACGGAGCAATGGGGACCATGATCCAAAGATATGGCCTGGGAGAAGAAGACTTCAGAGATGAAAGACTCAAAGATCATCCTTCCGCATTGAAGGGAAACAACGATTTGCTTGTGATCACGAAACCGGAAGTGATCGAAGAAATACATTATAAATTTTTAGAAGCAGGAGCGAACATTCTAGAAACGAATACGTTCAGTTCTAACAGGATCTCTCAAGCGGATTATAATGCGGAAGCTTATGTTGACGAGCTGAACAGAAAAGCGGTCAAAGTCGCTCGTGCTGCAATGGAGAAGTTTTCGAAAACTCATCCGAATCAACCGTTATTCCTTGCCGGCTCCATTGGACCTACTACTAGGACCGCTTCTCTTTCTCCCGATGTGAATAATCCCGCGTTTCGTGCAGTGACTTTCGACGAACTGGTAGAAACGTTTTACGAGCAGGTCAGGGCATTGGTGGAAGAAGGAGTGGATATTCTTCTTTCCGAAACGAATATAGATACTTTGAATTTAAAGGCGATCATTGTTGCCATCGAGAATGTATTCAAAGATTTGAATGTACGGATCCCGGTATCTCTTTCCGTCACGATTACCGATGCTTCCGGGAGGACGTTGTCAGGACAGACGATCGAGGCATTTTACAATTCCATTTATCATGCAAATCCTCTCTCTGTTGGGATCAATTGTGCCCTGGGTGCGGGAGAGATGAGGCCTTATATCGAAGAATTGTCTAGGATCTCAGGCTGTTATATTAGTTGTTATCCGAATGCAGGATTGCCTAACGCATTCGGCGGATATGATCAAACTCCCGAAGAATTTGGAAAGTTTTTGGATGATTTTTCCAGCCAAGGCTGGTTGAACATTGCGGGAGGATGTTGCGGAACAACTCCTGCACATATCAAAGAAGGTGCTAAAGCAGTCCAAGGTAAAAAACCTAGACTAATACCTGAGATAGAAGGGAAGACCAGATTATCCGGATTAGAACCTTTGAATATAGATGAAGCGACCGGTTTCGTCCTAATAGGGGAAAGAACGAACGTAACAGGTTCTCCTAAATTCAAGAGGCTTATCTTAGAAGGAAATTTTGAAGAAGCCGTATCAGTCGCTTTGCAACAAGTAGAAGCTGGCGCAAACATCATTGATATCAATTTCGACGAGGCTCTTTTGGATGGAGAAGCCTCTATGAAAGAATTCTTAAATTTGATCGCGGTCGAGCCTGATATCGCAAAGGTTCCTTTTATGGTCGACAGTTCCAAATGGTCCGTTTTAGAAACCGGCTTAAAATGTATCCAAGGAAAACCGATCGTGAACTCTATCTCTTTAAAAGAAGGGGAAGAGAAGTTTTTGCAACAGGCAAAAACGATCAAAATGTACGGCGCTTCTGTCATCGTAATGGCTTTTGATGAACAAGGCCAGGCGGCTACGAAAGACGACAAAGTCCGTATTTGTAAAAGAGCTTACGATCTATTGGTGGAGAAGGCTGACTTTTCCCCATTTGATATTATCTTTGATCCGAACATTCTAACGGTCGGAACGGGAATAGATGAACATAATAATTACGCGGTCGATTTTATAGAAGCAATCAAAGAGATCAAAGCTATTTGCCCAGGAGCGAAGATCAGCGGAGGCTTAAGTAATATTTCCTTCTCATTCCGCGGGAACAATCCGGTTAGAGAAGCGATGCACTCCGCATTCTTATTCCACGCTATCAAAGCCGGAATGGATATGGCGATCGTAAACGCAGGTATGCTTGCAGTTTATGAGGAAATTCCTAAAGATCTTTTGGAAAGAGTGGAAGATGTCCTATTAAACAGAAGATCCGACGCAACCGAAAGATTGATCGAATTTGCGGAATCCTTTAAGTCAGGCGAGAAGGTCGAAAAAAAAGAAGAAGCCTGGAGAGAGGGAACAGTCGAGCAAAGATTGGAATATTCTTTAGTAAAAGGAATTGTAGAATACATAGACCAAGACACGGAAGAAGCAAGACTCAAATACGATCAACCTTTACAAGTGATCGAAGGTCCTCTGATGGATGGAATGAGGGTTGTAGGCGATCTATTTGGATCTGGAAAAATGTTTCTTCCTCAGGTTGTAAAAAGTGCTCGGGTTATGAAAAAATCCGTAGCTTACCTTCTACCTTTTATGGAAGAAGAGAACCGTAAACAAGCTCAGTCATCCGCTAAACAAAAGTTCCTGATCGCTACAGTAAAAGGGGACGTTCACGATATCGGTAAAAACATTGTGGCAGTCGTACTTGCATGTAATAATTACGAAGTGATAGACCTCGGTGTAATGGTCCCTTGCGAAAAAATCTTGGAAGAAGCAAAAAAGCAGAATGTGGATATCATCGGTCTGTCCGGCCTTATCACTCCTTCTCTGGATGAAATGGTCCACGTTGCTTCCGAGATGAAGAGAACGGGCTTCAATATTCCTTTATTGATCGGAGGCGCTACTACAAGCTCCGCTCATACTGCGGTAAAAATTTCGGAAAAGTACGACCAACCAGTGGTTCATGTTTTGGATGCTTCTCGGGTCGTAAACGTCGTCGGAAAACTTTTAAACCCTTCTTTAAAACCGGATTATATAAAACAAATCAAAGAAGAGCAGAAAGTCCAAAGAGAAATCTATTTTAATACTAGAAGCGATCGTAAACTTGTTTCTATTGAAGATGCTCGTGAGAATAAATATGTTACCGATTGGAATGTGACACAAGTAGCTAAACCGAATTTTGTTGGAGTTCGAGTTTTTGATAATGAAGTCTCTCTGGAGGAACTCGTTCCTTATATAGACTGGTCTCCATTCTTTCAAGCCTGGGAATTGAAGGGACGTTATCCGTCCATTTTGGAAAGTGAGACTTACGGTAAACAGGCCAAAGAATTATTCAAAGACGCTCAGAAACTGTTGGAAGATATCGTTTCTAATAAAAGATACACTACCCGAGGAGTGATCGGGATCTTCCCTGCAAATAGTGTTGGCGATGATATAGAAGTGTATGAAGACGAAACCAGGACGAAAGTTAAGACTGTTTTTCACACCCTGCGTCAACAGATAAGTAAAGAGGAGAAAGACGAACCTAATTATTGTTTGGCGGATTATATCGCACCTAAGGATAGCGGGATTGCGGATTATATCGGTGGTTTTGCGGTCACCGCGGGTCATGGAGTGGAAGAATTTGCATCCTTATTCGATTCTCGTTTAGATGATTATAATTCCATTATGTCAAAAGCCTTGGGCGATCGTTTTGCCGAGGCTTTTGCCGAATATATGCACTTGAAGGTCCGGAAAGAACTTTGGGGTTACGTAGCGGACGAAAATCTATCCTCTGAAGAATTGATCCGGGAACGTTATCAGGGGATTCGTCCTGCGGCTGGCTACCCAGCAAGTCCGGATCATACTGAAAAAAGGACCTTATTCGATCTATTAGAGGTGGAGAAGAATACGGGCATTACTCTCACTGAACATTTTGCAATGATGCCGGCAAGTTCCGTGAGTGGCTTGTATTTTGCTCATCCTGATTCTAAGTATTTTGCAGTGGCGAAGATTAATAAGGACCAGGTCCAGGATTATGCGAACAGGAAAGGAATGACCATTTCCGATGTGGAAAAATGGCTTTCTCCGAATTTGGCTTATGACCCCCAGGAGGCTGTTTCCAGAGTCTAATTTTTAATGAAACGATTTGTCGAAGTTACTACAATTCCGGTTCATTCTGAATACCAGGATGAATCGGAGCCTGGAACGGAGTTTCCATTCCATCCTTGGTTGGCATCTAAAATCAGGGAGAAGCTGGGTAGGGAAGATCTACTCTTGAAGCTAAGTGAGATTCGTTGTGAGGAAGTTGCATGCCCTGTGATGGAGACTAGGATTGAGGTCATAGATACTACATCCGGCGAAACTGCATCTATTCTCAGATTTGGCAGAAAGAAAGAACAAATCAATAAGCTGGATCTGCAACTTTCCTTTCAGAAAATGCAAAATTTGTAGTAACTTCGACGGAATTCAGACGCGAATTCAAATTCCGCTATCGAAAGATCGTTATAAGCCGTGGTTTCCGTCGAAGTTACTACAAACCTCTCAATTCAAAACAAAACCCGAAATTACCTTCTCAAAATTCGCCTTTTCTTTCTCAAACTGGCTTTCTAGGGTAAAAGTAGAGAACTGAACTGAACCGAAATTACCGCTAGTTAGAAAGGAATAAAAAATAAATCTAAGACCTTTGATCTGTGCCGTATAAGTGACAATCTTTCCAAGGACTCCGTTCACGGAACAATCTTCTATGTTTAAGATCCTCGCATCCGGATCCGTTTTGACTACATTTAATAGAACTAATTCAGGAAATGATTCCAAAGGAATTTCCAAACCTTCATAGATTACCATCGCGTTGCCGGTTCTTGTTTGGTTTACGAAATGGAACTCTGCAAATTCATGGTTTTCGGTCACACTTGTCCATTGGGCCGAATTATAAAAAACGGAATATACTCCTGACGTACTTTTAATCAGACTAGTTTGGTCGGTCCCTTTCAGGATTGGCCTGGTCGTATTTGATTTTTTTGATGGATCTACTTTGGGTTCGGGGGCATACTGCCAGGTAAAATTTTCTTTTAAGATTATCTTCTTTCCCGCTTTTGTATAAACCACTTCATCGGCCCATATCGTCGTAACAGCACAAAATAAGATTAGGAATTCGATTTTTTTCATAGGCCTTTCTCCTAAATTTGGATATCGGTGTGTAGCGTCGGAAAATGATATTAGAAAAAATTGATCTTTATTTTTGTAAATTTGGAGAACTATCGGAGAATTTATATTTTACCCCGAGCATACCTTGGATTTCGGGGGTAAGTAATCCGTCCATATTCGGAAATGGCTGGTGAAGAGGCAAACGTACTAAACCTTCGAAACTCAAGTTTTTTGTTGAAATGGAAAATCCGGGGTTTACGTAATATTCGTAACCTTGCTGCCAACCTTTGAAAGCTTGGGGGGTATCGATCGGTAAAAAACTCTTATCGTTAAATCTTTTGATTCCGGAAACTTGTAAGAAGAAATCCATCTTATTTAAACTGCCGGAGTTTGAGATCAAAGAATAACTTATACCAATGGAGGATTTTGCAGATTCGGGAATCGCTAAACCTACGTTGTTACCGACCATTCTCCAGCCTAGATCCATTTGGATCCCTGCGCGTCCGAGCAAATATCCGAAAAGTAAATTCCCTGCTTGGTTATCCAAACCCCTAGAAAGATTAGAACCTAGTCCAGGCAGAACGGAAGAAGTCACTCTCACGTCCGTTAAAGGATCGAAAGCCCTTCTTTCCGTATTCGCTCCCACATAAGCTTCGGATTTATTTTCTTTATTCTGGCCCATGCTCATTGCCATTACAAAAACCTCTTCTCTTCCGAGGGAAGGGTAGAGGGCGAAAAATTCTCTCTTTTGTAGAAGAATTTTAGGTTGGTTCGGTAACTTATTCGGCAGTCCCGGAATCGAATCGTAAGATGCGGATTCGGTCGGGAGGTATTCCTGAAACACTTTCATTTCATAAGGATATTTGAATGTAAGAGCGGAAAAAAATTGGACCTTATTCTCTTCCTTCTCGTCTTTCTGGTCGGAAGTTCCCTTTTGGGAAAATAGGGCTTTATTTTTGGAAAAGTTGTCGAAAGAATCCCAGAAAAAAGTAGAACTGTTCTCTCCGTAGATTACGGACAGGCTCGCTATAAAGGGAATGATCACCTGCAGGATGGAAGGAAAGGTCTTTCTAAAAAACGAGCGCTTACGTTTAGGAAGAGATTTGGAATCAAATGTCATTTTCTCGGTTCTCATCCTATATTTATTGATATATGACGGAATATTCTGCTTTGCCAATGATAATTCCGTCATATTTAGCAAAAAAACCAACCTTCTATAATTTACTTGGAATCGGTAAAAATGAACACAAAGATCAGAAATTTCGGCCCCTGCAAATTTGAAAGTCCGGCCGCCTATGAATATTACACCGCAGACGAATCCAAGGTGGTTTTTAAGACGGTATTCGAAACGGAAGAGAACTGGAAGGAATATATAGAAGAAGGCGCCGAATTTTTCGAACAAGCAGGTCCTAGAAAGAAAATCTATTTCGACCCGAAAGAAGTAACCGCCGGGATCGTAACCTGCGGCGGGCTTTGTCCAGGGATCAATGACGTGATCCGAGGGATTGTAATGGAATTAAATTATAGATACGGGGTCAAACGTATCCTTGGATTTCCTTACGGTTATCAGGGCCTTGTCAAAAAGTATGATCATAAACCTATAGAGTTGAATCCCGAAAACGTGGCTCATATAGGAAGGGACGGAGGTACGATTCTTGCCTCTTCCAGAGGGAACCAAAATCCTTCCGACATGGTGGATCGACTCTCTTTATATGGAGTCAAGATGCTCTTCTGTATCGGAGGAGACGGAACCTTAAGAGGTGCAAAAGAGATCGTTAAGGAGATTGATAGAAGGGGCGAAGAGATTTCGGTCATCGGAGTTCCTAAAACGATAGATAACGATATCAATTATGTGCAAAAAACTTTCGGATTTTCCACGGCCTTCTCCAAAGCGATGGAAGCTGTAGAATGTGCGCATGTGGAAGCAAAAGGGGCGCCGAACGGGATCGGTGTAGTAAAGTTGATGGGAAGACATTCCGGTTTTATCGCGGTGAATGCAGCTCTGGCTTCTCAAAACGTAAATTATTGCCTCATTCCGGAAGTGGATTTTGATCTGCATGGAAAAGGTTCCTTCTTAGATGTTCTCAAAAAAAGAATACAGACCAGAGAACATGCAGTGATCATCGTAGCGGAAGGAGCGGGACAAAAGTTTTTCGGCAAGACGGAAGAAAGAGACGCTTCAGGAAATCTAAAGTTAGGCGATATAGGGGTGTATCTTAAAAATTCCATCCAAGAATTTTTCAAAGCGGAGAAGATAGAAGTGAACGTAAAATATATAGACCCGAGTTATATCATCCGTTCCATTCCCGCAAACCCTGAGGATTCCATTTTTTGCGGATTTTTAGCCCAGAATGCCGTACACGCTGCTATGGCAGGCAAGACGGATATAGTGATCGGTATGTGGAATAACGTATTCACACATCTTCCGATCGATATAGCCATCCAGGAAAGAAAAGTGCTGCAACCTACTAAGAGTACTTTATGGAGAACCTTGCTGGCCTCTACAGGGCAGCCCGCTCATATGGTGGCAGAATAGTAGAAGAGCCTATCTATTGAGTTATATTATGAAATTCTAATTCAGACGGACCATTACTAAAGTGTAATCGTCGTGAGGATCCGCCTCTCCTCTGAACGCATCGGTAGTATCCAGGATCAGTTCTTTTAGATTTTCCACAGGCATGTCCCCGTTTCTTTCTATCAGTTTTGCAAGATTTTCCAGAGAATACATTTCTCCGCCTTCGTTAGTGGTCTCGCTCACACCGTCGGTATATAGAACTAGAAGATCTCCCGGTTGGTATTCCACTTCATGTTCTTCTATCTCCGACTCTTTGATACCGAGAGGCATTCCTTTTCCGGAGAGAAGTAATACCTTCTTCTCTTTTGCTTTATATAATAGCTGCTCGTTATGGCCCGCACTAGAATAACGTATCCTTTTTTTGAGCATATTGATACGAGTGAGCATTACCGTAACGAACATAAAATAACCGGACTTCTCCTGGATGATCCGATTCGCCCCCATAAGGCTGATGCTTGTGGAAGAGTTACGCGCCACTTCACCTGCGATAATCGTTTTGGAAAATTCCATAAACAATGCTGCGGCGATCCCCTTTCCGGAAACGTCCGCGATCAGGATACTCACTTCGTCAGGATTATGGTAGATTAGATCGTAAAAATCTCCGCCGATCTCCTTAGATGCGGTATAAGAAGTTTCGATCTCCAAAAGATGCATCTTCTTAGGAATATTAGGCAATGAGTTCAGCTGGATCTGAGAAGCGATCTGCATGTCTCTTCGGATAGAGGTTAACTTCTCCTTTTGGTTCTTTGCCAAAAGACTATTATATGCTTCTGCGATCTGGTTGGAGATCGTGCTTAAAATGGAAAGATCCTGGTGAGAGAAACTATCCCCACTGATCTTATCCGCAGCGTTTAAAACGCCTATGATGGTACCGTCTTGGCGGATCGGAACGGAAACAAAGGATCTTGTCTTATAACGATTTGGGGTAAGAAGGTCCGGATTGATATCCGTTTGTCCTTGTACTAAAAGAGCTTTTCCCTGGGATAAAATTTCGTTTAAGATCCCTCGGGACTCATCCACCAAATGGGATTCTTCTTCCAGACTGAAACCGATTGATTTTGAGAGTTCGAAAGATTTTGTTCTAGGATTTTGGAAGATTAAAGAAACTCTTTCCGCACCTAAAACATCGGAGATGGAGTTTACTGTCAGATTTAAGAATTGGTCCAACTCGCCGATATTAGAAATCGCCTGGCTGATCTGATAGAGACAGTCCAATTCTCTCGCGCGATCTTTTAGATCGCGGATCAATTTTCTGTTACGGATCGCGATTGCAGCAAGATCGGAAAGATATTCTAATATTTTAATATCCTTAATTGTGAATTCGGGCCTTTCCAAAGAGTTCACCGCTTCCAGTACTCCCTGGATCTCTCCTTGGGCCTTCATCGGAACGCAGATCAGGTTTTTTGTGGTAAATCCGACTGCGTCGTCTATATTCCTATAAATCCTAGGATCGTTTGCCGCATCGTTAACGATGACAGGTTCTAAACTTTCTAGAACCATTCCGGCGATCCCTTTTCCTCTCGGGACTTTTAATTCTGTGAGGGACTCTCCCTTATCACCTTTAGCGACTTGGAATACGAGACAATCTTCTTCCCGATCGTAGAGTAGAAGGGAACATCCTTCCGTATTGAGTACATCTTTTGTGGTCTCTATAATAATTCCTAAAAGTTCTTCCAGATCATCCGTGGAGTTGATCCTGGCGGTAATGTCTGAAATAAGCGCTAAGGAGAGCTGTTTGAAACTCATTTGGTCCGGGAATACTTCTTTTTTTGAGAGATTTTCAGATTGGAGGGCTTATTCCAGCCCAAATCCAACTCCTGTCAAGGAGATTCGGAATTTCCATCTTATTCGATCAAGGAACCGATCCCTTGATCGGTAAAAATTTCGATCAGAATAGAATGGGGGACTCTTCCGTCAATAATATGAGTCCTTCTCACTCCTTGGTCAATCGCAGAAAGACAACATTCCACTTTGGGGATCATTCCTCCGGTGATATCTCCTTTTCGAATATAATCTTTTACTAAGGCACGGTTTAAACCGGTTACTAGTTTTCCGTCGATCAGGATCCCGCTGGTATCCGTAAGTAGGATCAGTTTTTCCGCTTTCAGAGCTCCTGCCAATTCTCCCGCAAAAGTATCCGCGTTGATATTTAAGGAATCTCCTGATCCCGATTCGGCAACAGGAGAAATGACCGGGATAAAACCTTTTTCTTGCAGAGATAAAATGACAGTCGGATCTATTTTGTCGATCTTACCGACAAGACCCACATCCACGAGTTCCGATTTTTTTCCTTCTACATCCACTTCGATCTTAGTCTTGGAAGCGACTGCCAGATTTCCGTCTTTTCCGGAAAGTCCTACTGCATTCCCACCTTCTTTATTGATCATGGAAACGATCTGTTTATTTACTTTTCCGGTGAGGACCATTTCTACCACGTCCATGGTCTCTTCATTTGTGACCCGATGTCCATGAACGAACTCGGTCGGAATATTCAGACTATCTAAGAGTCTGTTTATTTCAGGCCCACCTCCGTGTACGATGACCGGATGGATGCCTACATATTTTAGAAGAACGATATCTTTTGCGAAAGATTCCTTTAAGTCGGCCTTTGCCATTGCAGCCCCGCCATATTTGATGACCACGGTTTTCCCGGAGTATTTCGTAATATAGGGAAGGGCCTCCAGAATATTGTTGACCCTCTCAAAGGAATGTTCCATACCAAACAGAGAAATCGTTCCCCACTTGTACGTCGATTCGGAAATGTTTACAATTTTAATCACTGGAGGAAGTGGGGGCCTGGGTCGCGCTCTCGTTTCCGAATTAGGAAGTTCCGGATATTCGATCCTAAATTGGGATCTAATTTCTCCCGACAAACTCCATCCAAACGAAACATTCCAAAAAATGGACCTAACTTCTTCGGACGAACTGGAGAATGCCTGTAAAAATTTCCAGTCCGAACCTTCTTCTTCTATCCGTGGGTTTATACATTGTGCGGGTTACGGCGGTCCTTATCATAAAATCACCCAAGTTTCTTTGGAAGAATGGGACAGGATCTTTTCCATTAACCTTCGCTCTGCTTTTCAAATTACAAAATCGTTACTTCCAATTTTTAGCGCCCAAGGATTCGGAAGATTCGTTTATATCGCATCTTCATTGTCCGTGCAAGGAAGCGCCTTGTCCGTTGCCTACTCCTCTTCCAAACATGGTATGATAGGTTTTATGAAATCGATCGCTGCGGAATGGGGAGAAAAAGGAATTACGTCTAACGCAGTAAGTCCCGGTTATATGGAAACCAAGATGGGCATCCAAGAAGATCAAGTGGACGATCATCGCAAAAAAATAATAGAGATGACCCCCGTTAAGAAGATCGCTTCTCCGGAAGAGATCGCGAGAGTGGTGACTTTTTTAATTTCTTCCGAGTCCGGTTATATCAACGGTGCGAACTGGACTGTGGACGGAGGAATTACTTCGATCTAGTTTTTTTGGGAGAAGGTTTCGAAGTCGCCGGATCTTTTCCCAAGTTCAAAAAGATCTCTCTCAATTCCTTGGTAGAGTCCTCCACTTTTTCATCGATCCATAGTTCGTTTGCAGATGGGGAAGAATCGAATTTGATCTTTCTTTTTAAGATTTTCCCTCTTCTGGAAAGAAGAAGGTCCGCTTTTTTACCAGGCTGGTATTGATTTAATAATTCTGTCCAATTGCCTGGGAGAATCCTTTTGTCATCCAAAGCGATCCATTCGTCGCCTAGATTGATATCCGTTTCTTTTACGGATTTGGAAAGAAGGATCTTACTTACGATCATTCTTCCTCTTTCTTCTTTTACCCTAAATCCGGATTCGATTTTAGGTTTGGAAGCGGTCCTTTCCACCCCGATCAGATGTAAATATTTTTCAACAGGAATACGCTTCGGTTCCACGATATAAGGATCGAATTCCAGTTTAAGATCCAGGCCTGTGACCTTCTTCGCCGTTTGGAAAAATTCAGCCTTGGTAAATCCTCTTTTTTTCTCCTGGTGGAACTGCTTGTTCAAAGCAATCATGATATCGACTAGTGATTTTTTACCCTTGGTCTCTTTCAGGATATAAATATGTATGCTTAAGGATAAAATAGCACCTTTCGTATAATAAGAGATCCCGGTATTCGAAAAATTCGGATCGAAAGGACGATTATAATATTTAGTCCAAGCGGTAAAACTGGAATCTTCCAAACTCATCCAGGATTCACCCAAAGACTCCTCCAACTCCCGTATGTCCTTCCAAAGTTTGTTCAGATACTGCTGGGGGGAATAAGATCCGCAAAGAAGTAGAAAGTAGGCGTCGAAGAAGCTAGTGATACCTTCCGCGATCCATAATTCTTTTGTTAAATTCGGTTTTTGGTAATCGAAAGGGCCGAGCGCGATCGGACGAATTCTTTTTACATTCCAGTGATGGAAATATTCATGAGATAAAAGTTCTAAAAGTGTTCTGTAATTATCGGGGCTGGACCATCCATTCGGATCGAATTGGTTGATGCTACTATTTAGATGTTCCAATCCTCCATACTGATTATCGCTCATATCCAAAGCGAATAGATAATATTGATTTTCCGTTCCGCCCAACAGTTTGATCTGGGTTTCCACAATGGTTGCCAGATCCTTGGAGATCTTCTTCTTATCCTTTGTTTCAATATCTCCTAGGATGACTAGATCGAATTCGCATCCTTCTACGCTAAAACTGAGCTGCTTTTCGTTTGTAAGAAGGATAGGACAATCGAAAAATTCATCAAAGTTCTTTGCCTTCCAGGTTTGTTTGGAACCTTCCTTCTTCTTTAATCCCGTATAACAAAAGCGAAAAGGAGTTAGGGTTCTCCAACTCAGCTCCGGTTCCAGATCGATCCGATCTTTCGGGTATAAGAATGTTGCGGGAGGGTGGACTAAAATAAAATCGCTAGTGAAATAATTGGTTCGAACCGTGTGTTCGAATCCGTAGACTAGATAAGAAATTTTGAATGTTTCTCCCTTGGAAGAAACTTTCCATGTATCCAAGTCCGTTTGCTCTAGGCTCCAGCCCGGTTTGGACTGTGTAAATTGGACTTGGTGGATGGATTTAGAATAATCTCGGATCTTGTAAGAACCCGGGGACCAGTTCGGAATACAGAGAAATGTTTCCTGTTTGTCCGGGTGGACTTCCATTTCCACCTTTAATAAATGTAGATGCGGTTGGTATGTATCTAATATATATTTTACGATCACGCCTTAGGCACCGGCCTCTTTTAAGATCGCCTCTAAAGTTTCGGCGACCGTTTTAGTGGGATCCACTTTTCTCCATACTTTGCGAATGGTCCCGTCAGGTCCCACCAAAAAGCTGTCTCTAGAAAGTCCCTTGAACACTCTGCCTTGCCATTCTTGGTCTCCATAAACTCCTAAGGGACCGCTCAAACTTTGTTTCGGATCGGACAGAAGAGGGAAACTTAGATTGAACTTGTCAATAAATTGTTTATGACTGTCCAAAGAATCGGAACTGATCCCATAGACCTTTGCCCCTGCTTGGGTGAACTTTTCCAAATTGTCTCGGTAAGAGCAGGCTTGTTTAGTACAACCTGGAGTGTCGTCTTTCGGATAAAAATACAACAAGGTCCAAGAACCGGCCGAGTCTTTAGGTAGATGTACGGTGTTTCCGGTAGAGCTGGATAAACTTACTTCCGGCAATTTTTTGCCTTCCCATGAGTCAGACATAAAGTTTTCCTCCTATTTTCCCTTCCGGATAGTTTCTACCGAAAACATTTTCGGGAAAAGGAAAAAATCCGCTAAAAAACTTGAAATCTCTCGGTTTTTCTCATCCAATTACTGCTGTCGAATAACGCATGCTGCAAAATCAAAAAATTCCCACTTTACCTTTTAGAACTCTAGTCTTTATTTCTTTTTTCTTATTCTCTTTTTTCTCTCTAGGTTCTCAGGAAGAAGAGCCCATCCTAGGGTGGAAAGACTTGGATCTTAAAAGATTGGAATGGGAATCCGTACAAGGATTTAAACCTTCATTCAAATCCGGTTTCGAATCCACAGAACCTGGATATGTAAAAATAGAAAAATTCCCGATCGTTCTGAACCAAATTTATAAAACTCCCGTTTCCGACAAGGTTCAGGAATTCACCATCCAGACAAAATTCAATCTTAGTTTCGATCCTAAGGCGAAAGTGTTCTTAAATCCGATCCGATTGTACTTAAATTTTATAGGAGAGAATTGGGAAATTTATCTGAACGGTAACCTTCTACAAAAAGAGATCCATTTGGACTCGAACGGAAAAATGCAAATCCGAAAAACTCTCAGAGATCTGGACGTGCAGGTGGATTCCAGTCTATTACAAGCCGGAGAAAATAGACTCGTATTTCACATGTTAGGAGATGGGCCGGCGGTTCATCTTTCTGAGGAAGAGTATCCTGTACTTTCCCCCATCTTCACTCCGACGAATGTGGACCTCGGATTTTATCTGGATGGGGATTATACTTTAGGCGTTGAATACGATTTTTCCAAGAAAATCGGGATCTTAATCAATTTAAGTTTAAATACGATCTACATATTTTTCGGGCTTTATCACCTTCTCATTTTTTCCAAACGAAGAACGGATAAATATAACTTATACTTCGGGATCTTCTCCATTTCCATGGCTGTGTACTCTTTGAGTAGATCCACGATCATTTTCGATTTTATTCAGGACAGTACTTGGATTACAAGAATTGAATATGGTTCGGTGTCCTTGCTTGCACCTTTATTTTTACTTTTTCTTCACGATTATTTTTACGGGTCCACTTTACCGAATAAGGCGATACTTGGCATTACAGGATGGAGTTTTATTATCTTCTTCTTTTCTTTTTTAGCTCCATTCCAATACTTAATGATCAGTTTGAGAGCTTGGCAGATCTCCATACTACCTTCTCTCATTTATCTATTGTACTTCATGGGAAAAGCGGTTTACCTTAGAAAAAAAGACGCATCCCTTATGGCGATCAGCATGTTCATCATCGTATTCATTTCGGGTTACGATGTATTGGACTCCATGTTTTTCCAATCCGGAATACGATTCACGCAGTTTGCATATCTTCTTTTTGTGATTTCCTTAACCACCATACTTGCGAACAGATTTATCGATCTGTACAAACAATCCGAAGAATTGAACATAGAACTTAGTCATCAAAAACTGGAACTGGCCAGGCAGAAGAATGCATTCTTCCGTTTTGTTCCGATGCAATTTTTGAGTGTACTGGGAAAAGATTCCGCGGTGGATGTGAATCTGGGCGATTCCGCATTAAGAGAGATGAGCGTCCTATTCACGGACATTCGTTCTTTTACTACCATCTCCGAGAAGATGACTCCCGAAGAAAACTTCCGATTTATCAACGGCTATCTGGCTAAGATGGAACCTCTGATCCAAAAATACGAGGGTTTCGTGGATAAATTTATGGGAGATGCGATCCTTGCCTTGTTTTCTGCGGAAAGAGTGATTCATTCGGAGAACAATTGGGAAGGAAAATCTGCTGCGGATCGAGCGGTTCTTGCAGCAATTGATATGAGAAGAAGGGTCCGAGAACTGGAAGAAGAAGTGAAAGGTTTACACGGACATGTAAAGGGTGTAAGGATCGGGATCGGTATTAATACGGGAAATCTGATGCTTGGGACTGTAGGATCTTCTCATAGACTGGACACAACCGTAATTGGCGACACTGTGAACGTTGCATCTCGTTTGGAAAGTCTTACGAATTTGTATAAGGCGGATATACTGATCACTCAAAATACATTATCTAGTCTTACTATTGCCGACGATCTTGCGATCCGAGAAGTGGATTCGGTCGTGGTCAAAGGAAAAAGCCAAGCGATCATCATCTACGAAATTTATGAGTCTGACGATCCACATATCCGAAAACTAAAAGATGCAACTTTGCCCCTGATTTCTCGTGGAATTATTTTGTATAAAGTAGGAAATTTTAAGGAAGCTCTCCAAAATTTCGAACAGGCCTTAAAAGTTTATCCTGAAGATATAGTCGCGATCCTATACAGAAAACGTTGCCAAGAATATATAGAATCTCCGCCTGTTGGGAATTGGGTCGGGGTCCAACATCTTTTGGAAAAGTAGAAGATCGTTTTTCGCTTTCCATAGGACCGGAGGCTTTTAAGAATAGGCACCTATGATTTCTTATCCGGTGTACAAGCTCATTCATATCCTCGGTATTCTATTCTTATTCTCCGCGTACGGTGGTCTGGCACTTCACGTAATAAGTGGGGGTACAAAAGAGAACGCTCCTAAAAAACTGATCGCTTCCGCTCATGGAATAGGCATGACCTTTATATTGATCGGAGGTATTGGAATGCTGGAAAGAATAGGACTTTTGACAAGCTTTCAAGGTTGGATTATCGCCAAGGCCCTGATTTGGCTTTTCTTCGGCGGATTATTGACTGCTTATTATAAAAAACCTGAGTTCGCAAAAATACTTTGGTTCGGTCTTCCCGTGCTTGGTACATTCTCCGCATATTTGGCATTATACAAACCATTTTAAATTTTTTTAAAGAAGGTTTTTTAAGATACTCCCGTTTGAATTTTTAAGAATGGGAATATAAGGATCCGGTCCAAAAGGCCCAGGTCCTCGAGCCCGGGACCGGATATTTAACAATGACCTAAGTTTTGGGGCGGACTATAAAAATGTGTGAAGGGATAAACTTATGGCAAAGGTAAACGTTTCCAAATCGGTCAAAAAACCGTCCCCCAAAAAAGACTCCAGTCTCAAACCTATCAAAGATTTTCTAGGTTCTCGTGATCTTCCAGCCCCAGTGGATCGTTTGGAAGACGTCCGCAGAAGAGCCAGAAGGTTTAGGGATAGGTTTTTGTCGGGACCACAAGTCGTATATTACAAATCCTTTGATCTGGTGCGTGTACCTTATCCAACTAAGTATGCTTTGTTGAACGCTTTTAGTTTACCCACGCCGTTTTTGCATATCATCAATCGATTATTCATCATTCAATACAAAACTTCGGAGGGGATTAAGACCCTTTTATTCTCTCCATCCGATGTGGATGCGAACGCAGAAACTCCGTTTTTCAAAAGACTTTCCCAAAGTTTCGGCCCTTTTCAGGACCTTGGTAGAAAGATTATGGCTCCTACTTTGAATACTGTCGAACAATGTCTGAAACAAGTAGGACTTCCTCCGGAGAAGGTGGATTATATTTCGTTCGATCATTTGCATACCCAGGATCTGCGTAAATGGTTAGGAGCGAATGGTCAGCGAGGATATTTCCCGAATGCAAAACTTTTAGTAATGAAAGAAGAATGGAATTCTATCCAAGGACTGCTTCCTCCTCAATCCGATTGGTACTGTCCGAATGGATCCGGCGGTATTTCCATGGATCGGGTTGTTTTATTGGATACTGATACCGAATTAGGTGGGGGAGTGGCTTTGATCCGAACCCCCGGTCATACCTACGGAAATCATAGTTTGGTAGCAAATACTCCGGAAGGAATTTTTGTGACGAGCGAAAATGGAGTAAGTGCAGATAACTATAACCCGCTTAAGTCTAGGATCCCTGGCGTGCGAAAATATGCAAAAAACACAGGCATGGAAGTGATCTTAAATGGAAACACATTGGAGATAGGCCTTGATCAATATATCTCCATGGTACTGGAAAAAGAGATTGCGGGTCCTTCTTTGCGAAATCCGGAATTTTATAATGTTATGCCTTCTTCCGAAATGAGCGGTTTCTGGCTTTTCCCCGGAACTAGTCCAACCTTCTCATTCGGACAATTAGAATTCGGTAATATAGTTATCCGTTAGGAAATATACATGAATATACTCATCACCGGTGCAAACGGCGGTTTAGGAAAAAATCTTGCGGAGAAGGCCTATTCCTTAGGTCATAATATCCTTATCACAAATCTGAACGAAAAGGCCCTAAAAGATTTCGTGTCTAAACAAAAGTTTGACAAGAACAGGGTTTTAACCGCAAAATTGGATGTGACTTCTCCTTCCGATTGGAAGAAGGTCATGGATCTTGTTTATAAAAAATGGGGAAAACTCGACATTTTAATGAATGTGGCAGGATATCTTCTTCCCGGTTATATAGAAAATGTAAGTCCTAAGGATATAGACAGGCATATCGATATCAACGCCAAAGGCCTGATGTACGGAACTAGGGAAGCTTCTATCCGAATGATCGCACAAGGCGGAGGGCATATTATAAATATTGCATCTTTAGCGGGTGTGGCCCCGATCCCAGGAATATCTCTTTATTCCACTTCTAAGTTTGCAGTCAGAGGGTTCTCCTTAGCGGTAGCCCAAGAATTAAGACCCAAAAAAGTATTCGTCAGTGTTGTATGTCCCGATGCGATCCAAACACCGATGCTTGATCTGCAAAAAGATTATGAAGAAGCTTCTATGACATTTTCCGGAAACAGATATCTCAAAACGGAAGAAGTAACCGATATTATTTTTAATAAAGTAATTCCTAATAAACCTATGGAAGTCTTGATCCCAGGTTCCAGAGGATTTTTGGCGAAGGTCGGAAGTTTTCTACCCGGTTTGAACGCGTTACTCAGTCCTTCTCTCATGAATAAAGGTAAGAAAAAACAAACGGTCTACAAAAAGGGTTAATGTGGACCTTTTTTATTTTTTCAATTTGGCCGGGGTCACCGTATTTGCGGTGTCCGGAGCCTTGGCCGCTGCGGAAAAAAAGACCTACCATGCGGATGCGTTCAGCGTATTTTTCACGGGATTTATCACTGCAATCGGCGGCGGGACACTAAGAGATATTACTTTAGGAAATTATCCTGTTTCTTGGGTTTCCGATTCGAATGTTCTTTGGGCGATATTTGCAGGTTTTGCGATCACGTTCGTATTTCCTAAATTTTTGATCCGGATGAAAACCGGGATTTTCTTTTTCGATACTGTCGGGATCGGGATCTACACGGTGATCGGAACTAGGATCTCTTTACTCAGCGGAGTAAATCCTTTTGCCGCTGCCATCTTGGGAATGATATCCGCAGTGTTCGGAGGAGTAATCCGAGACACTCTTATTAACGAAGTTCCCATGATCTTCCGAAAAGAAATTTATGCGACTGCATGTTTGGCAGGAGCAATCTTATATATCGTATTAGATAGATATGAAGTGAACGGAAGTTTAAACACTACAGTTTCCGCCTTACTTGTGATATTGATCCGAATGATTGCGGTTCGATTTAATCTCTCTCTCCCTAAATTCCGTTTGCCGGATTAGTCTAACATCTTAAAGTCCAACCTGGTTTTTCAAAGGAGGATCTAGGATGTATAGAAAAGGGTCTAATCAAGGACTACTTTGGATATTTGCAGTTATTCTTTTGCTGATCGTTTTTATAAAACCGAAAGACAACGGAGCCGCTTATACTTCTTATTTTAAGGACCTAAACACAGAGCTCAAAGAAAATGGACCCGGAAAACCGATCGTATTACTCGATTTGGATCGTTTGGATTCCAATCTAAAACTTCTGAAAGAAAAAATCAAACCCCCTCTATCTTACAGAATCGTCGTAAAATCTCTCCCTTCTATAGATCTACTTAAGTATATCGTCAATGCCACAGGTTCCAAACGACTGATGGTTTTCCATTCCGGCGATATCATCATGTTATTAAATGATCCTGAATTCCAAAAATTTGATATTCTTTTGGGAAAACCGATGCCGATCGCCGCTTTGGCGGAAATATATTCCAAAACGAAAAAAGAACATTTTCAAAATGTACAATGGCTGGTGGATACTTCCTATCGAGTGGAACAATATTTAGATTTTGCAAAGAAGAAGGATCTAAATTTAAAACTTAGTTTAGAGATCGATATAGGTTTGCATAGAGGGGGATTTGCGAAACCGGAAGATTCTTTTGCAGCGTTAGAGCTCCTCCAAAAAAATCCTAAGAACGTAGAGCTTTCCGGTTATATGGGTTATGAACCTCATGTAGCTTCCGTTCCGGTCATCTTCGAAAATAAGACCTCGGCTATGGAAAAGTCCCTTAAAAATTCCTTAGAGATATATTCCGATTTTATAAAATTAGGAAAAGAAAAGTTCCCGGCTTTGTACCGAAAAGAATTGGTATTTAATGGGGGAGGGAGTAAAACCTACCGCTTTTACCAAAAAAATCCTGGAGTAGTCAACGATGTATCCTTAGGTTCCGCTTTGGTAAAACCTACCGATTTCGATGTGGAAAGTTTAGAAGAACATAGCCCTGCCGTGTATATAGCAACTCCGGTTCTGAAAAAGTTAGAAGGAACCAAAATCCCTTTCTTAGAATCTTTGTCTTTTCTATTCCCGATCTGGAATCCGAACCAAGAAGTGACCTACTTCATTTATGGAGGAGCCTTCTCCGCTAAAAAAGAATCTCCTAAAGGACTCGAGGATAATTCCTTATTCGGTTCAAGCACCAACCAAAGTATTTTAACCGGATCCCGGGCGACTTCTTTAGACCCCGACGATCATGTATTTTTTAGGCCTACTCAAAGTGAAAAGGTAATGGCGGAAATGGGAGAGATCCATTTGTTACGTTCCGGTAAATTGATCGGTACTTGGAAAACTTTTATCAATTGAGATAAAAGAACTCTTAGAGTAACGCTAGGAAGAACTCCCTATTTTATGAAAAATCAAACCTTATCACATTCTAGAATGGCAGGTTATGCTTCCGCAGAAGTAGGTATTACCGCGGTGGAAACTATGGCCCAGATCTATCTTCTGGATTTTTATGTTTCCACCGTAGGATTAAAACCTTCTCTTTTCGGTTTGGCAATGCTTATCACAATTTTATGGGATGCGATCAGTGATCCTATTATGGGATATATCTCCGATCGAACCGGTTTTGTAAACGGAAGACGACGTCCTTATATTCTAGTAGGAGGATTTTTACTCGGATTAGGCGCTACCTTTCTTTTCACTCCTCCTGAGTTAGAAACTCAAGGTCTTAAGTTTTTGTATTTGGTAATCGTTTACTTTTTTACGAATACATTCATGACCATGATCGCAGTCCCTCATATCAGTTTAGGGGGAGAGATGAGTTTTACCCCCGGAGAAAGGAATCAGATCTTCGGTTGGAGATTGTTTTTTGCGAATCTAGGCCTTTTATCCGGATTGCTACTTCCTGCAATTTGGGTCGCTTACGGAAAGAATGGATTTAGTTCCAGAAGTTATTCTTCTGCGACTATCTGGGTCTTATTATGTTTTGTATCTTATTTATCTTATTTTTTCACCAAAGGGAGAGATTTTCCGTACCAAAGAACCGTTACTCATAAAATTTCCATCGCCGAAAATATTCGATCTTTCTTCCGATCGGCGGTCTTTATATTAAAAAATCGATATTTTTTACCTCTTCTTTTGGCGTTTATCGTGGCGACGGCTGCCAGGACTTTAAATTCTTCCTTGGGACTTTTGTATTATAAGGAAAGATTGCTGCTCGAGGACTCTCAGGTGGTGATACGTATCCTTCTTCCTTTTGTATTTTTTCTTACGATCTCAATTCCTCTTTGGGTATACTTAGCAAAAAAATTCGGTAAAAAAAGACCTGCGTTCTGGGGGAGTTTTTTTCTAGGCATTTTGACAATCGTCTTATACCCTATCTTGCCTCAGGGATCTTATGAGGCTCCTTTGATTGCTGCGTTTTTTGGCGGGTTATTTGCAGGGTCCATTCTTCTTTTCGATTCTTTGGTGGCGGATGTAGTCGATTATGACGAACTTCTAACGGGAGAAAAAAGAGAGGGGGCCTATTTCGGATTTTGGAAGATGGCGACGAAGGTCATCAGAGCCCTAGGGTTTGCATTTTTAGGATTTCTCTTGGAAGCGATTGGATACCAAGCAGGAGCGCAAACACAGAACGCCGAATTAGGTTGGAGAATTACGGTCCTATTCGGGCCTGTGGTGGGAGGTCTGTTCGTTTTGGCATCTTTGATCTTTACTAAAATGGGTCTGACTAGCGAAGTACATGCAAAGATCCAGGAACTTTTATCAAGAAAAAAGAATATTCAAAAAAGAAGAAGTTCCGGCGTTCCGGCCGGATAGCTGTCAGTATCTGTATTTCTTCTTAATTTCTTTTAGAGCGTCTTGGATATGTTTTTGTCTCACCTGAGGTCTTAGGTTCTTGCGGATAGGAAGATAACTTTCCGTAGTTGCAAGACTTTTATGACCTAAAAACTCTCTGATATCCTCTAAACTTTTCCCTTCCGCCAATTGGTGGATGGCCCTGCTATGCCTGAGAGTGAATAAGGTAACTTGATTTTTGATCCCGGCGGACTTTGCCAGATCGCCTACTAAACGTTCTACGTTCCTGGAAGTCAAATGTGTACCTTGGTATTTTCCAGGGAATAAATAAGAACTTTTTTCTGTCCCAACTTCCTTTTCGAATTTTTTCAAGATCTTTTGTAATTCTCCGTCCATTACAACCGTTCTGTTTTGAGTAGGGATAGGAGAATCTACTTTGATCGTCTTTTTAGAAAGATCGAATTGCCCCCATTTTAAACGAATAATCTCTCCCACTCGTAAGCCTCCAAAATAGGCTAATGCGCAGAGAAGATGTGATCTAGGAGACTCCGATGCCGTTTCTAAAAGAAGCGTGATCTCTTTTTGGTTTAGGACCTTGGGAGTTTTATACTCTCTCGCAGGTCTTCTGAAATCTTCGAATACGTTCATATCCAGAACTTCTTCAAAAAACATTTTTAAAGAACTGATATTGATCTGAATAGTGGAAGAGGAAACCTTCTTCTTCCTTAAATATTCTATGTACTTTTCGATATCCTTTGTGACTACTTTTTCAGCGGGTTTATCCGCAAACAAAAGAAAGTCTAAATTATATCTTAGGTAAGTGTATTCGGTTGCCTTCTTATAATTTCTTTGCCGAATTACCTTTACTAGTTTCTCGAAGGAAGATTTATTCTTCTTCGGGACCTCCGTTTCTATCATCTCGGACCTCTAGTGCTAACTGTATCATTTTTATATTTTTTGTATCCGGACGTTCTAAGAGTCCAATTCCCCGGGTTGTTGGAATTCCAACAACCCGGGCATTCGTCTTTTAGAAGGATTTTTTTCGTCCCGGCTATAACGAAGATTCTAATTCCATTAGAAAGTCGTAAAGATATTTATAGTCCGCTTCAAAACTAAAGGCTATCGATCCATTTCCAAGCCGCAGGCTTCAAGAGCCTCGACACTTTGGGGACAGGCTCTTATGATTTTGATCGTATCTTATAAATTTGGACGTTTAAGGAAAGGGCAGATCGCCCTTTTTGTACTAAGTCCATCCGGATCTGCGTAGGATTTCTTCGCAAACTTCTTCCGTGCTGCGGTCATCTAAGGCAATCTGGATATCCGAATGAGCTCTATATTGTGGTAGTCTGGATTCTAAAATCGTTTTATAAGATAGAACGGAACTTAAAGGAGGACGGGTAGGATCGTTCTGGATTTTCTCCACTAAGTATTCGGATTTTCGGGATAGAGAGATCACAAATGCGGTTTCTTTTAGAAGATTGGTCTTTCTTTCGCTTACAATCTCTTTGCCGGAATCGTCTTGGTCGAATAAGATCCCACCTCCACAATCCAAGATCAGATTTTGCGATCCTGATACTTGTTTTAGGATCTGGAATTCTAGGTCACGGAAAGGTTTCCAATTTCCGGAATGTGATTTTACGAAATCCGGAATGGATACACCGCCTGTTAGGTAAACAGCTATCATGTCTGTGGAGATGACCGGTTTGCCTGTGAGTTTGGAAAGTTTACGGGAGATTTTGGATTTTCCGACACCTCTAGGGCCGATCAGGGCGATGTTTTTCAAACCGAGATCAACTCTTCGATATGTTTTGCCATCTCCGGTAAAAGAGTGTAGTACATTTGCAGATCTCCCTCTGTAACACCTACGACTTGTAAGGCTTTAGAAGAGAGTGGAATTTTCAAACCGCCTATGTCAATTCCCATTCCACCTAGGATCACGATACAATTCGCGATATGTATAATGGAAACTAGTTCAGGGAACTGTGTCGCCTTTTCAGGTTCAGTATAATATCTAGCTACTTCTATCAATTCCTGAGGGAAGTTCCATTTTTCCAGAAGTTTTGCACCTGTCTCTTGGTGGGTGTATCCGAAAAACTTAGCTTCCAGATCGGTATAGGGTCCTTCATAATTTTGTAATTCCGTTCTGAATTGCATAAGCACAGTTGGAAAAAAATCGGCGAGTATAACTTTCCCTATATTATGAAGAAGCCCGGCGGTAAATACAACGTCCTTATCCACTTTTAGTTTTTTCTGGACTGCGATTCTTTTAGCAAGTTCCGCTACGATCAGAGAATGGAGCCAGTTCGCTTCTCCATCTACTTGGTAACCTTTCAGTTCTTTTTTAAGAATACCTTTGGTCTCGTTCAGTAGAATAATCTCTTTTACAGTTTTGGTCCCAAGTGTCATTAGGGACTCTTGTACCGTTTTTACAGGTTTAGCGGGACGAAAGTATGCGGAATTGGAAAGTTTGATCACTGCAGCGGTAAGTCCGGGATCTTTGGAAATTTCCTTGGCTAGGTCTGCAATGACAACATCCGGATTTCCCACCATTTCCATAACTTTACTTACTACGGAGGAGATCTTAGGGAGCTGGGCCTCGTTTTCAAAAAGTTGATCTATCTTTTCTTTCATTCCGCTACCTGACCTTATAAAGGTACTTTTCGAATCCGCCCTTCTTTAAAAGGATCCTGCCATCATCCAAATAGAGACTGATCGTTCGACCTTCATGGCCTCCGACATCTTCTACTAGTAACGTTATTTTTTCTTTATCTAAAAATTCTTTTGCGACGCTTACGTTTAGATCCCCAATGTTCTGTAGGAAGCTTGAGTTCATTCCTTTGAACATGGAAGCTCCGCCGAATAGACGAGCGAAATATTCGCCCTTATTACAGCCTAACTCAGTCATTCTTTTTAACAATTCCGGAAGAGCGGTTTCGGCGTATTTATGGGGATTTTTGGAGGAATCTTTTCCGGAAGGGTCTTTGGCCAGCATGATATGGGCCATAGCTCCTACCTTTTTCTCCGGAGAGTAAAAAACCACTCCGATACAGGAACCTAATGTGGTGCGGATCACGGAAGGGGATTGGCCTCCTTGGATATCCGCGATCCCGACGTTTATAATTTTTACGTCTTTATTTAGCATACTTTCTATCAGTAATAACCGGGTAGTATTTTAGGATCATCCTAGTTCCTTCAAATCATTTTTCCTAGAAATTTGACGGGGACGGAATCGAATTATGTGACGATTGAACCTTCCAAAAATCCCGTGGGAATTCCCCCTCTTTTCGGAAAAATAGAGTTTCATATCCTCCTTGCGTAAAGGAAACTGTATGTACAGAAAGGAAATCATACCTCTTGCAAACAATCGCCTCCTCAGAACCGATCCGCACCTTGGAATTAAACGGTTCCCAGATCACTATTTTGGGAACAGCCCATATTAGCCAAAAAAGTATAGATGAAGTTTCCAGGATCATCCAAGAAGAAAAACCGGACACCGTCTGCGTGGAACTTTGTGCATCCAGAATGAGGTCCGTTCAGGACCAGGATCACTGGAAAAAATTGGATATTTTCAAAGTATTCAAGGAAAGAAAGATGTGGCTTCTTCTTTCCAGTCTCATTCTTTCTT
The DNA here is from genome assembly GCF_040833995.1 of Leptospira sp. WS58.C1. Classification (NCBI taxonomy): domain Bacteria; kingdom Pseudomonadati; phylum Spirochaetota; class Leptospiria; order Leptospirales; family Leptospiraceae; genus Leptospira; species Leptospira cinconiae. The sequence goes on from NZ_CP162138.1 coordinate 120,117, forward strand.
CTTTCCAGAAAAAACTAGGTTACGGAAATATTCGTCCCGGGGACGAAATGAGAAAAGCGATCGAAGAAGGAAATAAGATCCATGCTAAGATCGTACCGGTAGATCGAGAGATTTCCATCACTCTTAAGAGGGCCTGGTGGAATGTGGGATTCTGGAGTAGAATGATGTTATTTTCCGCTTTGGTGAGCTCTCTTATCGTTAAAGAAGAGGTTTCTCCCGAAAAAATAGAAGAGATGAAATCGGACGATGTTCTCAAGGATCTATTTTCTCAACTTCCTTCCAGATACCACTCCGTCAAAAATGTGATCATAGACGAAAGAGACGCATATTTAGCACAAAGGATCAGACAACAAGCCGCGGTAGGTAAGAAAATTTTTGCGGTAGTCGGCGCCGGACATTTAGAAGGTATCGTAAAACATATCTTAGAAGATAAGGATATCGATCATTTGGATATCCAGCCGACTAAAGGTTTTTGGGACAGAGTCCGTCCTTTATTATTTCCCGCTATTATCATCTCTGCTTTTACTGCGCTCTATTGGTTCGGTGGAAAAGAAGAAGGTCAGGAATTTTTAATAAGATGGATCTTAGTCAAAGGATCGCTTGCTGCAATCGGTGCAATCATTGCACTTGCACATCCGATCTCCATTCTTCTTGCATTTATCGCGGCTCCTATCGGGAACTTCAATCCGATCATCAAACCGGGTTGGGTTGCTGCATTGTCCGAGTCATGGTTTAGAAAACCGTTGGTCGAGGATTTCGAAAGATTGGGAGAAGACACCGAAACTTTCAGCGGATATTGGAAGAATAAGGTGACTCGTATCTTTCTAGTATTTATGCTCCCTCAGATCGGAAGTAGCATAGGGACGTTCATAGTGTCCAAACAGATTTTTGATAAAATACTAAAATTTTTAGGCGCTTTTTTTTAGATCTTACGTACGATTTGTAGCCCATGCGAAAGGAAATCAGGAATCGATCTTTAATCCTATCAAGTTTTCTTTTGGCGATCTTCTTCTCTTTCCCGATTTGGGGAGAAGGTCCGGTCTACGAAAAAAAAGACCGCTTCTACTTGGAAGAGAGGATGGACGGAGTTTCTCTTCTTCCTTATCTTTCCGTTTACCAAGATACAACAGGTAAAAAGTCCTTCAAAGAAGTGTTAAAAATTTTCGACCAAGGTGGGTCGGAAAAGGTCACACAAAATAGTTTAGGATATTCTAAATCTGCGATTTGGGTGCGTCTTAAAACGGAAAACCAGACTAACAAGCCTCTAGATTGGATCTTAGAGATTGATTATGCGCTGTTAGATTACGTGGATCTGTTTGTGGGAAGAGTTTCCGATTCTGCAGTCAATCATTCGGGAGATCTTAGGGAATTCGGCACTCGACCGATCGAACATCGGAATTTCGCCTATCCTTTTTCGGATGAGCCGGGTTCTAAAAGAGAGATCTATTTTCGGATAGCAAGTTCCAGTTCGATTCTACTACCTTTTCTGGCGTTTTCCAAAAATGAATTTATAGAACATAGTTTTACGGAACAACTTGCGCTCGGCTTGTATTACGGCTCTATGATGATCATGGTGGTATACAATCTATTTTTGCTATTTTCCACCAAAGATAAAAGTTATTTATATTACGTTATTTATATATTAACTTATGTACTCTTCCAGTTTACGTTAAACGGTCTTTCTTTCCAATATTTATGGAGAAGTTCCGTTCTATGGGCAAATTACAGCCTACCGTTTTCCATTTTTACAGTGATCTTAACTGCAGGTGCATTTAGCAGATCCTTCTTGAATGCTCCTGAATACACTCCTAAAACTTCTAAACTGTATTATTTACTTTTTGCACTTAGTTTCGGCGGGATGGTTTCCACTTTATTCATTTGGGAATACAGGACTGCGATTATGAGCAGCTTAGTACTAATGTTCTTTACATTAGGATTTTTGATCTCCAACGGGATACAATGTTTAGTCGCAGGAAGAAGAGAGGCGAAATATTTCCTATTTGCTTGGTCTTCTTTCTTATTTTTTAGTTTTCTGTTCGGGTTAAAATCTTTCGGGATTTTACCGAATAACTTTTTCACTTTATGGGGGATACAGGTCGGCTCCGTGATGGAAGTGACACTTTTGTCCTTGGGATTAGCGGATAGGATCAAGGGATTGTCCGATCAACTGAAACAAAGAGTGGAAGAATTGGGAAAGATCCGTAACTATGCGGAAGAGTCTGAAGCAAAATACAGAAGTTTATTCGAAGTCGAAGAGGACTTTTTATTCTCTTTAGACCAAAACTGGAATATTCTAGCCGCAAATAAATCCGTATCTAAACATATAGGATTCAAACCTCAGGAAGTGATCGGCAAAAACTTTATGGAGCTGATCTATAAGGCGGGAGAATTACAGGATGCCTATAAAAAATTGTACGTATTAGAAAAACTAGAAGAACTCGCTTCCGAAGGAAAACCTGTCAGATTTTTAGGGGAATTCCTACAGAAATATTTACGAGAACCGAAAGAGTTACAGGTCCAATTCCAGATCTTGGAATACGAGGGCCAAAGGGAAATTTTAGGAAGAGCCTACGAACCGGACCAAGACTTGATGTCTAGGTACGTGGACGACGAGAAGACTGTTTACTCCGCAAATAATTATCTGCAAAATGCGGAACTCTTAAGTCAAAGAATGACCACAAACTTGTATAGATTCGTGGATCCGGGCACGATTACTGCGATGAGAAATTGCCTGAGAGAAATGATCATAAATGCGATAGAACATGGAAATCTAAACATCAGCTTTGAGGAAAAAACCAGGGCAATGTCGGAAGGAAATTATTTCAGGTTCGTTCAGGAAAGGCAGAAGGACCCTTATTATAAGTCCAAAAAAGTAAAAGTGGAATATTCACTTTCCAGAGATAGGATCGGTGTACGGATCACCGACGAGGGAAAAGGATTTAACCATGCTAGGCTCCAGAAAAGTAGTATGGAAAAATTGAACTCCGAAGGGATCACTCATGGGCGAGGACTCACACTTACTTTAGCCACATTCGATCTGGTGAAATTTAATAGCACCGGAAACCAAGTCACATTAGTTAAATATTTTTAATTTAGGCGGGAAAATGAAAATTCGGATCTTCCTATTGGCATCTATATTCATTTTAGGTTCTTGTGTTTCGTCCGGTGAAGTTAAAAAGAAGGCGAAGGATCCGAATGCGGGAGTGGCAAGTATCGCTTCAGAGCTCAGATACCAATTTTTGACTTCTCTCAAAGCGCAAGGAGGCAAACTTCCGGCAAGGCTTGCTATCTTGCATATAGTAAACGAAGACGGAACCAATTCCCAATTAGGGAAACTCGTCACGGATAGACTCGGAAAAGAATTATTCGATCCTAAAACATTCCTATTATTGGAAAGAGATAGATTAAACCGAGTCATTGGAGAACAGGATTTTCAGGCAAGCGGTCTCGTTCTCAATGATCAAATCGTATCTATCGGGAAACTTTCGGGAGCGGAATATCTTGCCTTAGGGCAGCTTGTTTTTCGTGACCAGGAATTTTTACTGAATATCAGAATTGTCTCCTTGGGTGGCGTGATATGTGCCACTGCGGATATAGTGTTCGATTCGGATAACGAGACCTATTCTAAATATAAGGAATCCGTTAAATAGGTCCGGGGTTCTTCTTATAAAAGTAGCGGAGAATGTTATAGCTAGCGGTCCTTTCTTTTTTAAGTAAATACTTGAAGAATACTTCCTGATTCTTAATCTGTCTGTAAGTTTATGAAAGTTGTCTTTAGTCTCCCGGCACTTTGTATTTTTCTTTTTTCCGTAACCAATTTGTCTTCGGCGGTGCCTAAATATTCCGAGATGGACAAGACACTTCTTGCCGTTTGGAATAGAACATTTCCCGTCCCTTATACGAAAATTTTAAAAAGGGACCTTGCGGGAAAAGGTGTTTTGTATTATAGGAAAAACTCCAAAAAATCTGTGTATATATATTCTTATTCCGTGTTCCTTCCTTTGTATATGGAACAGAACGAGAAGCCGGTAAGAAAAGACGATAGCGGAAGAGAAATAAAATTAAAACTGATTTACGATCCTTCTTCCGAGGAAGAAAAATATACGATTGAATTGGGTGAGTTCGACGAGATGTACGATGCGAAAGGAATTATAAAATGGATCCGATGATTGCAGAATCCGAAAAATTAATTAGGGAAAAAATGTTGAGAGAGGGACTCTCCGAAGAGTTCATTTCCGATTTTATAGCCAAGATCCAAGAAGTCAGAAATGGAGAAACCGGGATCGTAAAATGGGAAGAAGTAGGGGACCTGGACCCGAACAAAGACGAGATCTCCTTAGAGAAGATCGAATCCGAATATTCAGGAGATCCTAAATTTTTAAAAGAATTAGTGGTCATCAAATTGAACGGAGGTCTTGGAACTAGCATGGGGCTTTCCGGACCAAAATCCTTGATAGAGATCAAGGATGGGATGAGTTTCTTGGAAGTTGTCTGCAAACAAATCGAGTACATCCGACAAAAATACAATCTCGAAATCCCTCTGATCCTGATGGATAGTTTCAGCACCCAGAAAGAAAGCCAGGAAGAACTTAAAAAGATCAAATTCTCCCAAAACTATCCGACGAGCTTCTTACAACATAAGGTGCCTAGATTAGTCGTCCCGGAACTGAAACCTTTGGAAATTTCCAAAAATTCGGAAGAATGGTGTCCTCCGGGCCACGGAGATATCTGGTTCACACTATTAGAAACAGGACTATTAGATCGACTTTTAGAAAATGGTTACAGAGTGGCATTCGTTTCTAACGGGGATAATTTAGGCGCAACCGTTCATCCTGGAATACTAGAATACATTCTGAAAGAAAATCTGGATTTCTGTATGGAGATGACTCCTAAAACTCTCGCAGATAAAAAAGGGGGAGCGATTTTCAGAAGGGTAGTCGGCGGAGAAAAAAAGAACTTACAATTATTGGAAACTGCTCAGGTGCCCTCCGATTATATGCATGAGTTCGAGGGTTTGGGAAAATTTAGAACATTCTCCACTAATAATTTATGGATCCGATTGGATGTATTGAAAGAAAAATTACTCGAAGGATCCTTCAAACTATCATTGATCGTGAATCCTAAAAAGGTAGAAGGGAGGGAGGTCCTACAGCTGGAGACTGCGATGGGATCCGCCATCCAAAATTTTTCCAACACAAAGGGTCTTATCATTCCCAGGGACCGTTTTGCTCCCGTGAAAAAATGTGAGGATTATCTAGTCAGACGTTCTGATGCCTATTCTTTAAATCCTGATTACTCAGTTACTATGTCGGAAGAAAGAAAGAAGGCCGGTTTAGGAGAGTTGGTCATCTCCTTGGATGAAACGTATTATAAGAAAGTGAGAGATTTTACCGATCGAATGCAAGCCATTCCTTCTTTAGTGCGCTGCACCTCCTTGAAAGTGGAAGGGGATATTTTGTTTGATAAGAAAGTAATTCTAGAAGGAGATGTTACATTAATAAATTCCGGACCAGGACAAAAAAAATTGTCCGAGCTAGGTGTGGATCGAATCTCGAACGATAGTTTACGTTTCCGCTTTACATAAAACAACAGTCGTTTAAAATCCAGTCCACGGGCTTGCGAGTATGTAAGCCCATCCTATGCCGATTAATGTCGCAAACGAAATGACCGATGCTTATAACTTAAAACTAAGATCCTTCGATATGGGGGATCTGGAACAGTTTAAGACAGTATTCATCAATGAAAATCGAGGAAAGCCAATCTTCCTCCTTAGATTTCAAAATATTTCCACAGTTTCCTTAGTAGAATTCATACAACTGATCCCTCAGAGGATCGCTGACATAGAACCTTCTCATCGTGAGCTATTTCGTTATTATGCCTATGGTGATAAAAAGAATTTACTGATCGGTGTAGCGCCTCTGGATAATTCCGGCCCGATCAGCCTTGCTAATTTTGATGCTGCCATGGGAAGATTCCATGATCATGCAATCCGGACCGGAACTCTTAATTTTGATTTCGGGATCGGAAGAACCCAATGTAATTTTATTTCCTATGTGGAAGAGATCTTTAGAGAATTGGAGACTTCTTCTCAAAAAAATCTGAAGGATAATCTGGTTCGTTGGAGTTGGACTTATCTGAATCGTGTAAACGATTATTTCGCAAGCGAACGTGCGGACGCAGTCATCCAGCCGATCATCCATTATAACCATAGGGACCATACGTTCTCTATGAAAGGTGGAGAAGTTTTCGTCGGCGGAGAGGCATACGCAGGTTATGCGGATCTGATCCGAGACATTCCTCATGACCAGGATTTAAACAGGATAGAACTTCTGATCTTAGAAAAGTTGATCATGTCTTGTAACGGTTCTCCTGGGCTTCTAAAATTTAATATTTCTCCACAGACCCTAATCGATACCTTTGACACGGACGAGAAGGTTACTCGCTTTCATGAATTACTTCTGAAACAAAACCTGAATCCGCAAAATGTGCGTATGGAGCTGATCGAAAAACCATACGAGGAAGGAGAGGCGACTCTCAAATCCGTTTGTAGAAGGTTCTGGAATTTCGGGATCAGTTTTGCCGCTGACGACTTCGGAGTAAAAAGCCAAAGTCACCAGGTGGTTTTGGATCTGGGAGAGATGATCAAAGAGTTCAAACTGGATCCGATCAGTTTCAAGTTCAAAGCCGATCAGGATTTGACCAAGTTCCTGGACAACCTTGCATTCATAGATTATTGCAGAAGACTTTCCGACAACAGAGAAGCGATCATCACTGCGGAAGCATTAGAAGATATCGATTCCTTGAACTTCCTGATTACCCACCAAGTGTATTATTTCCAAGCTAATTTATTCTGCAAAAAGATCTGGATCCAAGATTACCAGGAACGTTTTAAGGAAATGCAAAAACTTCCTGAAAACGCAGTCACTAAGATACTGAGTTCTCCCGAACTCACTCAAAGATTGAAAGAAGTCGGTAATATTTTCGTCTTAGCGAAAGAAGTAGACCTGTTTTAATTGTTGGAACTCCAACGGGGAATGAGGGTGCCCCACCCTTTTTTGGGTGGGGGCTGGTCGGTGGTACCAAAATAAACTTTCGATCAAATGAAGCATGTTGATTCGATTTAAGACCTCGTTTGACCTCGATTGTCTCGGTCACCGACTCAGCAGAGCTGGTCGTCTTCTCGCTTCTATTGTCGCTGCGAAGGGGGCTGGTGTGGTGGTACACTTGCACTCCAACAAAAATCCCCTTATCACGAAATCCACAAAAGATCAAGCAGATCTTTCACCGATCCCCATGTTGGAATTCCAACAAAAGGATTGGAAGTTTCGTTCAGTCGCTTTTCTTATACTACTCCTTCAAGAAATTCAAAGTAGCTTTCTGATTGATGATCCCATTATCTTTTAAGGTTACCTGTAGAGCGTCCCCCGCGTTCTCGATCTCAATTCGGAACTTACCTTCCTTGTCGATGATCGGGCTATTTTCCACATATCGTCCTTCGAAAATTTTCTGCTTATTGAACTTCACAACATAGTTCACATTGTCTTGGCTTTCGATCTCCAAAAGGACTTGGTTCACACCCTTGGAACCGTCCCAAGACATAGCAGTCCAAGGTCCTTTAAATTTTTCTAAACTAGAATCTCCACCGAAGGAACGCATTACCTTTGCAGGTTTTGCTTGGGAAAGGACCGCTGAGACAGGAGTCGCCTTATCACTTTCTCCTCCCAGATCAGTTTTGGAAGTTACGGAGTAGAGATATAATATTTCCTTTTCGGGGATATCCGCAATAAAGTTTGTAGTCTTTTCGTTCGTTCCGGAAACAAAATCCCAAGAAGAAGCTCCTCTTTTTTTACGATACACATAGTATTCGTTGGCTCCTTTGACTGGATCCCATTTTAAGGAAATTTTTCCAGTTTTGGTATCGAGAGCTCCCTTTAGATTTGTCGGCGAGGCAAGTTTTGCCGCTCTGTGTTTATTTGGATCTATATATCCATAAGCATAGTCTGAGAATGGACCGGATAGTCCGTCCTTATTCACAGCAGCCACAGCGTAGAATGCGTACTGGCCATTCAGTTTTTCGTCAACGAATGCCTCTTTTGATTCTTCTCCTACCTTGGACCAAGCGCCTCCTCCGAATAATCCGGTCACATCGTAACGATAGACTAGATATTTGGAAGCGCCGGAAACCTTCTGCCATTGTACTTCTATTTTACTATTATAAAGTCCTTTCGTAGCGGTAAGCCCGAAAGGTTTAGAAGGTTTCGCTTCTGCTTTCATAGTAAATCCGGAAACAGCATCCGAAGTATCCCCGGTTTTACCGTTACCGATCGCCGCGATTACGTAGAACTCCGTCGCTCCGTTCCTAGCCGCAGCATTATCCGTGTAGTTGGTATTTTTTACTCTACCAACGGAGAGATATTTTTTCTGATTGGAGTTCCACTTGTATACATAGTAATCGGAAACTCCGCTGATGGGTTCCCAAGATAGATCGATCTTATTCGGATATTGTCCTTGGCTTGCTTGGACTCCCACAACCTTAGGCGGAGCCTTTGCTTCTTCGGTTTTTGCATAGCCGATCGCTTCTCCATCCGATAGATCGGAAGAATCTTTATCTGTTAAGGTCGCAATTTTATAAGAGTAAGCGATATCCTTTTGGATCCCATCATCCGTAAATCCGTTGGTCTGAGAAAGTCCGACCTTAGAAAAAGAGGAATCTCCCGGCCCTTTTCTATGGATCTCGTATCCGATTGCGTGCTGAACGGATGCCCAGGTCAGTACTACCTTATCCGAAAAAGAACCTTGGGTCGCAGCAATCTCCTTTGGAGCGGTCGGTTTTACTTTTTCAGGAGGTACGGGTTTTACATCCGTTGCCGGTGTAGTAGTGGTTGTATTCGTGGTAGTTGTCGGAGTCACATCGTCGACAAGGACGAATGCGGATTGGCAAACCTTCGTGAACCATCTATAATCAATATAGCCGTAACCGTTGTCTCCCCATTGGGTGGACCATGAGTTGATAAACTTAAACACTCCCTTGGAATCGTCGTAACCTACGATTGTAATCGCATGTCCGCCGTAGGTTTTCCCGACTCCTTCCTTATAAACTTCTCTTCCTTTTAAGTTCATAAAGTTTTCGTAAACTATTATCCCGGCTACTACGGGTCTTCCTAAGGAGAGTTGATTTTTCAGTTCGGTCGGATCGGTTTGTCTGATCCGTAAAAATTCTTTTGCCTTATAAGCAGAAGCAGCATTAAAAGCGTCTTGAGAGGGACGGCGAAGATAATCTCTTTCATTATATGGCATTGAAGACCAAGGTGCCGCCCCTTTTTCCACAACGAGACGCATTGCATCGGAAATCAACGAACCGTTGTCCCTTCCTCCGTTGATCTGGTTATAGATGAATGAAGGTGAGAAAATATTGGAATAGTTCGGACTTCCGGAAGAATCGCTTAACTTCCAACCTCTGTCCTTTCTCTCCATATATTCTTGAAAAGACTTGGTAGCGTAAGCGGTGGACCAGGCAACACAGGAACTTTGTTGTCCTTGGTCTCCGACTGGAGGCATATACTGGGAAAGATCCATGGAGGAAGAAAGCCCTCGGTGAGAGATACGATTCGGATTTGCTTCTTTGAAAGAAGCTAAAAGTTCCGCAGGTTCTTGTTTCATCCCCAGGCCGGGAACTGTCTGAGAGAGGAGGCCGGTTGCAGAGAGTGAAAGTAATAAAACGGATAAAAAACGTAAATTCGGTTTCATCTATTGGTCCTTTAGTTCTTGGTTAAAGATAAGATATTTTCTTCTAGTTGTTTGTTATATTCTCGGAATGCGTACGGATGAGGTTCGTAAAGTCCGATCACTTCCGATTCCACTCCCTTGCTGTCCTTTACTTTTTTCTTAATTAGAAAAAGTATATATTCTCCTTCTTGAGGGGGTGCCTTCAGCCATTTTCCGAATAGTTCGGGAAAGATCAAAAATGCGATGTCGAATTTTTGCGGGAGTTCCTTTCCGCCCTTTAAGGATCTTAAAATTTCCACATTGGCCGTGACGGAGATGGAATTTGAAGAGATCTTACTTTCTTTCACATTGGAAAGTTTTGCCAATGCGATAAAGTCGGAGGAGTTCACCTGAGATTCCAGACTAGGAGGCGGTGTTAATGCGGAGACAGGCGAGATGAATATTAGGATCAGTACGAAAAGGATCAATACGAAACGTTTTTGCATTTGGAAAGACTCCGGAAACAATTTGTTAACGCGGCTTTCCACTCTACTCGCGATCTGGGACCTTTTTCAAGAATTTTCCTTTCTAAATACGATTTAGAATATTCCAATTTTTGGAAAATAGTTTATAAGGGATGGTATTTTAAAGGATTTTTGGGGAACTTATTTTGCTCGGACGAGCAGGGAAGGTAGATCTATTGAATCCGGTTTTTCCGGGATTTTAGGAAATATTCCTTTGATCTTAGGAGAATCGTCCACCCAGATGAGTGCAGTCTTATATTTCATATTTCCACTCTCAGGTTGGATGTATGCTTGGATCCCGAACGCTCTGGCTAGTTCCAACGCTGAGCTTGAGTTTGCAGGTTTGAGTAAAAGTATATTCTCGCTTAGTTTGCCGAATCTATCTCTCAGATCCTGGTAGGTGTCCTTTTCGGGAGTTAGGGTGATAAAAACAAATTGAGAATCGTTCGACGCGGATTTATCGAACCAGCGAAGAAACTTTTCCACTTCCTCCAGATCGTTTTTGGATGAATGTAAAAATCCGAAATATAAAAAAGTTTGTTTTCCGGAGAAGACAGATTTCAAGGAAATGTCTGATTGATTTTCCGCTAAAACTAAGATCCCTTCCGGAACATCCTTCTCCGCTTGTATCATTCCCGGATCGGAATGGGAAAAGAAAAATAGTATGACTAAACTGGCTATCACGCCCGTTAAAAAGAATTTCCAAGCTCCGGATTCCATCTCTAATTACAAGGGACGAAAACTTGTCGGAAACCGCAGCTTTATTCTTAGGGAATGTCTCCGAATATTTAAGGAATCTTATTCCGAAAAATATTTCCGGTGTGTAAATTATGGAAATATTTAGGCGGTTTCAATCGTCGGAATCAGTTATCGTCGAGTTCGAAATGTACTGGAACCCTATGGTTCATTCGAGTCGGTCTTCCCTTTGCATAACCGGGGCTCCAGCGAGCCAATCGTATCACTTTTACCGCCGCTTCTTCAAAACCGTATCCTCGAATGGATGACTTGATCACTTTAGCGTTGATGAGATTTCCTTTTTCATCCACTTGTACTTCTAAATAGATCATCGCATCCGATATACCTTGGGCACGCGCATTTTCCGGGAAATAATCTCTCAAAGAAAAATCTATGATTGGAGTAGGGGCCTTATCTCCATAAAATGCGAATAAGAATCCGTCTTTGTCTGTACCTTCTCCGCTGATCTCATTTTCTTTGATCTCATTCGGATCCGGGTCTTTTCCGTCCTCGTTGGAACCTTCTACCCATTCGTTCGGATCTTTGTGCGTAGGAGCGGTTTCCCCACCAATAAGTTCTGGAGGAATGTCTTGGATATCGACTTCTACGTTCATCTCCAATTGTTCGGAATCCACGAATTCCTTTTCTTTGTGGGTGATATAGTAGTAAGTTAGGAACAAAAATAGGTGAAAAGCAAGGGATCCATAAACACAAATCTCCCAAAGAGAAAGTTCTTTGAGCCTTTGGATTACGTTAGTCTTTACTTTTTCCAGACTAGGATTCATTTCTCCGGATCACCTTTTAACGGATAATGCGATTTGGTGCACGCCGGCCTTTTTGATTTTTCCCATAGTCTCTGCTATTTTTCCGTAAGGAAGGGAAGAATCAGCGGATAACGTGATCCTCATATTCGGACGGATCTTACTCTCTCTTTGTAATTGAGCTTCTAATCGGGGAAAATCAGTTTCATTCCCTTCTAAGAAAATTTTTCCGTCTTTGGATAATGCAACCTGAACGGTTTTGGCTAGATTCGCATCTACCGCATCCGCTTTAGGAAGATTAATATTAATGGATTCTTTTTTTAAAAAATTCGCGGTAACCATAAAAATCACCAAAAGAACCAAAATAACGTCCACCATCGGAGTAATATTAATACTGCCGATTTCTTCTCCGTCGCCGGAAGAACTTTGACCTGCCATATATTCTCCTTTCTAGAAATCCCCGGTTTAACCTTTCCGAGATAGGCTTGCTAAAAATTCTTTGGAAAGAATTTCTAGATTGGATTGGATGATTTTCAATTTTCGGGTGAAGTAATTGTTTGCCATTACCACAGGAATTGCAACAGCAAGACCTACTGCGGTGGCAAGCAGTGCCTGTGAAATGGTTCTCATCACCACTTCTCCTGCCGCGTTCCCCAAGGTTCCTAATTTATAAAAAGCACTGATCACACCGAATACCGTTCCTAAAAGTCCGATAAACGGAGCGTTGTTCCCTAAAGTGTTTAGAATGGAAAGTCTGGTCTCGAAACCGACTCTTTCTCCGATCATTTTTCCTTCCATTAATTCTCCCAAACTTTCTTTTCCACCTTTGGAATGTTCGGAAGAGAAGTCCGCAAATCTTGCGTATACGTTCTCCGGATAATTTTCTGAAAATTTAGGCGCTCCGGAGAGATCTCCTTTTCTTGCGGTTTGGATGATTTCAGGTAATACGAAGGCGGAGTCTTTCGTATTTTTAACAAATATGATCGCTCTTTCTACAACAACGGCTACTGCAAGAACGCTCGCGATCGCCATGATCACGAAGATCGCCGATTCCATGTATCCGATAGCAATTTCAAAACTCATTTGATGGTTCCTTCTTAATTTCTGTTTTTTTGTTTGATACGATCCCAGTCATTCTGTTTTTGTTCCGAAATTTCGGACTTAAAGTTCTGGTTCTGACGAATAAAGTTCTTTGCAATTTCTGACGCAGCCGAGGGTCTCTATTCCGGAATTGGAAATCAGTAGTTCGGAACCTTCTCCGCTACAATCGTTTTCGGATCCGACCCTGGACCAATAAGCTTCATTACAATTAAAAATACATTCTTGGGTTTTGGAATTTAAACCCACCATTTGGTCCTTAGCTAATATCTGGCTACAATACGATTCATAATTTTTTGCGGACCCACCGGAGAATAATCCGGAAATCTCGACTTCTCCGCTTCCGATCAAATCGGAGGAAGTTTTTAAACAATCTTCCGTTTCTTGCATGGAGGACTTACATGCTGCGGACGGATTTGCGGAATAATGTAACAGAGATTGTAAGACCAAAGTGCTTTCATTAGACGCTTCCGGCGAATATTGGGAACAGTAGGAGAATATGACTAGAGCGGAGAATAATCCGAACCAGTGCGCAGAACCTTTTCCCAAACTCCGGAAGTGCATTAGAACTTAACCTCGATACCTATATTGAAGAACGGAATGACCACACCGCCCGGTAAAGGAATTGTTCCGAATGTCGGGCTAGGGCTTGGGTTTGTTTTGGAATAAGGTTTCGTATTATCGAAATCTTCTCCCCCTACGTTCTCTCTTAAGTAGACGTTTACTATCTCCAAGAAGGTATTAATATACCCCCATTCATAATTGAAAAATCTATCGAAACGTATGTCAAGTCGATGATAAGGCTTTAATCTACGGCTATTGATATATTCTCCCAGGGCAGGGTTATTAGCATATTGAGGAACCCAATAGGTTTGGCCGTTGGCAGGGTTACTGAACCTTCCCCCATCGTCCCCTACGATAGGTGTAAACGGTCTGCTTGTGAGGTAGGACCATCTGGCCCCAAACTGCCATTCTTGGCTCCATCTCCAACCGAAGACCATATTGATTACATGGGTCCTGTCATAGTCGTATAATGTCTCTTTAGAATTCTTATAAAACTCCACAGCGATCTGAGTCTCCTGAGTGTTCAAAGGAGCCGCTCCCGGATCAGGGGTGAATATATTATTGTTTCTGAATGTTTGAGACCAAGTATAAGTGATCCAACCGAACCAGTTTCTGGTTCCAGGGCGAGAGTTTTTGCGAAGTACTAATTCGTAACCTCTGGACCAACCGGTTCCGCTATTGGAGTAATTTAACTTTTTGTTTACGATAAAAGGTTGAGCGATCCTGGAATAGGGATCCGGATTTGTTCCTACGTAGTCGGTGATATAAGGGTCATCCACGATCAGGTCCGAGTATTCTTGTTTGAATATCTCGCCTTTGATCTGGTAATCGCCTTCTAAGAGTTGTTCTATACCTCCGCCGTACTTGAATACCTTTTCGAAATCCAAGTGTGGATTCCCGCTATCTTTATTAAATCTAGTGTCCAGAGGGAAGCGGAAGAAATTACCTCCACCCGCAAAGATGGTAGTCCCTTTTCCGATACCTTCGAATTTATAAGATGCCTGCGCTCGCGGACCGAATGCACTATTGTTGACATACGGAATATAGTCGTAACGTGCTCCCGGTTCTATGTGTAAATTTCCTAAACGGATCTTGGTGGTCAAATAACCGTTATAGTAAGCTCCCTTGGCGGTTATGTTGGTGGGGATCGTGGTAAAATCCGGACTTTGTGTATCGTACGGGTTCGGACTTAAATTATTCGGATCCGTTTGGATAATACTAGAACCGGTAGAATAATAATTCAATAGTCTATATTCGGTTCCGAACTCCGCGCTGAAATATTTGTTCGGATCCCAGAAAGCATCCTGACGCACACCATTATACGCGCCACTCGCTCGGTTCTTTCCTTGGATGGAACCGAAGGAAACGTTAAAATCGGTAAAAGGATCGTAGCTGATCAATGTGACACGATTGGAGAATGTGTCGATCGGTTTCCAAGTATAACGTACTGCCTGTGTCCTAAATCCCTGTCCTGAAGAAATACTTGCGCCTGCAAATGCGGCGGTGGAATCATTTGCCGGGTCGTTCTGGTATTTAGCGGGAAGATTTGCCGCAAAGTCGTCTTTGGAATAGAAGGAATGAAAAGAGATCTGGTGATGTTCGTTAAAGTTATGAACAAACTTTACCTGAGAGTCCACGAATCTAGGAAGTCTAAGTCCTTCCGGGAAGTCAGCGCCTAACGCGGAGGTCAATCCTTGCACAAATCTATCCAAGTATCCCACGCGGGCGGAAGCAATCAGATATCCTTTGCCGCCGAAAGTAGGGCTCATATAACTGATGCTACTGGACCAGGCGGAGATGATCAGGTTTTTCTGGGATTTGTCCACCTTATCCACCGTGTCGATATGAATGACCCCGCCCAATGCGTTATTGAAGTTTGCGGGGAACACACCCGTGTATACGTCTATGGATTTGATCAAGTTCGCATTCACCACAGCGCTCAATCCATCGAAGTGGAACGGATACAGGATCGGAAGATCATCCACTAAATATAAGTTCGAGTTCGGATCGGAACCCCGGATCACGTAGTTATTTGCCCCGCCACCAAATGCTGCGGAGGGAACGACACCCGGTATCGTTTCCAAGGCGCGTAACGGTTCGCCGAAAGTTCCAGGCATCCTTTTGATCTCTTCGTATTTGATCGTGGTCCTGGACAGGATCGGTTTATCTCTCTCCGCCGAGACTGTGATCGTACCTTTAGGTGCCTTGGTTTTAGGGGACGCTATGGAAGAATCGGCGCCTGCATCCGTATAAAGAGTAACTGTTTGGCCGGAAGCCTCGACGTTCCCTTTGATATCCTGCATATCTTCCACTTTTAAGATACGGAAAGTATAAATACCCGGAGAAGGTACTGTAGCTTCGAAATATCCTTCTGCGTCCGTTCTATAGATCTTTTTGGTCTCAAAAAGTAAAACCTGGGTCTTTGCTTCCCCTTGGTTTTTTTGTCTGGAGAATAACCTCGCCTTAAAGGTTACTTCTGCAAACAGATCCATTGGCGCGATTGCCGCGAGAAAAGCGATTTTGATCAGTACTTTTTTTAACTTCATGGCAATTTAGGATCCACAAATACGTCTTTAAAATTCAGATACCAAGGGATCTCTCCCGCAGGTTTATCATAATAGATCCAAAGACAAACCACAGGATAAGAATTGAAAGGGCAGTCCGCTTTGGTGATCGCGATACTACAAAGATCTAGATTCCTTCTTTGTACGTCTCCAACCGCGATCGGGAAATTGGGTGGGATAGGATCTCCGCATTTTTTGGAAAGATATTCTGATGCCGCATAGATCTGACTATTCGCATCTCCTTGTGGAACCGTATCTTCTTGAACACATTGTATGAATAAAATACAAAAGAAACTGAAAGTGAATAATCGGGTCTTCATCTTTTACCCGCCTCGTTTTGACCGGTAGAAGGTGAACCGATCACGGTACCCTTTACTTTAAGAACACTTACAGTACCGACGGGAAAGAATAAATGAGTCTCCTGCCAGTATTTTACCTTGATCAAACTTTTCCCTCCCGGGATCTTTTGAACCGCTTCACTAAGTGCATAATCCATATTTAATGGATTAGTGATCGGAATAAGTCCGAACAAAAAGAAAACAGAACTTTCTCCACTGGAAATTCCCAACTCCATGTAATCTTTGGAACGAATGATCGTCGCGGAATCGATGAGTTGAGTGTTCGTCACCCTGCCTCCCACTTCTCCTTGGCTAAAAGTGCCAGAGCATGAGTACAAAGTAAAAAATAAAAAACAAAACAGGATGAAAGATCTGAAAAGAGTCATGTCGACCTTGGATTAACGGCCTTTCTTCTTAGGATCCGAGGACTCGTCCTCGAATTTGATCGCTTCTGCGGAGATATGAAGACGATTCATAGTTAAGAATACAAAGATGGATTTATCCGTCCAATAGCGGACATTGATCAGAGCGTCCGCCTCTTTTTCCTTCTTCAATTCCTCTAATAGTTGATCGATAGGAGGAGATCCCAATGGAATTCCGATGATCGCAATATCGAAGGTGAACCAGTACTTCGTTCCTTCTACCGGAGAGATCACTTTATACTTTTTATCCGCTACCGGAACAGTACTCGTTGCAAGTCCCGCGCTAGAAGTTGCGCAAGAGAAGATGGAAGCAGCTAACAGAATAGATAAAACTAGTCCGGAAATACGAAGTTTCATGTTTTTTCCTTTCCCAGGAACCGACTCCGGTCTAAGTTAATTTCTTATTAGAACGAAGAAGTTTCGCGATTGAGGTTCAATCTTTAGTATCCACCATCAATCTCCCAAAAGACATATTTTCCAAGAAAAAAAAATCCCTTTGAAACCGGAATCACTATGATGTGGTCTGGACAAATATCGATTCGAAGGGAGAATATATTACAAAACCATGATTCTTTGGTTTCGTTAAATATTTAAATTTGATAATAATCCATCCTGGAGCATATTTTAGCCAGGAGGTTTTAGTTTTGGACCTCAGGAACATGGGACTTATTTGGATAAGTTCTTGTCTTCGTTCTTATAACGTTGTACGAGCTTGCGAGCGGTTTGATAAGAACCTGCTAATCCTTGCGTTACAAGTTCTTCAGCCTTATGGAAATCGGTTCCCATCTTCGAGAAAAAGTCATCCAGCAATATGGATTGTACTGATTCATGTAACCAATGTTTGGCTTGTTCTTTTCTTTTTTTTTCTAGGTAACCTTTTTCTCGGATCGTTTTTATAAAGTTTGCAATTTCTGTCCATATCTCGGAGATTCCTTCTCCGGTTAATGCCGAACATGTTCTAACGTCTGTGTGTATGCCTGACTCATGAGCGGGAAGAAAATGAACTGCGGAAATGGTTTCCGCTTTTGCGCGATTCGCTCTGCCAATATTTTCCCCATCCGCCTTGGTGATAGCGATCATGTCCGCCATTTCCATGATCCCACGTTTGATCCCTTGTAACTCATCTCCCGCACCGGCAATTAGCAGGAGAAGGAAAACATCCACCATGGAATTGACTGCAGTTTCAGATTGTCCTACACCGACGGTTTCGACAAGTATCGTATCGAATCCAGCGGACTCGCATAAAAAGATCGTTTCTCTAGTTTTACGTGCGACTCCGCCTAAGGAATCTCCGGAAGGAGAAGGGCGAATGAAAACTTCCTTTCTTCGGGAAAGAGTTTCCATTCTGGTCTTATCTCCCAATATGGAACCTCTCGATAATTGCGAGGTAGGGTCTATCGTTAGTACGGCGACCTTTCTGCCTTGGTCAATCAGATGATTTCCGAACGCTTCTATAAACGTACTTTTGCCGACACCAGGAATACCTGTGATGCCAACCCGAATACTTTTGCCGGAATGAGGTAAACATTTTTCTAATATAGCTTCGGCAAGCTCTTGGTGGGAATGTAATGTACTCTCGACAAGAGTAATTGCCCTGCTCAATAAAACTATATCCCCGGAGAGTATTCCTTTAGAAAAAGTTTCCGCATCCGGAAGGCTCTTCTTTTTAACGGAGCCTCGGATATGGGTTTTTTCTTTTCCCTCGGCTTGGGGCATGGGTAGATTATCCTTCTACACTCTTAATCAGAAGTTCCAGGATCTCTGCGCCTGCCTTGGAGATTTTTGTTCCTGGTCCGAAGATCCCGTTTACTCCGGCCTTATACAAGAAATCATAATCTTGCTGAGGAATGACTCCGCCTGCGATTACTAGGATATCGTCTCTTCCTAGTTTTTTGAGTTCTTGGATTACCTGAGGAACTAAGGTCTTATGACCTGCAGCAAGACTCGAAACTCCGAGCACATGCACGTCGTTTTCGATTGCTTGTTTTGCCGCCTCGGCCGGGGTTTGGAATAGGGGGCCTATATCGACGTCGAATCCCATATCAGCGAAACTTGTGGAAATTACTTTTGCACCTCTATCATGTCCGTCTTGGCCCATCTTAGCGACCATGATCCTAGGCTGTCTTCCTTCCAACTTCGCGAATTTTGCGGAGAGTTCTTTTGCCTTTTTGAAATCCGGATCGTCCATGATCTCCTCCGAGTACACTCCTTTGATCATATGTGTGACGGATTTATACCTTCCGAAAATTTTCTCCATTGCAAAGGAGATCTCACCAAGGGTGGCTCTTTTTCTAGCCGCATCTACGGCAAGTGCAAGCAGGTTTCCGTTCCCTGTTTTAGCACATTCCGTGATTGCATCTAATGCAGCAGTAACCGCCGCATTGTCCCTGTTTTTTTTAAGTTCGTTTAGTTTGCGGATCTGCGATTCTCTCACGGCAGTATTATCGATATCTAAGATGTCCAAAGGATTTTCTTTAGAAGGACGATAACGATTGATCCCTACGATCACATCCTTGCCGGAATCGATCCTTGCCTGTTTTCGGGCAGCTGCTTCTTCTATCCTCATCTTTGGAATTCCGGTCTCGATCGCTTTTGCGATACCACCCAGTTGTTCCACTTCCTGGATAAGTTCCCAAGCTCTTTCCGCTAGTTGTGCGGTCAAAGACTCCACATAAAAGGAACCACCCCAAGGATCCACGACTCTGTGGATATTGGTTTCTTCCTGTAAATAGATCTGAGTGTTTCTTGCGATCCTTGCGGAGAAGTCAGTAGGTAATGCGATCGCTTCGTCTAACGCGTTCGTATGCAAAGACTGAGTATGACCGAGTGCCGCCGCCAAAGCCTCTATACAAGTCCTGCCCACATTATTGAAAGGATCTTGTTCGGTTAAACTCCAGCCTGAGGTTTGGCAATGTGTTCTGAGTGCGAGAGACTTGTTGTTTTTAGGATTGAATGTTTTTACTAACTTCGCCCAAAGAAGTCTTCCTGCTCTCATCTTTGCGATTTCCATAAAATGGTTCATTCCGATCGCCCAGAAGAAGGAAAGACGGGGTGCAAAACTATCCACATCCATGCCTGCTTTGATACCTGTGCGTAGGTATTCCAACCCGTCCGCCAATGTATAAGCTAATTCGATATCCGCAGTGGCGCCTGCTTCCTGCATATGATAGCCGGAGATGGAGATGGAATTAAACTTTGGCATAAAATCTGTGGTATATTTGAAAATATCCGCAATAATCCTCATGGATGGTTCAGGAGGATAGATATAGGTGTTACGGACCATGAACTCTTTTAAGATATCGTTCTGGATGGTACCTGAAAGTTGTTCGGGTTTTACTCCTTGTTCTTCCGCAGCTACGATATAAAAAGCGAGAGTCGGAATGACCGCCCCATTCATTGTCATCGAGACCGACATCTGATCCAAAGGGATTTGGTCGAAGAGGATCTTCATATCCAGAACGGAATCGATTGCCACTCCCGCTTTTCCTACGTCCCCGACGACTCTTTCGTGATCGGAATCGTATCCTCTGTGAGTCGCTAAGTCGAATGCAACGGAAAGACCTTTTTGTCCTGCTGCAAGGTTTCTACGATAGAATGCGTTAGACTCTTCTGCTGTGGAAAAGCCCGCATACTGGCGGATGGTCCAAGGTTGTTGGACATACATAGTAGAGTAGGGTCCTCTTAAAAAAGGAGGGATCCCCGCCGCATAGTCCAAGTGTTCCAAAGACTCCACGTCTTTCGGAACGTAAACAGGTTTGACCGGGACTTTTTCAGGAGTATTCCAAATCGTTTCTTCTAATGTAGAAAGTCCTAATTCGTCCAAGGCTTCTTTGGACCAGGATTCGAATTTTGTATCTCCGGTTACGGGAGTTCTGTTAGGAGAGAATGTAGGTCTTTTCATTGGATTCCCAGCCTCTTTTGAAGATCGGCAAGTGTTTCTAATAGATTGGATCGAACATGGATGAATCCGTTCACGCCGGCGGATTCCAGTTCGGAAAGAATATCTTTTGGATAACCCGCCACGAGTGAGATTGGCTTTTGTTTTAATTTAGGAAGAATTTCCTTTACGTAACCGCTTACTTCTTCGTCGGAACTACAGAAAACGATTATCTGCGGATTTTCTTTTTGGATGCCTGCGATCGCTTCTTCGGAAGTTTCGTAACTTCCGGGATCTACTACTTGGAATCCTGCACATCCTAAAAAGTTCAATGAGAAGATCGCTCTTGCCTTCTTCATTTTTAAGTCGCCCAAAGGAAGAAGAAGTACTTTTACGGAAGTTTTGTTTTTGGATTCGTAACCTTCCGTTTTCATCCGGATCTCTTCAATCGCATCCCCCGCAAAAAACTCAGGGATTGGAGATACTTTGAGTTCGTTAGAGGCAGAAGAGATCGCCGGAGACTTGATATTCTTATTCAGGTCTTTGTTTTGGATCTTATCCTTGGAATTCGGATATTGATTGGTTCCGAGAAAGATCTCTTTTCGGGTAGAGTAATTTTCTTCCTTCTTCTTTCTGGATTCCAAAATTGACGATTGGATCTTTCCTGATTTTAGACATTCCAGGAATCCGCCGTCCTTCTCCACTTCTGTGAAAAGTTTCCAGGCCTGCTCGGTGATCTGATCCGTGATCGTTTCTATATAATAAGAACCGGAAGAAGGATCCGCAACCTTATCCAAGTAAGATTCGTGTTTTAAGAGTAGCTGCACATTTCTTGCGATCCTAAGAGAGAAAGAATCCGCAGGTTGTAATAAATGATCGAATGGAAGAACATTGATGATCTCTGCACCTCCGATCGCTGCGGAGATCGCTTCGGTGGTTCCTCTTAAAATATTATTATGAAGATCATAGATCCCGTAATTATACCTTGCGGTTTCCGCCTCGATAAACGGAAGGGAAGCTTCTCCCTTATCGGAAGAATAAGAAGAAAATATTTCCGCCCATAAAGTCCTTGCCGCTCTGAACTTAGCGATCTCTAAGAAATAGTCGGGACCGATCGTAAATTGGAAGATCGTCTGCGAATTCACTACTTCGGGAGAAACTCCTAATTCTCCCAGGCGATATAAGTATTCGGAACCGAGAGCCAGAGTATAAGCAAGTTCTTGAACGATCGTAGAACCGCTATCTCTGAATGTGGATGAATGAACGGTAAGTGCGCGGAAGTTTTTCCATTTACCTGCAAGTTCCGTCAAGATCGGTTTCAGGGTTTCCGGGCCATGCCCGCCCGAATGACCATGTCTTGCGAGAATTCTATACGGATCGTAACCGAGCCCGCCTACAAGAGTTTTGTTTTTAGGAAGCCAGGAATAAAGTTCGGGAGATTTTTCTTCCGCTACGAAATGAAGAGTGATCTCGTTTAGAGGAAGGTCCGCTAACAAGAACGAGAGATCTTTTTCATTTTTAATTTGGATCCCTTTTCTTCCGGAGCCCACATCTGCGAGCACAAGTCCCAAAGCGGAAACTCCGTTGGAGATCGCTTCGATCGCTAATTCTTTTGCAGTTTTGAGATCCGGGGTATCGATATCTTGTCTGATACTCCAATCGTTCGTAAGTTTGCGAGTAGACCTAAGATAAGGAAATTTTCCGGGAAGGTTGGAAAGGAGCCATTCCTTTCCTTTTAGATTTTCTTTTCTATAAAACGGCTGGATCTTAAATCCTTCTTGGGTTTCCCAAACCAGTTTTTTTTCGAAGTCCGCACCTTTTAAGTCCTTCTGGATAAGGTTTGTCCATGCTTCGGTAGAAACCGGTGGAAATTCGGAGAAAAGTTTTTCTGATGCCATTCGATTTACCCGTCAGGCTCCTTCTTTTTTCGTTTTAAGATAATGAGGAATGGAAGCGAGTATTGAGAGTGCTAGAGTTCCTACGATCACTACCAAAGAGATCTCGATAGAAACATGGATCACTCTTCCGAAAACGTATCCGGAAAATGCGGGAAGAAGAAGTTTTACTCCCACAAATGCGAGTAAAAGTGAAACTCCTTTTTTCAGATGTACGAAAAGTTCCATCACTCCGCCTAAAAGGAAGAATAAAGATCTGAGTCCTAAGATCGCGAATACGTTGGAAGTATAGATGATAAAACTATCTTGGGTAATGGAGAAGATCGCAGGAATGGAGTCGATCGCGAAAAGTATATCGCTGAATTCCACAACGACTAAGATTAAGAATGTGGAAGTAAAAAGAGTTTTTCCATGTTCTTTTACCAAAAATTTTTCGGGGTGGTAAGTTTTGGTCATGGGAAGAATTTTACGGGCATACTTCAGAAGTTTCAATTCTTCCGGATCGAAATCCTCGTCGTCGTCGTGGAAGAACATCTTCCAAGCGGAGTAGAGGAGTAGGAACCCGAAAATGTATAAGATCCATTCGAATCTAGAAACTAGTTCTGCACCGGAAAAGATCATTACGGCTCGAAAGACCAATGCACCGATAATTCCCCATTTTAAAATCATGGGTTGGTATTGGGATTGTATCCTGAACTTAGAAAAGATCATAATAAACACGAAAAGATTATCCACGGAAAGTGAATATTCTAGAAGATATCCCGCTAAAAATTCCAAAGTCTTTTGTTTTGGGAGTCCCGGGTTAGTCGGGTCTTCGTGAAAAATATAAACTAAAAGAGAAAAACTGAAAGCAAGAGTGACCCAAAACAAGGTCCAGTAACCCGACTCTCTGAGCGAGAGTTTATGGGCTCTTTTATTCATTACGAATAGGTCTAAATAGATCAAAAGGCCTATCACGACGGAAAAAATAAGAAAAAGTGTAGAATCTTTTTGGCTAAACGAGATCATCGCAGCTTCCGAGGCCAGAATTGGGCCTTTGAAAGACAGGTTCCTCGGTTCGATCAGGAAGACAATCCCAAATCGCCGAGTGTTTTAGAGATTAGGAGCTGTTAATGATCTATATTATATTCCCGGTTTTAGCCCTTATTCATTTGGGAGTTTTATTTTTAGGTGCGGACATATTTCCGCTTCGTTTGATTTCCAAAATAGTTCCCATTCTATATTTAATCGCGTTAAGTGTGGGAGAAGGGAAATGGAAAACAAGAGCCGGAATTTGGTTTGGGATCGGTTTGGTATTTTCCCTTGGAGGGGATTCGATACTTGCCTTCCCGGATAAATATTTTGTTTTCGGTTTGGGAAGTTTCTTAATCGCTCAAGTCGCATATTCCGTTAGCTTTTCTTGGGGGAATCCAGTACATTTTCTCAGGTTGATCCCTTATGTGGTTTTCGGCGCTTCTTATTTTTATTGGCTTCTTCCAGGGATCGCACCTGCGTTAACCATTCCAGTCGCTGTTTACGTTTCCGCAATTTGTGTGATGGGTTGGAGATCCGCTGCTCGGGAAGTTTCTTCCAGAGACAGATGGTTGGGAATTTTAGGAGCGATCAGTTTTATCATCTCCGATTCTATCATTGCTCTCGGACAATTCACTCCAAATAAACTTCCGTTCCACGGAGTTTGGGTAATGTCTACTTACTACTTAGCGCAATTTTTGATCTATCTTTCCCAAGAGGAAGAGGATTAAAAATAGAAAAAATTATTATTGAACCGACTTGAAAATCCCCTAGAATTGTCGCGACCGGAGTATGCAGAATGAGTATTAAACCTTTAAAAGAAACTACATTTTTGGAAGCCGTTGCGGCTGCAATCCAGCATGAGAAGGACTACTTCGAATTTTACATGGATACGTATGAAAAACTCCCTCCGGGAAGAACTAGGGAATTATTCGAAAAACTTGCGGAGGAAGTGGATGAACATATCAAATTCATTCAGGAGATCTATCAAGTAGCGGAAGGTGCGGAACTTCCGAACTTAAAACAATTAGCTGCGATCCATAAATTCCACCAAACTACCATCCAAAAGATCATGAATAAGGTGGAACGTACGATTACAGGTTCCGGATCCAAGAACGCTCACGAGGCGTTGGAGCTTGCAATTAGAGAAGCGGAGAACTCCGTTGCATTCTACGAAAAGCTTACCACTAAATTCGAAGATTCGAATATTAAACTATTGTTTTCCAAACTCATGGATTACAGCCATAATTACCAATCCTTGCTGGAAGCTGAGTTGAATTCATTCGACCAAACTAGCTCTGCCGGAGGTGCATACTTCTGGGACGAACAAGCCGAAGAAGTAACAAAAGCTGTAGGCAATTCCAAACCTAATAGTAAGGCTCCTAAGGGTCTAAAACCTTCTAAGCCGGCCAAAAAAGCCGCGGCTAAAAAGGTAGTGAAGAAGGCTGCTCCGAAAAAAGCTAAGGTCTCCGCTAAGAAAAAGCCTGCCCCTAAAAAAGTTTCTCCTAAGAAAAAGGCAGCTACCAAAAAGAAAAAGTAAGAACTAGAAAAACCGGGAAACAGGCGCTTCCCGGTTTTGCCTTGGGCTGTTCGGAAAGGTAAACCTTTTGGAAGAAGTTCTTAAAAAAGAAGTTTTCCCTCGGACTGACAGATCCAATCTAGCCCCGAGATGAAAACGAATTCAAGTCCGGATTGGACCAAAATACAACATTTGTACCCGATAAACCGGGAAATGATCTGGTTGAATAATTGTGGGACTACTCCCGTAAACACGGACACCATCCATGCAGTGAATGAATACTTGCAAGGTTATGCGGCTAGAGGCGGCCAAACTGACGTACGTAGATACCCGACTGTTAAAAAAGTGATCCGTAATATTCTCGCGGAATTATTAGGCGTTGATGCGGAAGAACTTTCTCTAATCCATCATACCAACGAAGGGATCGGATTTATTTCCCTGGGTTTGAAACTTAAAGCGGGGGATCGGATTCTACTTCTGGAAAACGAATATCCTTCTAATATTTATCCTTGGGAACATTGGAAGGAAAAAGGTGTTTCTATTTCATTTGTGCCGATGTCGGAAACTCCAGATGGATTTTTAGAAAATCTTAAATCGTCTATCACTCCGGATGTAAAAGTAGTGAGCCTTTCCGCCGTACATTGGTGCACGGGGATGCCTTTCCCTTTGGAAGAGATCGGAAACTTCCTAACCGAAAAAGGGATCGAGTTCGTTATAGATGGGGCCCAAGGAGTGGGACTTCTTCCCGTACGCCCTAGAGAAATGGGAATTTCTTATATGGCGTTCCCTGCTTGGAAATGGTTACTCGGACCGTTAGGACTTGGCGTTCTGTACATTGCAAAGGAAAAGTTAGAAGGACTTAATTTCCCATTCAAGGGAACAGGTTCCGTGGTAAACGACGAGGTGTATTTACCTTATAGACAAGAGTTAAAAGGTACGGATCGTTACGAAATTTCCACTGTGAATTTTATAGACTGGGTCTATTTCCAATCCACGTTAGAAATGCTTCATAAAGTAGGCTTTCATAATTCTATGGAAAGGATTTACGAACTTGCGGATTATCTTTCCGACAAACTCAGAGATACAGGTTGGAAACTTGCCTCGGATCATTTTCCCGATTTTAAAACAGGGATCGTAGTTGCGGAAAAAGAAGGACTCTCCATGGAAAACATGGTATCTCATCTCAAAAAGAACGGAGTCATGTGTGCACTTCGATTGGGACGGATCCGATTCTCTCCACATATTTATCTGGCCAAGGAACAATTGGACAGGGTAGTGGACCTTCTCTCTAGATAAACGGTGGCTTCACTTTTCGAAAAGGCGGCTTTATTATTTCCACTTTGGGTCATTTTTGGTGTGACACTGAGCTGGTTTTTTCCCACGATATTGGATGGATTTAAAGGACCTTGGATTACTTACAGCTTAGGACTGACCATGCTCGGAATGGGGATCAGCCTAAGAATGGAAGATTTTACAAGGGTATTCAAGGCTCCTAAACCCATCCTAATCGGAGTGATCGGTCAATATACAATCATGCCGCTCACAGGTTGGTTTTTGGGAAACTTCTTCCAACTCCCTGCTCCTTTAGCTGTCGGCATTATAGTCGTTTCCTGTTGTCCTGGTGGAGTTGCCTCTAACGTAGTTTCTTTTTTAGCGAGAGGGGACCTTGCACTATCAGTTACGATGACTGCGATCTCGACTGTTTTATCCGTGATCATGACTCCGCTTCTCACTTTGTTTTTGGTGGGGAATAGCGTGGGCGCAAACGCTTCCGGTCTTTTTTTCGATACGTTACAAGTAGTGATCCTTCCGGTGATCCTAGGAATTTTATTAAATCGTTATACTCCTAAATTTGCGGAGAAGGTGAAAATCATTTCTCCTTTGATCGCAGTCATACTCATCACTCTGATTGTAGCCTCCATTATCGGTTCCGGAAAGGAAGCAGTGATCCGTTCCGGAATTCATTTGATCTCCTCCGTATTCTTACTCCATATTTCAGGGTATTTTTTCGGGTATTGGGCGGCTTATTTTGGGACCAAATCTTTTGTAGTAGCTAGGACGGTTTCCATAGAAGTGGGGATGCAAAACAGCGGTCTGGGCGCGGTCCTTTCCCGGAACAATTTTTCCGATCCTTTGGTGGCGATTCCGGCAGCAATCTCCAGTTTTGTACATTCTTTGATCGGAAGTGTTTTGGCGGGGATCTGGAGAAGGTCCTTTTCTCGGGAAGAAGGGGAAAAATCGCTAATTTCGGCCGATCTTCCTTGATTTTTGTCCGTCCTTTTTTTTTATAGCATAATCAGTCTGAATAGGGTAAACTTGGCGGCCATAATTTTGGTCTAAACCGAGAAGTTCCTTTTTCAGGCCAATCTTAGCTAAGAGTATCATCCGTTATGAGAGAGATCATTAAGCTTTCTTGCCAGGTTTGTAAGAAAAATTCTTACTTCCAGACCAAGAATAAAAAGGCGAAATCCGAGAAGTTGGTAACGAAAAAATTTTGCAAATTTTGCCGTGCCCACGTCGAACATAAGGAATCCAAGGTATAATTCCGAATTCAGATGGTGACTAAAAAAGCTGCATACGACAAAAAGGTCCTGAGTGAAATAACGGACCTTCTCATGGAGAGAAAAAACTCTCTATTGGAGAAGTATGCGAAGTGGGAAGATAATAGCAAACCTTCCGGCCTGAAGGAAATGGGAGATATCGCAGATATCGCGTCGGAGATCAACGAAGAGATGTTGAGTTCCGTTTTAACCGAGTCTGAGATCGAGACCATTCGAGAAATCGATGTGGCTCTCGAAAAAATCGAGGACGGTTCTTATGGCATTTGCGAGGGAACCGGCAAAAAAATTCCTTTAGCCAGACTAAAAGCGATCCCTTGGACTCGTTATACGGTTGAATACGCCGAGGCAGTTTCTAAACACAAGGCTTCCGGCAAAAAAGGTCCACTTTCGACTACATTGACGGGGACCTATAAAATACCATCCGATCCAGATTCCCTGGACGATTAATTCTCCACACCCAATCCGGCCTATTTTTTTGGATTGAAATCTACTCGTTTTCGGCGAGCATTTCCAATTCGTGCCAAATCTTTTCGCCCGATTGAGGCCTCTTAAAACTCCTACCTTTCTTACACTGATTTTAACAGTGATCCTGTCCTACCTATTGCTACGATGGACACTCGTAGTAAGAGATCCGGATGGGAACCTGGGAATCGTCTGGATCCAATTCTTAGCGGGACTTCTCCCAAATCTACATCATAGAAAATCAGGGAGAATGTTCACTGCGGCATTCGCTCTACTTTCTCCCGGTTTACTACTTTATGGGGAAGGCGGCTATTTATACTTATCCGCTCTATTTGCCGGGGCGATTTTCGGGATATTTTTGCGCCAATATATCTCCACTTTCTACGGACATCCAGCAAACGACGACGATCCTGTATTAAGATATTTTTATATAAACCGACCTTATAAGAATTCCCTTGAATTCACTAAAAACCCTAGGACTGCATTTTTGATCTTAGCGGTATTTTTACTCTTAGATCGATTACTCGCTTACTTTGGAACGGATCCGCTGACTTCTTGGATCTTGCAGGATACCGAATATTCTTCGGGGATCTCTTCTAAGTATGCCTTTGCATTGACCTTGGACAGTATAGGTTCTTGGCTCTCCGCTTTCTTATACTTCTTCGCAGAGGAAACCAGTTCTCATGATACGGACCCTCCCGGAAAACATTGGAGAACAGGGATCACAGCGGGCTTTACTGCCAATTTAATTTTAGGTGCGATCCAGGGACTTGCTCCCTCCACGGATTTTCCGTTTACTGCAGGAAACGCGGAAACTTTCGGAGTCTCCGCATTCTTTCCGGATGCAGCTTCCTTCGGGATAGGAATGCCGATACTATTCGGATTTTTCTTTTACCAGATCCATAGCAGGAACTGGAGGATCTCTTCTCGAGTTCTATTAAGCATTGCAGTATTTATCGCGCTTGGTCTTGCCGGAAGATACCAAAGCCCGGGATATTGGCTTTTGATCATATTCCAAACCGCATTGGTGATCGGGCTTACATACCAAAGAGGATTCAGAAATCCGATCTGGAAATATTCTTTTATTCCGTTCGTAGTGCTTGGGACAATCTCCGTTCTAGTCGGAGTTTACTTTATAGGTAGAATGGATTGGTCCTTCACACCATGGCAATTGATCCGAGAAGATGTGTCTAACGCATGGACCAAGGGAAAGACACTCTCCAAAATGTTGGAAATTTTCTGGAAAGACGGTTGGATCCAAACCTTATCCGCATGGAACTGGTTTAAAGATGCTCCGGTATTCGGCCAAGGATTCGGCGGATTTGCTCTGCATTGGATCGAGTCCGGACCAAGAGGTTCTTATCCTCAGAATGGGACCCAGGACTTCGCATTAACTTCTCTGGTATTTTTACTTTCGGAAGGAGGAATCTTATTCTTCCTTCTATTCTTTATTTGGGTGGGATTGGAGTCGTATACCAGAACTTCTTATTGGTTTCTGCCTCTTCTATTTTTTCCTGTCACATTCTATGAGCCTTGGACGAGCGGGGCAGGAATATTAGGTTTTCTTTTAATATGGCTTTTAAGCGCCTCGGGACCTTCTACCCGAACTTTACCGAAATGGTGGATGGTTCCGGCGTTCAATCTGGTTTGTTTACTATTCGGCTTGAGTCTGACTGCAAAAGCGTTTATTCGACAATCTTCCCAATTGCAAGGACCCGAATTCAGATTCGAGGAAAGAAAGACCTACCAACTTTCCGCAAAAGCAAAATTCCAAGAAAAGGCTGGGGGACGATATCATATATTCCGATCCGGGACTTCATGGATCTTGGGGGATAAGGGAAATATCAACATCCGAATCGCTTTGGAAGAAGCGCCTAAGGCGGGAAAGCCTGTGTATATCCGTTGGATTTTCTCGGATCAAAACGGAGTGGAATTACAATCCAGAAGTACTCCATTAAATGCCACAGTGAACCAAGTAGGTTTGGGGGTTCCTGCAGGGGCTAAATCATTAACTGCCAAGGTAATGAGGATTTCTTGGTACCAAGCGGGACCTTCCGAGTTTTATATCGGTACGGATGATTTTGACGGTCTGAACCGGATTAGATAGTTTTCGTGGATCGTTTTTTGTTGGAACTCCTACAGAACTTTTGCGAAATAAATGAGTAGTAAAAATTCGAATTATATGATATAGGGACCGAGCGTTCCCACGAGCCACTCCCCGCCACCCAAAGTTCGGGCGGGGGCCGTCGTGACATTTGCGATGTTGGAATTCCAACATCGCGATCTCTAATTAAGTTCTCGTTTTAGAAAATGCATCTAACGTATTTCTATATTGTTGTTTAATACGTATAAACCATCTCCAGGCCAGTAGTCTCCAAGGGATCTTCGGGAATCTGTACAAGGCCCCGCTTTCATGACTTGGGTCTTCCGGCCTGAAGTTTTTCCAGACGGGGACTACCGGTATCTTTTCGAAATTTTTCCCTGCTATATAGAAAGAAACAGTGGTTTCTCTGTCTAATTCCGGCTCTCGGATTACCGGGGAATAAAAACCCTTTCTGGAGAGTGAATACGCGAGACTCGGTTCTTCGTCTCCTTGTGGTCCCAAGTTTACGGAAAGGAAAAGTGGAATTTTCAAAATTCTTTCCCGAAAGAAAGAAGGGTTGATCATACCTCTGAGTAGGAACAAAAATCCGAGCCAAGTAGGGTATTCCATAAAAAGGGTAATAAATTCTAACGAACTGATATTTGCCAGATAATATGGGATCCATTCCGGAACGAATAGATAAAAATTCAGACAAAAGATAGGAACTCCGAAAAGGATTACGGAGATAAACGATCTTATCGTAGAAAGATCTCTTAATAAGGGAATTTCCTTTATACTCTCTTTGGATTGGGCAGCTCTCAACCAAGAATCGTATCTGGAAAATTTGCGGATCATCGAGTAATCGTCCACGAACAGATTTTCCGCCTGTAATAATTCGAATGGAAGAGTTACTTCCGCTTGGACCACAAGTAATTCTAAGGTCAAAAAAGAAAGTCCCAGGATTAACGGAATGTATACCGTTCCGAGGCCTCCTTGTATCAGTAAAAAATTATAAAATCCGTGAAGTATTATCAAAAAGGAAAATGTGAAGATGAGATCCAGGCCGGAAAGATTTCCTTTTCTAGATTGCAGGAATTTTAAAATAAAAAATCCTAATATACCTCCCGAAAAGGTATGCAATGGCAAGGAAGTTCCCGATCTAAGTAAACCTTGCCAAAAATCCAGTCGAAAAGAATAAAATACGTTTTCTATACAACCGAAAGAAGCGCCTAAGGTCAGACCGAAATACAATCCGTCCGCAAGGTTGGAGGAATTTTTTACCTGTTTTAAGAATAGAAAGATCAGAATTGCTTTGGAAGTTTCTTCCGGAATGGCTCCTACGAGCATTGCCTTGGAGAATGCGGAATAATTTTCGAATAAGTCGAATACTCCTACTTCCCAGGCAAGAGCGATCCCGGTTGCGATCATTCCGTAAAAGAACGCAAATGTTGTGAATGTGTTTCCTTGTCCTGAATAATAGGTTTTACGGTAAAAATCCCAATAAAACCAAGCTGCAAGGATTGCAGAGATCGGTTTGCCTAAAAAGATCCAGTTTTCCATTCGCTTTAATAAAAAAGGCGTCGCCTGACAATTTTAAGCGACGCCTTTTAATCCGCAACTTTTGTAAGCGGGGGTTCTTGTTCTATGCGGTTAAAGTTTGTTTTTTTCTCAGGAAATAAACCGCAATTCCGCCTGCGATGACTAGTCCCATTGCATAGAAGATCGCGAATTTTTTCACGGAGAGGAACAGATAACCGAGTAGGCTGCTATCACTTGGGACAGGGAATACTTTGGATTCGTTGGTCACATCGAAATACCAAGTTTTATATTCTTTTCCGCCGGAAGACACCCAAAGATTGAACTCAGAATATCCCGACTCGGAAGCCTTTCTGATATCATATTTTTCATAAGGATATTTCCAAGCGCCTGGGACCAAAATTGCCCAAGGGAATCCTGTGCTGTCCAGATATTTGTCAGTTCCGTTATTGTTCTTATACAATCCAGGGAAATGGATCTCTTGTTTTGTATTGAGAACATACGCATACAAGTCGTACGGGAAGGATCCCAGTTTGGCTCTTTCAACAGGAGCGTTGAATACGATCTCCACTGTTGCGATAAAACCTGGTTTGAATACATCCCCAGGGTGAACGTTCTGACCTCTAATTGTCTTGTTCGAGTCATCAAAGATCTGGTAACCTGATTTCAAATTTGCAGCGGTTACGCTCACGGTGTTTGGGGCTACTTCTACCTTTCCGTCCGCTTGGGTCAGTTTATAAGTGATAGAAGCGCCTACATCCACAGGCAACTTGATGAACAATTGGTGTCTATAACCTGCACCTTTTGCAACGTGTTGGTAAGTTCCTCTGAGTCTTACTATCTTTCCGGAAGAGTTCAGATCTTCTTCATTCTTGAATTGGATCACGTAATCGTTTAAGTCGGCATCACCTGCGGAAGGATATAGGTCCTCGTAAGCAACCGTGAATACTCCCTCTGCCGGATAGGCAACTTCGGTGGAACGAGTCGCGTCATTTGGATAGATATCCGTATCGTCAGGTACTCCGTCACCGTCAGTATCGGCAACTTGGGTTGCTGGAAGATTGATCTCGTATCGAATGGTCCTATTGATCCCAAGAACCGATTCCAGGCTGATATATTGAGTAATTGATTCTCCGCCGATCGAGATATCAATAGTGATATTTCCGACGGAAGTCGGAACGGTCAATGTTCCGGTTACTTTACCGGAAGAATCGGAGACGCCTTGGAATAGTATATTATTATTTTCATCATATACTAGAACCGTCGCTCCGGGAACCACGTTAGATTTTTTATCTAATACAGTAAGGTTCAAAGGAATATTGATCGTTGTATTGTAGTTAAAACTCGGTTCTCCTTTCGGATCTTCTACCACAATGATAGCCACTGTAGGAGTTCCTGAAGAATCTCCTGATCCGGTATTCGAACCGCTTCCTGAATTAGAGCCGGTGTTCGAGTTATCGGAAGATCCATTCGATGCAGTTGAATCGGTATTTTCTCCTGATCCGGAGTTAGAAGAAGAACCGGAGCCTGAATCGGAAGATCCGGTGCTACTGTTTCCATTGGAAGAACTGGTATTATTACTTGCGGTATCGGAAGAAGAATTAGACCCGGAATTGGAATCATTCGGACTTCCTGAATTTCCGGAAGAAGATCCGGATGTATTGGAAGTGTCCGAAGTATTCGAATTGGAAGAAGTCTGATCGGAAGAACCGCTGGAGCCGCTATTCGAATCGCTATTTCCGGAATTGGAATCCGATGGGGTAGTGGTAGATCCTCCACTATTATTCGTACTATCCTCAGGTGGGGGGGTTACAGGATTACCGGAACCGTCTCCAGGAACAAATACTACTCCAGGGCTTCCACTATTTCCGGGAACTCCTCCGGTTGCGGTATGTTGGCTTCCTAAGAAGAAAAACGGAAGTAAAAGGCCGTTCTTTTTATTGCCACAATTAAAAACGAACCCGGCAATCATTGCCAGGGCTAGGAACTTTTTCATGAAGGGTCTCCCCACTCTAATCTCTTTACATTAAGGAGACGGGGTGAAAAGGGTTGGTACTACGGTCTATTAGGTTTTTTTCCTATATGAAGAACACTATTCCCGAAAACAAAATTAGTGTATCGAACCTTTTCGAAACCTGTTTTTTCCAATTTGGATTTTAAACTTTTTTGGTCCGGATAATAAAGTGAAGAAACCGGTAAATAATCGAACATTTCATTTTTGCCTCCCCAGAGTATATAACCGAAAAGGGGAACGATCCTGAAAAAATAAAAATCTGCGAACGCTTTTACAAAGGGATTTTCGACTTTTCCTACGTCGAGATTTGCGAATACTCCGCCGGGTTTGAGCACTCTGTAAATTTCCGACAAGGCTTTGTCTAGATCGTTCACATTTCGGAGACCGAATCCGATGCTGACAGCATCCAAGCTTTCATTCTTAACCTGGGAAAGATTGGTGGCATCTCCCCATTCTACTTTGGCTCTACCTTGGGTAATCGGTTTTTCTAATCTTGTTTTTGCGACTTCTAACATGTTTTCGGAGAAGTCCAGGCTTAGTAAAGATTCCACTCGTTTGGACTTTTCCAGACGGATGGAGATATCACCTGTTCCGCAACAAAGATCTAAAACTCGGATAGGCCCCTTGGTTTCCGTTTCGATCTCTTTGACCAGTCTATTCTTCCAAGATCTGTGTAAGAACAAGCTACTACAATCGTTGAAACGATCGTATTTGGAAGCGATCCGGTTGAAATTTACTCGAACGAAATCGGCCTTCGTATCTGAAGAAGGCATTTGAAAAGAGGCCATTTCCCTTAGGATTTTGACGGATCTATAGGGTGCAAGAGGGATTTGGATTTTTGTTCGGATGACAGAAAGGATAAGGCCCCGTATTTTGGAGAAACGATGAAAGACCTAAGCTTTCTACAAAGATTGGATTGGGTTTCGGGGCTGATCATTCTTCTTTCCGTTTGGAATCTCGGAACGTTTATCCATGTATGGAGTATTCTTCCGAAAAGAAAAGAGTCCTTAAAACAAAACTTCTTAACCGAAAACAATCCTTCCATCTGGGAGGAAAAACTTTCGGAAGTATTATTTCCCATAGAAACTAAACTTTCCTGGATGAAACATTTGGCCGGGATCTCAACTATGCTCGGACTTTTAGGGACCGTGCTCGGGATCTCCGAGGCTTTCTCTTCCCTACAGGCGGCGGGAACGGTTAGTTTAGATGCGTTTGCAGGTGGGATTAAGCTCGCACTTGTAACCACGATCCTCGGATTATTCGTCGCGATCCCTTCCTTATTCGGTTTCCAATTCTTAAAACATAGATTATTGGACTTGGAAAGAGAAGCATTGTCCTGGTTAAAGATCCCTCCTAGGTAGGAAAAAATGCGAAAGTCGATCTTAAAAGAAGAAGATCCTGGGATAGATCTGACCAGTTTTATAGACGTAGTATTTATACTTCTTGTCTTCGTAATGTTGGCGGTCAGTTTCCGAAAGGAGATCCGGTCCATTCCATTAGAACTTCCTAAAGTAGGGCAGGGTGAAGATCCGAAAGGAGAAAGAGTCGAATTCGTACTTTTGACTGACGGTTCTTATAGAATAGGAGAGGAAAAGGTCCAAAAATCCGTTTTGGAAGAAAAACTAAAACAGGGGCTTGTTAAAGAAAAAGAAGTCCGATTTTTCGCGGATAAAACTGCCAACTACGAAGAAATCGTGAAAGTATTGGATTTGTTAAGCAAATCCGGAGCATCTTCCCTGGAGTTGGCTGTCCAAGGACAATAAAAATATTAAAGATCCTTTAACTTAGGATTGTTCTTGTGACGATCCTTGTCACGAGTTGTGTTCTTTTCCAAAGTAGCCTTAAAAGCTTCCTCCAAGGAAATCCCCATTTGGTTGGCTAAACACGTTAGAACAAAAAGGATATCTCCTAATTCCTTAGCTAATCCCTCCGGATCTTCTCCTTTTTTGAATGATTGGTCTCCGTATTTTCTTGCGACCAAACGGGAGAATTCTCCCACTTCTTCCATTAAAATGGCAAGGTTCGTAAGTTCCGAAAAATATTTTACTCCGATGGTCTTGATCCAATCATCTACCGTCTTTTGGGCTTCGTCGAAGTTCATCTTGTTTTGGGAAGATTTCCCTTTTCCTGTAAAAATTCGACCAGAAATCTAGTAGGTTCCGCATAACATCCGCCGCTGAGATGATGAGGATCTATAAACTTTTGGCATTTCATTCGGGAACGATATTCTTCCATATCCAATACTAAGGTTTCCGGATATTCTTGTACCAGTTTATTTCGTAAGCGGATCCATTCTTGGAAGAATGGAGCTGATCTTACCTTTTCGGAAAAAGTGGAATATAATAAAGGAGTCCATAAGACTACTTTAATATGATTCTCTCTTGCGGTTTTTAAAAAATTCCTAAGAAAGTATTCTTGGACCTTGGAACTTTTGAAATTTTTATATGACTCGTTAAAAATCCTCTCGGATTCCGAACCTAATTTATCTTCCGGAGTATTCGCCAAGAGTCCGTTCGGAATTCCTCCCTTGAACTTGTCTGATTCGTTGATAAGAATATCCCGAACATACATAAGTTGTTGGACTTCCCACGGATTTTTGATCCTGGAAAATGCTTCCTTAAACCTGGGAGGAAATACGGAAGTCCTGAATACTCTCGCTTTTAGAAAACTATCCCATTCATTTGTGGAGAATATATCCCAGTATTTTAAGAAAAATGGGAAATCATAAGAATAACGTAATGGATATCTGTTCGCGAAATCGGTCCCAGAATCGGGATAATATTCCAAAATGGCGTAATCTAAGGGAATTTCTTTCTTAAGAAGTTTTTCCAAAGTGAAATTATGGAAAGAATAAGGAGCGGAAGGCCCTGAAAGATTGTATACGATCAGGCCCGGGCTTTCCTTTGCAAATTCTACTAAGGAAAATTCTCCCATGTGAGAAGTTCCAAAGAACGTGAGCACTTTTTGGTCTTCCGTTTTTGAATCCGTCTCTTTTTTCATAGTAGAAAGGACCTTGTCTTTCATATTATAAAAATAATATTCAGCTCCTGTTTCCGTATAAGGCCTGATCTTCTCGGAAGAAAGAAGTCGATCCCATACGATGAGTAAGGCGGCAATCCCGAGAGGGATCCAAAGAATTTTGCGCTGTAACAAAGGAATTTTTTTCATAATCTAAAACGCGAAGTAGATAAAATCTTGTCCCTTGCCCGCGTAATTTCCGAAGATCAAAGCTCCGATCAACAGAAAAGCAAGTAAAAGTTTGGCCCTGTTTCTTTGGAACCAAAGAGGATAATGTGCCGGAGCTTCCGCAGCATGGAAAATGATTCCTCCGATAATATAAGGAATTACTAAATTGAAAGAAAGAGTACTAGCCTGCTCAGGACGGATATGAAGAAACCAGCTTTTGAAAATGTAAAAACAATCCCCTATATTAAAAGAACGGAAGAATACCGCCGCAAGTGTAAATAATAGATATGTCCATAGGATCCGAACCCCTTGGAAAAATTTCCCGGTTTCAGGCAGGACCCTCAAACCCTTTCTTTCCATGAACCTTTCCACAAACAGAAAGAATCCGTGAGAAAGTCCCCAGGCTAAAAATGTCCAGTTTGCTCCATGCCATAAACCCCCCAAAGCGAAAGTGATCGTTTGGTTGATATTGGTCCTGAACTCGGAGATCCTGCTTCCACCCAAAGGAATATAAATATAATCCTTAAGCCAAGTGCCCAGGGTGATATGCCATTTTCTCCAAAGCTCATGGATGTTCTTGCTGAAAAATGGAGCGTTGAAGTTCCTCGGTATATTAAATCCGAATAATAAAGCGCAACCTCTAGCTACGTCCGTATATCCGGAGAAGTCGGAATATACCTGCCAAGTAAATCCGATAGCCGCCAAAAGTAAAGATCCGCTTCCGTATTCTTTCGGTCTTAAAAATACAGGATCGATCAAACTTCCTAAATTGTCGGCGATCAGGATCTTTTTGCATGCTCCGAGTCCGACCAAAAATAACCCGATATAGATCGCGGTCTTATGAATTCTTAAATGTTCCAGTCTCGGGAAAAAATCTTTCGCCCTCATGATAGGTCCTGCGACCAACTGAGGGAAAAATAACAAGAACAAAGTAAAATGGAAGAAACTCGGAAGCTCTTCCACCTTTCCACGATAGACATCTATCATGAAAGCCATGACTTGAAATGTATAAAAGCTGATGGCTAAAGGAAGAATGATCCTAAAAGAAAATGTACTCGTATTAAATAGGGATAAATTCGTTACGTAGAATAGATTGTCAGAAACGAAATAAAAATATTTGAATATTCCTAAGTTGATCAAGTCGATCAATACGATAATCGTGAGCAATTTTTTACTTTTTGTCTTTGCGATCGGCTGTAAGAAAAGATAATTTACAAATACGATCCCCATGAGATGCAAAAGGAAAGGGGGATTCCAAGACGCGTAAAATGCTAAGGATGCAATGAGCAATACCCATTCTCTGTACTTGCGACTTTCCCAAGACCAATATAGAACATAAACGATCAGAAAGAATACGAAAAATAAAGTGGAGGTAAAGATCATTTTTATTTTTTCCGGTTCAACCCAAGGATAGAGGGTAAGTCGGCGGAAAATATCGCGGAGAATTTTTCCATTCCTGCCTTATTCAAATGGATAAGATCGTAATAATAATCCCCGTTATTTGCTCCATCTAGGCTCGCTTGATAATCGAGTAGCGGGGTAGTCGGATCAATCTTTCGGATCTCTTCTTCCCAGATCTTATTCCTGTCCGGACTTCTCCAATTCTTAATGATCTCACTATACGGTGCGATCACTCCTATGATCTTGATCTTTTGTCCAT
Organism: Leptospira sp. WS58.C1; assembly: GCF_040833995.1. NCBI lineage: Bacteria > Pseudomonadati > Spirochaetota > Leptospiria > Leptospirales > Leptospiraceae > Leptospira > Leptospira cinconiae. The sequence goes on from NZ_CP162138.1 coordinate 158,632, forward strand.
TTTCCAGGCCGACTTGGCGAATATCATTATGCAGGATCTTTAATCTATGGAAGTAGTTGTTCACCTGTTTGGTCCTTTCTACTTTGATAGGAGTTTTTTCTCCTAATCCGCAGGTGTCCCAGATCGCTTTCTTATGGAATTGGTCCGAACCCACAGGAGCAGCGATCCCATTCCCAGGATTTGTGATTTTCAAACAAGATTTGATATCTTTTACTTCCGGGAACATACTGATACTCGGAAGATTTGTATTCTCATGCGGCCAAGGAGTAAGCTTTGCTTCTTTTTTCCTTCTGCTGATATCTTTCAAACGTTTGGACGGATCTAAGATAAAATCCCTGATATCCCTTCTGTATGCGATACTTTTGAACGCCAAAAATCCAAGATCGTCATAACGCACATTATAATTGAATTCGTAGATTAAAGGAAAAGCCATTCTTCTATCCAACTCTCCAAGCATAGCAAGAGTGTGGATTTGTAGGTCTTCTTGGTCTACCCACGGCGTGGAGATTTCCAGAATATGTAAGACGGTATGTACTTTAGGGAATTTAGGAAGAAGGTTCCGCACAAGTGCATCTTGTACTACAAGTTCGGTCCCTTCCATTGCTATGGATTGGATCTTCTCCCCGTAAGGTTCCAAGGTCTCGTTTAAAGTTTTAAGAGAAAGCCCCTGGTGAGCGACCGAGGTTCCAAGAAGAAGGATCGTAGGTTCGAACTCGGCCTTCTTCTCCAAGACGTAATCGGTGTTTCGGATAACGTTTGCTGCGAAGGATCCTTTTTTTAAATAAGGTCTATAAACTCCCGTTTGTAGGCATAAATCGAATAAGGCCAATACGAGGATCGGTATCCAAAAACTTCTCTGACGGATCAAACTGATATACGGATTCACTTTCACCTCAGAAATCGAAATACAGGAAGTTTTGACCTCCTGCTCCGAAGAACAGAATGATAAATAGATTCGCAGTGACGAATACTCCGAACTTTTTCTTATTTTCCACGATCGTTTCTATCGGGTTTCGGGAGAAATAATAGGAAAGAATGAAACAGATCACAAGTAATATTCCGTAATCGTAATTTACAAAAGTTTTAACGGAATAGATCCCGCCGGGTACTGCGAAGACCAGCGATTTCATCATTGCCCAGGCGGCTTTCATTGTTTTGGCACGGAACATAATGAATCCGAAAGAAAGACAGAACATGGTGAAAACTCGAGCTCCGATATCGTAACTTATGCCGCCTCTTTCGTTTAACCAAGAGGCAAGCTTGGTTTTGGAATATTCTCTATGAATTCCGAGCATAATCCCCTGCCAGAGTCCCCACCCGACAAAATGATAAGCAGCTCCATGCCAAATACCTGCGAATAGCCAAGTGATAAAAAGGTTTCTGTACCCTTTTAAAACTCCTACTCTGGAACCGCCGAGAGGTATATAAATATAATCCCGGATCCAAGTGGAGAAGGAGATATGCCAACGAGACCAATGATCCGCGATATTCCTTGCCACCATCGGAAAGTTGAAGTTCGGATCGAATTTGTATCCGAAAAGTCTTGCGGTTCCGATCGCGATATCGGTATATCCCGCAAAGTCGAAATAGATCTGCCATCCGAAAGCCAAAGCTCCGACCCAGATCTCGGCGGGATTTAGAATTTTATAATTATTGAATGTAAAGTCTACTACCTTAGCCAGATTATCCGCGAATACGATCTTTCTGGTAAATCCCATTAGGATCTGAGCAAAAGCGATCTGCACATCATCTGCAGTGACTTTTGGAGTATCGTCCAAATCCCTAAAAAATGTGTGAGCACGAACGATCGGTCCTGCCACCAATTGAGGGAAGAAGGATACGTACAAAGCAAAATCCAAGAAGGACTTACGAGCCTCCAGATTCCTTCGGAATACGTCTATGGTATAACTCATAGACTGGAACGTATAAAAAGAAATACCGACAGGCAAAATGATCTTTAGATGTTCTATCTTGAGAGGCTCACCTGTGGAGATCTGATTGATTAAGTCGGCAAAAACTTCCAAAAGGAAATTTGTGTATTTGAAATAAGCTAAGATCCCAAGATTTGTGATGAGAGATACGATCAAGCAGAGTCTTCTGAACTTTTCAGAGACTTCCGCTTTACTCATCAATCTTCCCGCAGCATAGTCCACGACCATGGAAACGATCAGGATTATGATATATAAGTTGATATTATAATTACAGAAGGATAGATCGATCCAGTTCTCGTACCAAGAAGAGGTCCTGATATCGTCACAAACTATCGTAGCAGGATGCCAAGCGTTATAGAAGTAGAGACTGGCAAGAAGAAGGAAAACCCGTTGGTATGTACCTTTTAGGATCTTTGCTAAGATCAAAACGATCGGCAAAAATACGAGAAAATGGGCTGAATTGAACAGCATTCGTTCGTTTGTCCTCGACTCCTGTGCAGTTTTTTGGACTGAGAGAAACCCACAAGCACTTATTTACTCGTTCCGATATACCGGCTCCGGAGTGATATCCTCATACTTATCTTCGATCCCTTCTATAAAACTTTTGTGCGACTTTTCGGATCTAGGAAGAGTGGAATAAGTGAAATTCACCAAAAAAAGTAAGCTCACATAAGAGAAAAAAATAATATGAGAGATGGAGCGTATTCCAAATCGCAAATTGTCGAATTCCAAAGAACGAAGTACTAAAGCCGCAAAGATCAAAAGTCCTATTACGGAAGAGACCCAGAACTCGAAAAAATAACCTTCCCACCAAGTGTAAAATACGAAGGAAGGAATAAGCCAAAAGAATAAAAGAATGAGTTCCGTTTTGAAGGACTTCCAGAGGCGGATCCAATTCAAGAACGCCAAAAATAGGATCCCGACCCAAAACGTTAGATTCAAATTATAAGGAAAACTTTTGAGAGAGGTCAGTTCGTTTGTATTTACCCTAAGTCCGTTCTTGACACCTTCAAAATTTAAAAAGGCGTCTCCAATCCCTCTATAAAAATTTATGATATAATTTTTCGGTCCTGGTGCAGCTCCCCACCTTTCTTGGGAAGCGTATAAAAATAGCCAGTTGGCAAAATTTTTCTCACTTTCGATCGGAGCAGATAAATTCCTTTCTAAAAGAATAAATCCCACATACAAATAAGAAAGTGTTAGGATAGTCACTACTGAGAATAAATATGCGAAGATAAGTTTGAGTTTATAAGAATATTCGAAACTTCTTCCTCTCCATTTATCCGCAAGAAGGACCGAAACAGGTACGAACGTCAGAAAAATCGTATCCGATTGGTGATAATAGACATTCCAAACCTGCAAAAAACCTGCTATGTATAATTTTCCCGGAGACCAACCGTTCTTGGAATTCCAAACACAGAGTAAAAATAAGGCGGCGGTAAAACAGGAATGGATGAGTGGAGTGTCGTTATGCTGGGCATAAAACCAAAATCCTTGGGAACAATGGACTGCCAGTCCCAAAAGAACCGCACCAATCATGTCCTTGTACAATCTCCAGTAGGACAGCATGAGTATAAAAATGAAGAAGGATGCGACCGCCAACACTCTAAGCCTGAGTCCGAACATTGCGGAGTCAGCCCCATGAAACCAATACCAAAATTTTAAGTACAATAATCCTGTACTTTCGAAACCTATATGATGCGGATTGAAAAATACCTTCCAGTATTTATTGGTTACTATATTATGAGTGTAAACGATGGAGTCCCAATCGTAATGTCTGGATAAAAATCTCAGATCGAATAAGAATAAGATCCCGGTAAAACAAATTAGGAATAGAAAGCCCACCCAAAGGGAAGGAGAACGGAATATATTTTCTCCTTTTTTAAGGAATTCTAGACTTTCCAAGGAACGTTTGAGCATTAAACGGATCTGAACACGGAAGATAAGAACTCACGATTACTTTTAGAAAAAAAATAAGGAGATTCCGCAAGTACTGAATTTTCAGTTTCGGAAAGATGGATCCTAAAAGATAATTTTTCCAAACCTAAAAGGGAACGGAACCATCCCGATTTATGATGGATCTGTAAACCGGTTTGATCCGGATTCCAACGAATGATTTCCTTCCCTAAAAGTCCCCATTTGGTAACTGCAAGCCTATTATCTTCCGTTACAAAAACTTGAAATAGGTTCTTTCGCAAAAACCGGATCAGATCCAAAAAGAAAGCGAATGCGATATAAGAGATCACAAAAAGTGCAGAATAGTCGTATAATCTTTTGTCGGTTAAAAGAGAAAGTTTTAGTACCTTGGTGATCTGTAGTAATTCCACAAATTTAAAGATCCATGTGGAAACTAATGTCCAAAAAGGAAATAAATAGAATAACAATACTCCGTAAACTAAGATCGCAAAGAATGGAGGTATATAATTGATCTTTAATTTACTTTTTTTGATCTTACTGGATCTAATTTCCGGTTCGGAGCTTTCCCAATTCCACCATGCGGATTTGGATGTATCGGATTTGTTCATACTTTGAGGGCCTAGGAGTTTTTCTTTCTTGATTTCCAAAGTTCTACGAGAGAATTTTCGACTAGCTTTGCGGTGGAATCCCAAGACCAATCGTTTTTACTCGGCTTTCTGCCATAGATCCCTTTTTTACCGGCCAAGGAAAGTGCGTTTTTCCAAGCCTCTAAATTCTTAGGAGAGACGAAAGAGTCCGTAAGCTCGTCTAGAACCTCGTGGAATACCGGAATATCCGAAACAATACAGGGTTTGTTTTCTCGGATCGCTTCCAGCAAAGGCAGCCCAAAACCTTCATGCAAAGAAGGGAAGATAAAATAAGAACAATTTTTATAAAGCCAACCTAGTTTAGAATCGTTCGGGTTCTCTATAAAATAGATCCCCTCCTTCTCTAAGCCGCCTTCTTTTAAAAGAGAGGTAAGCCCCTCCGATTTCCAGCCGAGTCTACCGGCAAGAACTAACGGATAAGGAAAATTCGGTTCTTCCTTTTTTAAGGAAAGATAAGCTTCTACAAGAGTGCTTAAATTTTTCCTGGGTTCTAAAGTACCTACGGAGAATAAAAAATTTTTTGGCAGAACTTTTTCGGGAGCGGTCACGGATCCGAAACCTTGAACTCCCGGATAGACTACTTCTAATTTTGGCTCCAACTCGGGTAAAAAGTTCAGAATATCATTTTTGGTATTTTGTGAAAGGCAAAGGACCTTATCCGCTTTTTTTAAAGTGATCGGAGACAAGATCTTATGTTGCCAATAATTCGCAGTGGTCATTGTTTCCGGAGCGGACTTGAAATTTAGATCATGATAATTTACCAAGGTAGGGACTTTTAGTCCGAATGCAGGAAGTAACTGTAAGGTCCCCCAAAACAGATCTATCCTATGCTTTTTCACCAGAGAAGGTATCGTAAAATTCAGCCATAAAACTCCCGGAAGTTTACTTGGAATAAAAGTAGGAGTCAAACCGATTAGATGATTAAAAACGGGATGAATAGGTTTATTTGAATACAAATAATATTCTAAAGGAGAATCAGGACGTAATAACCTTTGTAAAACTTCCGCAAGGTATCTCGAATTTCCTGTTATTCCATAAGACAAGGGTCTTGCATCTACCGCAACCCTCGGTTTATATTTTAAATTTTCCTTTTTTAGCATCGGTTTACAAAAAGATCAAGCGGTTCTATCCGAATAGAAAGTGCACATGTACTGTATTAAGGAAGTATATAATAAAAAGGAGAACATGAGTATCGCTTCTTCCGCAATGTTTCCTATAAAACTTCTGTTTAAAAGTAGCACTAAGATGGAAACGGAGATAAAGATCGTAGCGGATCTATATTTTATTAGATTTGTTTTCCATTTTTCCCAGACTAAAAGTGGTTCTCCTTGCTCCGGCCAAAGTTTAGAAAGAATGAATGCAGTCGGGAATAATAAGAATACGAATGCATGGATCCAGGAAATCCCGCTAAAAATTACCGAAAAGAAGAATAATCCGGATAATACAAATCCTTCCGAGGCGCCTTTAAATACTCTATACAAATAAGGGCCTGCAATCCCTAAACTTAAAATGCCGGAAATGATCTTTACTTGATTTACTGTCAAAGTAGTAAACGGCATTCCGAATCTTCCCTGATTTAATAAATCAGAATATGCTAAAAAGTATTTGGATAGGGTAGAATTCAAACTTTGGTTATTCTTCCAAGCTCTCAATGCGGGAGACTTAAGATACTTATCTAAAACCAGATCATACCAGGTTTGGTTCATTTTCCAAGTGAACTCAAGGTCATACAAAGCGGGGAGTGCAATCCAACCAAAAGCGAATACGATCGTATAAACGATTACCATCGGTCTTTTTTTGTATAAGAAATAAAATAAGAAAGCTGCAGGTGTGATCTTGATCACGATCGCAAGAGACAAAACAAGTCCGGATAGCCAATCCTTTTGGACGGAAACAGAAACCAAGATCAGTAATAAGAGCAAGAACCCAACTTGGTTATTGTTTTGGTGATTCTCTACAAATCGTAAGGATAAAAGTAAAACTGCTGATAAGAATAAGAAGGATTTTTCTCTTCCTAAAAGTTTCCCGATCAATAATAAGCTTACAATTAACGCTATAAAATTGATCGTAAAAAAGATCCCGGATGCAATATGGAATGGAAGACCGGAAATCGGGATGAGCAAGAACGCAAAAGTTGGCGGATAAATATAAGAACCTACATTTTCTACTTTTGCTTTGATCCTAAAGAATACTTCCGGATCGAATATCTGATCTAGTTTTAATTTGCCGCTTTCGAATTCTTGGACCACTTCGGATAAAGCGTCCAAACTATATAGGTCCTTGCCTTGTTTGAAATTGCGTGAGGCTTCGTAATAGTCCGAAAAATCGGAAGAAAGTTCCGTGCGGCTGAACCCGTTTGCATAAAGAAAAGCTAAGAATAGAATGAATACTAAAAGAGGGCCGGACTTTTTCAGGTCGATCCGCATTCAGGTACTCTTTTCTGTCCGCCCGAAAAAGCCAAGAAATTAAAAATCGATTCCCGAATTCTTCGGATCGGATTCATTGGAAGAATGGAATTCCAAGATCTGTCCGATTTTGATTTCGAACTTCCCGAAGACCAGATTGCAAAATTTCCGGCGGCTAAAAGAGATAAAAGTAGGCTGCTTGTTTTAGGTAGGACCCAGGATTTTTTACAAGAAGAAACGGAATTTTCAAGAATACTCGATTATCTCCGAGAAGGGGATGTGCTTGTCGCAAATGCAACCAGAGTTTCCAAACGAAGAGTATTCCTCGTTACTAAAACGGGAAGAAAACATGAGGCAATGTTTCTTTCTGAGACCGAGCCCGGGGTTTGGAAAACTCTTACTCGAAATTCTAAAAAATTGAAGTTAGGAGATATCGTCTCCGACGAGGTAAGCGGGAAATTCCTTTTTTCCGTAATAAAAAGAGAAGAAGAATTTACCATCCTCCGGTCTGAAACAGAGCTAGATGAGAACTCATTCGAACTGATAGGCCGCACTCCCATCCCGCCCTATTTCAAAAGGGAAAGTACTTCGGAAGACGATGTTCGTTACCAAACCGTATATTCTAAAAATCTGGGTTCAGTTGCGGCTCCTACGGCTGGTTTACATTTTACTCAGGAAATATTGGTGGAACTGAAAAACAGAAACATAGAATTCTTAAAATTAGATTTGAAAGTGGGTTATGGCACATTCCAATCCTTGAACGAAGATCATTTCGCGAATAAAAAATTACATGAGGAAGAATTCGACCTTCCTTTGGAAACAGCGGAACTTCTCAACTTAGCCAAAAAAAACGACAGAAGAATTATTTCCGTAGGCACAACTACACTCAGGGCATTGGAATCCGCTTATGATACAAACACCAAAACGTTCAAACCAGGAGAAGGAAAAACGAGGTTATTTTTGCAGCCCGAAGATTCTATCCTAAGTTGCGAAGGTTTGATTACGAATTTTCACCTTCCGCAGAGCAGTTTACTTTTATTAGTTAGCGCATTTTCAGAAAAAGAAAAAATACTCAAAGCTTATAAATACGCCATAGAGCAAAATTTCCGTTTTTTTTCCTACGGAGATTCCATGCTGATTTTGGACCCTGAAAAGAAATAACCCCAACTTATTTAATTGAGGAATTCGACGCCAAACCGGAAACTGGGAAAGGTGTTACGCAAGGTTCTTCCTTCCCAAACTGAAATTCGATTTAAAGCGGCAAAGCCGGCCAAACTGAACGGACTGCCAGACTTTTTAGTATTTCATAAGGAAGAGGTGAGAACCTTCCGCCAAGCCCTGGAAAACCCGGGACTCTTCCGACATATTTTGATTACCGGTCCGGAAATAGAAGCAAACCTTCTACAATTCGGACAATATCTGGAAGAACTCGTAAAAGGCCAACCGGTAGTTGCGGAACCGAATCCGACCTTATTGTCCTTGGCAGGATTTCCTTTTGAAAACAAATACAGACCGGGAAAAATTTCGGAAGCAAACGGCGGACTTTTACTTCTTCCCATCAAACCCTTTGTAGAAGATCCGGATCTTTATTATTTTCTAAAGGGAGTACTTCTTACAGGGAAGATAGATTTTTTATCTCTACCGGAAGGATCCGATTCTATCCATATCAATCGATTTCATCCAAGTATTGATTCCAGGTTTAGGCTTATTTTAGTGGGGGAAGAGACTGAAGTAGATTCGATCTCTCAGATAGACGCTGACTTTTACGGAAGTTTTGATTTTAAGATCCATATGCCCTACGAGATCAGTTTGGAAAAATCCTGGCTTCCTATTTTTTCAGGACTAGTCAAGTCTTGGGAGAAGCCGGGTTATCCTCCTTTGGATCAGGCTGCCTTGGATTCCCTATTGGAACTTGCGCTCAGATGGAATGATAGCCAAACTAAACTTTCCCTTCATCTTTCGGAACTTCGCTCTTTTGTGAGAGAAGTATTAGCATTTAATAATAAAGGGAAGAAGGTAGTGGGTAGGGCAGAGATAGAAGCAGGTCCTGCGCTGATCCAAAAAAGAACCGCTATTCATAAAAGAAAATATATAGAGAATATAAAAGAAGGCCTTATCGGTGTTCCTCTGAAAGGAAAGAAGACAGGGCGGATCAACGGACTTTCTGTGATTTTGTTGCAATCTTCTTTGCTCGATTTCGGACAGGTGAACCAGGTATCAGCCAGGGTTTCATTGGGTTCCGGAAATCTGATTAACATAGAAAGGGAAGTGAACCTTTCGGGAAGCCTTCACGATAAGGGAGTGTTCATCTTACAGTCCTATATCAAAGGAATGTTTTCTCATACCCAGTCGTTCGGTTTGGACGCTTCCATTTTATTCGAGCAGAATAGTTCTCCGATCGATGGGGATTCTGCAAGTTGTGCGGAACTTCTAGCGCTTCTTTCGGCACTTTCCGGACTAGAGATACCTTGTAATATTGCGGTAACCGGGGCTCTTTCTCAATATGGGGATATCCTTCCCGTCGGTTCCGTAAACACGAAAATCCAGGCCTGGTTTGACGTGATCCGACTGACCGGCTCTCCTCGAGAGAAGTACAAAATTTATATCCCGAAAGACAATATGAGGGATCTGAATCTTCCGAGAGAGATCAGGGAAAGTATGAAAAAAGGGAATTTCCAGATCTTCTCCTGTTCTCATGTGGAGGATTTAATCCCGGATATTTTCGGTGTCCCCGCAGGTAGGATCTCTAAATCAGGTAAATATCCGAACGGCTCTCTTTTTAGCATTATAGAAGAAAGAATCGATCGCAAAAGGGACGGAGAAGAACATTAAGCCGTCTCTGTGAACTTTGTGGTCTCCGTGCGAAAACCGGATGCAATAGGGTGTTTCGCACAGAGTTCACGGAGCACACGGAGTTTAGACTCGATTCTGAAAATTTTGGAGTTCTTCTCACCTTTGCGTGAGATCATTTTATGACTCAAAAGCCCGATTTTTTCTCAGAAATCCTCTAATCAGTCTGCCCCGAAACGACCGATACTTTAGATACAGTCATGAAACGTCGGGCAAATATCAATATTGAGTCCTCTCTTCTGGTAACCTTGGTTGCGAGTTTGGGATTCTTAGTGAGTTTGGGAATTGCCCCTGTCAGGACCGGAGGTTTTTTAACCGAGGAACCGGTCTTACGAGAACTCATCCCCGACCAATTTACTTGGGAACCAAGTTCGGAACAGATCCGAGATCTGCCGGAGAGAATGGGAGAAACCGGACCTAGCCTGGTTTAATTTCTTGCTCCGCTTCCCGGTCTGAAAATCCTATCAAGAAAGACCGGGAGTGTTCGATGTTCGGCAAAAGTTTAGATAATCTAAAACAAATGAACCAGATGCGGGTTCGTATGAAAAAATTGGAGAAAGAACTGGAGGCACTGTCCTTCGAAGGAAAATCCAAAAACGAATTGGTGGTCTGCATTACCGACGGAAAACAAACCGTTCAAGAAATCCGTATCGAAGATTCTTTGCTGGCTAAAAACGATAAAAAACTACTTCAAAAAAGTATCAAACAGGCTGTAAACCAATCTATGGAAGCGGCCCAAAAAGTTGCGGAAGAAAGAATGGGAGAATTCAAATCTCTTCTTTCCGGAATGCCTTAATTTTCTAAGGAATTTTATATTCGCCAAAAATTTTCTGTTTCGTCCGATTCCGAGAGAGTTTAAAGAACTCGTGAGGGCAGATCGGACGAGTGTCAGAAGACTCAGGAAGAACGATCGCTTCTTCCCCTTCGTTGTCATCCTCGGTAATTCCTAATGAGACCGAAACATTTCCGGACCTTTTCATTTCGGTATTGATCTGTAGAGAATACAGGTTTCCGTCTATATTCTTTTTTAATAATACTAATCGTCCGATCGAACTGGAATTGGAACGGTCCGCTTTTACGAATTGGATCTGTCCCGGATTCAATTCCCCTAACGGAGTGATTTCCGGTATTCTTAGAGGATCGTATAATTTTCTGAGAACATCCCCGTCCGTTCCCGCAGCAGGGAAAGGGAAATACTGGATCGTATAAGTTATATCCTGTAAAAAATCGGAAGCGCCACTTGTATCCGTTCCGGATTGTGCAAACTCGGGAGAAATATCCCCTAAAGATTGCCATAAGAATGCGGGATAAATTTTCTTAAAGATCTCTGAACTGTCTGTCCCGACCGCGTTTTTTATTTCCTGGGAAGAATTCAGGTAATTGTCCGCACTCGTTTTGAATAAATGGAATAATCCGTATGCGTCCGAGGCTCTATACCCTTTAGGACCCTGGACCCCGGTCCTAAAAAACGTATTTCTAGAATCAGTATCGTTCCCGGAGATCATATATAAGTATTTCATGAAGGAGTATGCGAATGCGTAATCTACCAGAGAGTTAAATTTAGAACTTCCGAATATACTATTTCCGTTCACTCCTCTGGAGCATGCATTGGAATTCCGACCTCTATAACAATTGATCCGATTGATCTGGGGAGAATAACCCGCGATATCTGCGGCTACTTCGCTGGTTCCTTCGTTGATCCAAGCCTCGTCCCTTCCTCCTCCTTGGCTCATGATCCTTGCCTCGTATTGGAATCGGATCAAATGTTGGTATTCGTGGGCGAGGGTGGCGAGGAATGTATCCGGTTTTCCTAAGGCAAGGTCGGAGTTCCGTACAGCGACCAGTTCCACACCGTCCATATACACAATATTCGAATAATTAGAACGGACCGCATAATTGGAATTATCCGGAAAATAATCCACCGGATCGAAAAACCCTGCCACAAAAGAAGAACCGGTCTGGCTCCCGTCATGGATGTCGGATACTATAACTGCGACTTTTCCATCTCCATCTAGATCGTCTGAAAAACCGAAAGCCTCGCCGAGTCTTGGATAAATTTTAGAATCGAATTCTTGGGCGATATATTGGTAATCTAAAGCGGATTCTAAACCGTTAGTTGTGTAAATATTTACGTGAGCACCTGAAGCTACTTTCTTGGTCTGCACACAGCTAGAACTGTTCTTTACAAGATTACGGATCCAGAATGTATTATTGCCGCCGCAAGAACTAGATACTTGGGCTAAAGAAAGTAGATCGTCTATACTAGGTTCCGATTTGTCGTTTGTTCCGAGTGCGTCTTTGCTAACCACGCAGTCGGAAAGTATGAATATCAAACAAACCGAAAGTACGAACGTATGGAAAGATCTGCCTAATGGCATACAAAGGGACTTCCAATAACCGTCTCCGGTCAAAACCTTCATGATCTTTCCTATCAAAAAAGAAACTAGCTTTACGCCTTGATCCTTTTTGTTAAGGTCAATAATTATTCAGGGTCGAATGGGAGCAAGGATCATTGGCTAAAAAGGTTCCGAAGATTTGGAAATTTTTTTCCAAAAAATTTCAATATATCGTAATTTTTTCGTTAGGATATAATTGCGGATTTCGTCCTTCTCCCTTACACAAAGATCCGATCCTGGGTCCACAAATTCCCGCATTCGATTCTGTCCCGGAAAGTGGAGAATATTTTTCCGAGATCAAAAAAATCCCGACCGGATTTTATATCAGGCAGGTGTATCTAAATCACTCCAACAAAAAAGAAATGTTGATCAGTCAACTAACGGTGAGCGGATCCAAAAATTGGGAAGAGACAAGGTTTGAGGGACAACTAAATCTAGACGAGTCCGGAAAATATTTCAGATTTCGTCCCAGGCTTTGTCGGATGTTCACAAGTAAAAATCCGGGAGATCGTTGGACCTTAACTCGGGCTTACGAATGTGATCATTTCGAATTTCTAATATGGAAATCAGGTCCGGAGGATATTCGTTTAACTCCGGGTCCGGAAGGAGAAGAAGAGGGAATTCTTCTGAAAAAATCAAGATCATCCAATATTTCTCAGATCTCAGCGATCATTTTGAAGACGGATCCGGCTATCACAAGTATTTGGGGGATACGCCTTTCCAGAGTGAGAAAAGGTGCCAAGGCTATATTAGAAAAAAGAGATGGAAAGAGAACCGAATTGAATTCTCTGAAAACGGTAGAGACTACCGGAGAGATCAGGACTGAAAAATCAATTCATGCAGAGCCTGGGGATATGATCTTATACATGAATCCCGGGGAAGCGAGACCTCTCGCTTTATAGCCCGCCATGTGGGCTTCAGGAGCGAAGCGACTATAGATCAATCCAATCCCGTTTCGGAACTAAAGATCTTACGTAAACCCGGCATGATCTTTACATAGGGTTGTATTTTTCTAAAGTCTGAAATTTCTTTGGCAGAAACGTCCGAACCGTCCAGTTGTAAATGGACCAGGTTCGTAAGACCGTATAATGGACTTAAATCTTTTACTTGGGTCCTGCCCAAATAAAGTTCGATTAGGTTCGTACAATGTTCCAAAGGTCTTAGATCCTTGATCTGAGTGTGTTTTAGCTGCAAATGTCTCACACTACATCCGGATCCTAAAAAACCGAGATTGGAAATTTTGGAATCGGTCAATTCTATTCTAGTCAACCGATTCCAATACAGATATTTATTCAGATCTTGGTCGGTTAGTTCCGTTTGGTTTAGGATCAGACTATCCAATTTTGCAAAACGATTTAATGGAGAAAGATCTTTTACGGAAGATCCTGAAAGGTGAATGGATCTTAATTTAGGAAGGTCCGATAAACCTTCCAGTGATTTTATTTCTTTGGAATTTAGCTCTAGGACTTCTAATTCGGAGAATGCGGAAAGGTCGCTCCAACTCGGATTGTTTTCAAATCCCAACCATCTAATTTCTTTAGGATATTTACCTAAGACCTCACCTTCGGAATTTCGTACTGGGATAAGATGATTCGACTGGGAACAGGCGAATAAAAAATAGAGGATCAGAAAGGTTTTCCTCATAAGATCGAATCTATTTCGGTCAGGAGTTCCTACAAGCAGTTTAAAATCGGATTTTTTACATCGACTTCACTCGGTTGTCATGTAGGAGTTCCTACAATCAATTTAGAAACCGATTATTTTCCCTTCATTTGCAGGTTGGAATTCCAACGGGAATCGAGTTGACATCTGTCTCCTTTTTGGAGCAAGATAAGATTCGAAGCCGGTCTGAATGGAAGAAGATAGAAAATCCGCCTCTCGAAACACTAAACAAAAGGGCGAGATCCTGAGAGTCATCCGTGATGCAAAAGGCCCTCTTTCCGTAAAGGAAATCCACGATATCTCCAAAAAATCCATACAGAATATAGGGATTGCCACCGTGTATCGGTCGGTGAACCATCTTTTAGAATCCGGTTTGATCCATGAGATCCAATTACCCGGCGAATCTTCCCGTTTCGAGATCAGCCATCTGGACCATCATCATCATTTTCATTGTAAGATCTGTGACCGCGTCTTTGATGTGGAGATCTGTCCTTTCCCTATGGAAAATCTACCCAAGGGATTTTCATTAGATTCTCATGAAATTATCTTATACGGCGTTTGTTCCGAATGTAATAACTCGACAAAATGAATCCAAAAAAACTAAAATTTAAAATATTCTATTTAAGCATTCTATTTATCGCCTTATTTTCCTTAATCGATCGGATCGTATTGGATAATCTACTTTTCGGATTTCCGAATGAGTTGGAGTGGGATACCTCTCCTTGGTTCAACTTCTTAGAAAAAAGAAGAAGGATCCAATTTTCCGAAAATGAAAAAGGAGCCCTGATCGTAGGGAGCAGTGTGGCTCTTTATTCTTCACTTCCGGAAAGAATGAATGAAAAACTTAAAAGTTCATCCATCCGCACGGAGTTCTATTCCCACCCCGCTTTAACACCTTCCGATCTCTATTTTTATAAGGAAGATATAGTCTCCAAAAAACCCAAACTTGTGTTTTTCGTTTTAAATCCTGCCGATCTACAATTGGATTTTCTATTATCGGAAAAAGAAAGCGAAGCTAGACTTGCCCAATACAAACAAAATCTGATTTATCAGGAAAAGTCCATCATCGACTTTCAAAATTTGGAATATTCCGAAAATACCTTAAACGATGTTTCCGCAAAAACAAGACATCAGAACAGGATGATCTATCCTGCTCAATATTTAAGGGAGAAGTATCAGAATATCCTGAATATCGGCAAATCCGCCTTTTTATCTCTTCTTTCTAGATCCCTGTTTTTAGTGGTCCGGTATAGAAGTTTCTTATACGATCCTATGGACGCATGGATCGAAAACCACCTTAGAAGTGGGAGATCCTATCATTATTATACTGGGATCATTCCGGAAGAAGGGATATATCTAAGAGGATGGGCCAAACCGGAATTTTCGATCGATTGCGAAATAAAAAACGGAGTCTTTGAAGAGAGTGTATTCTTCCAAGAGAAAGGAACCACTCTTAGGATTTGGGGGGAAAGTAAACCGATATTATTCGATAAAACTTTTCCGAAGTCCGGTTGGCATACGATTAGGTTTGATGTTCCGGAAAAGTCGGATAGGATCAAATTAAGAATTGCTTCCGATAAAAAAATCTCCTCTTTACAAGTCGACTCCAGGATTTTCGGAACCGAAGAAATTTACGGGATCCGACTTTCTCAGAACTTCTGCAGAAATAAGATCCGAAAACATATCTCTTATATTCGAATTCCCGGTATAGACGATACTAGGATCTCTAAAATGGATGATCAAACTTATTCCAAGGATTATACCGAAAGGATCTACGGGTATAAGGGAGAAAGTTCCAAAATGTCCAGGTTAGTCACCCTTAGAATGGCGAAGATCAAATTGGCATCCTCTCCGAAATTTTTTACTTGGTCCGAATTGGAGTATTTAAAAAATGCGATCGTATATCTGGAGACACAAGGTATCCGTGTGATTCTCGTAAATTCTCCGGAAAATCCTTTTGAAAGAGAAGTATATGAATCCAGCCCTTGGTACAAGGGATATATTTCTTATTTGGAAAATTTAGGAACAGATAAGTATAAATTCAAAAATGCGGTATCCGATTTTACGGACAAAAGATCCTTTCTAGATCCTCACCATTTGACCTACCAAGCTTCCGAAAAATCCTCAGATTTGTATGCTGATTGGATCTTGGAAACATTAACGGAAAAGTAGAATGTCCGAATTCTTATCTAAATTTTTGCCGAATGAAAAACTAAAAGCGGAATACACTGCGGTTTTACAAAATCCTAAACTAATTACCGTCGTTTTTCTCGTTTTGTATTCCTTCTCCTCGATTTCTGTGTGGAAAAAATATTCTTGGAGTCCGAGTTCTCAGATAAATTTTGGGAAAGAATTTGCGGATCAAAATAAAGAGCAAACTCCTCCGGGCGCGATCGTATTCTTAGGTGAGGAGGGGAACTTAGGCGCAGGCTACGACGGACAGATCTTTTATTATTATTCTAGAATGTTATCCGGCTTTAGCCTGGATTGGCCTAAAGGTTTTGAGACCAGTTTTAGGGCTCCTAGAATAGGTTATCCGCTATTAGTCTCTCCATTCGGCTGGTTCGGAATGTATGGGACCATCTTAGGGATGTATATACTGAATCTGGGGATTTTCTATCTTTCTTATCTTGCGATCCGAGACTTACTGCCGGACTCCAAAAAATATGTAAGCGCATTCTATCTACTCTCGCCGTTCGCCTTAGGAAGTTATATTTTACTCGTATCAGACACGGTAATGATGGGACTGAGCGTTCTAGCGTATTGGTCTTTTATCAAAAAAAGATTTATAACCTTCTCTTTACTCGCCGGTCTTGCCATTCTTACGAAAGAACAGGCTGTCTTTTTGTTTTTCCCATTGGGACTTGCCACATTATTCCAAAAGGAATTCAAAAAAAGTATCTGGGTGGCTTCCTCTTTGATTTTACCTGGGGCCTGGAGTCTCTATCTTAGGACCCAATTCCCGGAATGGACCCCGGGAAGTTTAAGCCATTTCTTTGATCCGTTCGGCGGGCTTATAGGATATTTTGGGGAACTCCGACAGGCTCTCCTTTCAGGAGATAGGAATTTTATCCTACTGATTAAAAAATTCTCCAGAATTCCATTGGTACTTCTGCTCGTATCCGGGACCTACCTGTTATTCAGAGGCGATTGGAAGAAAGGACTGGAATTTAGGTTAGGTTTTGGAATTCTTTTATTAACCGCGTATGCCGGAGGTTATATTCTTTACTGGGCCACTTACGAAAACGTTTCCAGAATGTTTACATTCAGCCTTCCGTTATTAATTTTTTGGGAAAAAGAAGATGATAGCCTTCCGAGCGGAATCTATTGGGCTCTAACCGGCATTATTCTAGTTTCGTTTTTAATAAAATTGGCATTCGTTTCCAAACCCCTACGTCACTTGGTCTGGTAATTAGGCTCCTATCCCTGCGATTGTTTTTTTTGCGGTGAGTCTCTACAAAAATTTTCTTAGACTTGATTCTTCTTATAAAAGAATTAGAATGGTCTTATTGTAGGTCCGCTGTTCAGAAATCCGCACGTGTCATTGTAATCAGATCGGTGAAATCCGAGCTTTGCTTCTCTTAGAAACCCTGCTATCCGCGATTTTGCCGTCGTTCAAATCAATCCCGCTGTTCTTAAAGAGTGTTATGTCTTTATTGTTGGCGAATTGGTCTCCCGTTTGCGAGTCGGAAGCTGCCTAAATTTTTTGTTCGAGGAAAGCATGCAGAATCGCAAACTTTTTGTAGGAAATCTTAATTACTCAGTTCGCCAGCAGGAAATCAGTGACCTGTTCTCCAACTACGGAGAAGTAGCTTATGCGAAAGTAATTGAAGGTAAAGGATTCGGATTCGTGGAAATGGCTAGCGAGGAGCAAGCCGAAAACGCGAAGAACAGTCTAAACGGAACCGAGTTCAAAGGTAGAACTTTGAATATCGATATCGCAAAACCACAGACTTTCAACAAACCAAGAAGACATTAAGATCTATTCTCGGGGAGGGTGACTTCCCCGAGTTTTCCTATCCATTTTACTTTTTCTCATATCCCAAAAGGGAAGTGTATGGATCTCCTTCCAGGCCCAAAAGTTCCGCAAATGCCGCTTCGGTACTTTTTCCGGCTTTCTTTTTTTCCATAACGGACAATCTAAAAGTCTCTCCCTTTTCTTTCAGGATCTTCTCTTCAATAATCATATGCAGATACGCAATCTGTTTTTTGGGAGGAAAGCGTTGCGCCACAATTTCTACTTTTTCTGATCCCAATCGGAATCTACAAATGAGAGAGGGGACATTAGCCAGAACTCTTTCCGAAAGTTGAAAATTCGGATAAGAAGAAAAAGACTCTAAAACTTTCAGCAGAGAAGGTTTTAACTCGCAAATAATATCTATATCGGAATCAGGAAGATCCACTCCGATCGGAATGGAACCTACGAATTCTGGAGAGAATTCGGAAAGGGTTTGCAGAATGTGATGGTCTTTTAGAAGTGAAGCACAATCCGAAAATCGGTTTGTCATCCGGACAAAAGTAGGCGATTAAACGCCTACTTCTTCCTCTGCGTCCTCGTTTTCTTCTTCTACGTTTAGAAGTTCCACGAGCTCTTTATAGGCTCTTTCTTTTTCTACAACGCCTGTTTTCTTAATCGCTTTTTTGAGGACATCGTCCCATTTCTTCTGGGGAAGGATCACTTGCATCTCTTCCAAAACTTCCAGAATATTGATATCGTCCTTTGTATTAAAGATCTCTGTAGCGTCGTAACGGAATAATCCGGAAAGTTGATCGATAAAATCGCCGACTCCGTTTCCGCCTCCGCGTTTATCTAGGGCCTCTTGTTTTTTTTGTGCTTTGCGGAGATCTCTTTCTCGTCTCTCCAATTCGGTTCGTTTCATAAAAGAACCCTCTCTTATCGGCTCTACCTGCCATAATTTCGAATTCAGCTCAGGGGCAAAGAAAAAACCCTTTGAAAACTGATTAGAAAAACCCATGTAAGCTGCCGATCTGGCGGAAGATTGGATTTGATTTGCAAAAGTTCCCTTTTAAAGGGAGGAAAATTCCGTAGAATCAGTCCAAACTTTCATTCCTATAAAATTAGACCGGCATAAAAGGAAAATTCTTTCCAAAGAACGGATGTTTTCGGCCTTTTTCGTACAACCGTTTTTGAAAAAGTAGGATGCTCTAACCGACTAACGAGGACCCATGGAGGATTTGGGGATCCTATATTCTTTTTGGATCCTTTGGTTCGCAGAGGCTATACTTTCCTTATCCAAAACAATGTCTGTTCCATCATCCAATCGAATCGTAACGTACCTTGACTTCGAGGACTTTACTTCGTTGGAAATGTCTTCAATCGATTGAACAGCTTTGCCATTCACTTGATCCACTAGTCTTCCTGAAACTTCGTGATAACCTTGGTTGGATTCGTCCGGGATCACCTGGGAAAGTAATACAAATTTACCCTCTTTTTTGTCCCCCGTAGAAAACTTATGATAATCGAATATGTATAGAAGTTTACGATCTACCTTCGATCTCCAATCTTTTCCCCATTCTAGAAGATATCCTTCCGAAAGTTCCACAAACAAGAAGCCGCCATCGAAATAGTATTCCGACTTGGACCCTAAATTTCTATGAGGGATACGGATCGAGGAATAGGGGAATACTTTTAAAGTGAGTTGGACTTCTTCTTCTTTGCCGGATCGAATAATTTTAACAGGGACTTTTTTCCCGATTTGGTAGCCGAACTCGTCTCCTAAATGGGCGATATAAGAGAGGACTTGTTTGCCGTATTTCGGATGTTGAAAATATCCTTTGGAATCTATCTTTTTGCCGCCGAATTCCAGGATCACATCACCGATCTTTAATATTCCATCTGCGGAACTATCAGGCAGTATCTCCGCTACCAAAATCCCCTGGTCTTTTGTTTTAAGGGAATAATAATCTTTGGTGGCCTTATCCATAATCGGCCTATAACGAAAACCTTTAAAAGGGATCTCGGTCTTACCGAATTCTCCCAAAAATTTGCTGATCAAAAAAGAAGGGATCGCTCGGCCTGAGTTCTTATCCCCCGAAAAATCGAAAAGTATCCCGCTTACTTTCCCTTTTTCTAATAGAACTTCTCCGTTTCCGTTCAATGTTTCGGTGGAGTTCACGTCCAAAACAGGCAGTTCCACCATTCCTTGCGGATATTGGTCCAGATCCATACTAATCAACGCGCCGGAAGCGGATTGAATGGAACCTGAATTATCCAATTGGTAGATGGAAACCTGTCTAGGATAATCAATCTCTTTGTGGAATTCGAACGGGATCAGATCTTTGAAAAAATTCTCTTCTTCTATTTTTAATAATGCCAGATCGGATTCGGAGTCTTGCCTTGCAATAATCGCCTTTGTCTCCGCATAAGAAGAATGTTTTTTCACCTCTATCAATGTGGAATGGGTGAGTAGATGTGCAGGCAATAAGATCTTTTCTCCGGGAACGACGATCCCTACACCTCTTCTTACCTTTGGATTTTTCTTTTTCCACGGGTTAAAATAATCAGGTTCTTGGTAGGAGATCTTTACCTGGACGATACTTTTTTTGTATTCTTCTTCCGCTTTTGCCTGAGAGGCGATCCCGTTTGGAGCGGCGGCCTTCGGAGAAACTTTCGGCTTTTTCGCGGCAAGTCCGGAACTAAAAACAAAAATGCCGATAATGAGGAGAAGGATCTTGGATCTCACGTATTACTCCAAACCGTAGGTGCTTCTGATCTGGGAATCCGCCTTTTGCGTTTCCTCCCGATCCAAGATCAGCGGTAGATCTATATTCAAAAATTTTAATTTTAAAAATTTGGACTTGGACCCCGCGATAATCTTTTTCAGGTCCGCAAGGCTGTTAATCGGTTCCTCGTTGACCGATTCCAGAACCAGATTTAGAAAATAATCGGAGGAAGAATTCACCGGGTGGGCCAATTTTCTGTACAAGACCACGTCCGCTTTTTTGGTTCTGCCGATCCCATCTTCTATAAAATAATCGTATCTATATAAGAACTGACTTCCGCCGGAGGTATTTCCACTCCTACTCCAAGCACCCAATAGGTCTCTGGACATTTCTTGGAATAATAATCCGCCGATCATGGAATAATCGAAAGGTGTATCGTACCTGTTTCTCATAAAATCGAAATCAGGCATTCTTTTGGCCTTAAATTCCACATCGATCAGTTTTCCGTTACGGAATACTTTGAATCGGATCGGTTCTCCGGAATACTTATCGTCTACCGTTTCCGTAAAATCCACACGAGCGTCTTTATCTAAAGTAATGGTCCCGTTCCTTCCGATGGCAAGACCGTCTATCTCGGTAAGATAATCTCCTTCTTTCAAATATCCGTCCGCAGATCCGTTCGGAAGAATTCTGGTCACGAATACCCCTTCTAAACCTTCGGGGATCCCTTTCGCTTTGCGGAGAGAAATATTAAAAGAATTGAATGTTCCGATGCCAAGTTCCACATAACCGTCGTATTTTCCGTCTTCTATATCTTTTAGAAAATGACGGATCACTTTAGTGGGGATGAGATAGCCTATATTTTCCCCTTTGGTCGCAACTTGGAAGGCAACTCCTACCACCTTATTATTTTGGATGGCAGGTCCGCCTGAATTTCCAGGATTGATCGCCGCATCCACTTGCAAAACTAAATGACTGTCTACGGAAGAATGTTCGTATTTGGATTGTTCTTTTCTGGAAACGATCCCTCTGGTTACGGAGACCTTATTCCCCCCAATGGGATATCCAACGACGATGAGAGAAGAGTTGAGTTCTGGAATTTCTCCTAAGCTGAGCTCGGTCGAATCTTTATAAAATTCCGGGTCTTCCGCCTCTAAAAGTGCCAAGTCGCAGTCATGGGCTACATGTAGAATTTTAACCCTGTACCATTCCGTCTGATTGTATCTTTGGACCTGAACGTACTTTGCGTTCGAGATCACATGAGCGTTTGTTAATATTCTTTTGTTTCCGATCAGAAATCCTGTGCCTGAACTTGCTCGGACCCCGTCCGTGGCCCAGGGAGTAAATGCACTGAAGGCTTGGGAATATACTTTGATCTGCACGACTGCTTTTCGCACATGATCGAAATCGCTTTTTTCTTCCGAGAAAAGAGGAAAATGAAGGTAGAATACTAGTACGATAAGACCAGATTTCAGGATCCGCATGAGATACTTAATGTCCTTCGAATTCGCAGATGGAGAATACGTTAACACCTAGATCTTTGTTTAATTTTGTAGCCCCGCCTAGATCCGGAAGATCGATGATGACTCCCGCTTCAGGCACTTCTGCACCTAATTTTTGTAATAATTGAACTGCGGCGATCATCGTCCCTCCAGTCGCAATTAGGTCGTCCATGATCAGTATCCTGTCTCCGGGAACTACGGAATCCTTATGTATTTCGATTATATCTTTTCCGTATTCGAGATCGTATTCTTGGGAAACAGTTTCGGAAGGAAGTTTTCCTTTTTTACGGATCGGAATGAATCCTACACCAAGTTGGAATGCAAGAGGTGCACCTATAATAAATCCTCTGGCTTCGATTCCGGCTACTTTAGTGATTCCTTTGCTTGCGTACCGGTCCACGAAAGTTCCTATGGTAAGAGCTAAACCTTCCGGATCTAATAATAGGGAAGTGATGTCTCTGAATAGGATTCCTTTGCGGGGATAATCCGGGATCGTGCGAATTTTGCTTTTAACTATGGACATAGGCTCGAAGTCCAATTCCATTTTCCGGAAAGGAACAAACAATTCTTTTTTCAATGGGAATGAGCGGCCTTCGGAAAAGAAGGCCGCGAATTTGGTTTAGTATGCTTTTGCTCTTAGAGCAGCGATTCTTTCTTCTAGAGGAGGGTGGGTTGCAAATAAGGATGCAAGTCCCCCGGCTCTGTTGGAAATTTTTAGGGCAGCTATTGTTTCTCCCCTTTGATCGATCGGATCTCTTGTGAAAGCGACTTTTAGTCTTTCCAAGGCAGCGATCATGCTGGATCTTCCCGCCAATTTTGCTCCACCGGCGTCGGCTCTGTATTCTCTCGCTCTGGAAACATAAGCGACTACGATAGAACCTAAAAGTCCGAAAACCACCATCAAAAGTTGTCTGATCATGAACTCCATAAAGAATCCACCACCGGATCCTCTTTCATCATTACGACTCAATTGAGAAACGATCACTTTACTTACGATCCAAGAGAAGAAGATCACGAACGAGTTGATCACTCCCTGCACCAAGGTCATGGTTACCATGTCTCCGTTGGCTACGTGAGAAAGTTCGTGTCCTAAAACTCCGTCCAGTTCTTCACTATCCATTCCGTTCAGAAGTCCGGTGGAAACCGCGACTAATGCGCTGTTCCTGCTAGGTCCCGTAGCGAATGCGTTGATCTCGGGAGATTCGTAATATCCGACTTCCGGCATTGGAAGTCCTGCAGCTGAAGCCAATCTCTGCACTCTAGTTAAAAGATCTCTTTGCCATCCGGTTGCATTTCTGGGATCGACTATTTGGACTCCCATGGAAGCCTTTACCATAAACTTGGAAAGCAGCAAGGAAATGAATGCGCCTCCCATACCCCATATTGCAGCGAATAGAAGGGTAGTAGCGTACGGTACTCCGGACTTAGCTAAATATACATCCAGCCCGGTAAGCCTGAGTATTAATCCGATCGTGAAGATTACCGCGATATTCGTTAATGCGAATAATCCAAATCTGCGAAAAAGCGCCATAGGCGAACAGTTCTCCTTTTTAGAAGTTTTCCAGGCCTCGGTAGTTCCGTGCCTGCCGGTCTTCTAAATTCCGGTATTGATTAGACCGCTCTAGGTTCCTTCTTTAAGAAAGAAGCTAAAAGAAAAAGTCCCGCAAGTAATAAATATGCCCAAACAAATGGACCCAGATTCAGCTGAAAAGAGTTCAAAATTGCGTTTCCAGCCAAGGAATAAGAATGTATAAACCCTGTTCCGGCAAGAAATGCACCGATTAAACAAGCGATGATTGCCTTCTTAAAATCTCTATCAATCACAAATGTTGCGATCGCAGCCCAAACCATGGAAGAAAGTAAAAATCCTTGGGATAAACTCAAAAGTCCACCAAGAGAATACGGAAAAATAGGCTGATCTAGAGGCACTGTGGAAAGCCAGATATTTTGGGTTTTGGAGGCAGCTTCAGTTCCTTCTATAGCTTTTGCAAGAATTGGGGCTGCATAATTGAATGCACTTTGGATCATCAATACTCCCCAACCCGCCAGAGCAGGAAGAAGTCCGATCACAACCGCAGGTGCATGTCTAGTAGGAGTCGCTTCGAATGCTTGTGCACCGATCACGATCCCGATCCAAAGTACGATTGCCATACCCGCTTCCACAGGGATAAGAGCGCATACAAAACTGACTAGTCCAAAGAACGCGATTAGGGTCATGAAGATCCCGTTCAAACTGGAGTAACCGGATCTCGCTCCGAGTGACTTCCATCCCGGGTGGCCGATATAAATTGTAGTGGGGAAAGGAGATCCGAATAAGGAACCAACAATTGTTCCAACACCGTTCATCATAAGAGAATTTCTGGTGTTAAATTTATCTCCTGCAGCTTCTGCGGATTCTATATTCTGCAAGGAACCGATTACGTTAAAAATTCCCATGGGAAGAATTACTGAAAGATATTCTCTGATTCCGATCTGACTCCAGGCTTCGAATAGATTTCCACCGCTCCATACCGGGAAATTAAATCCGAAATCGATAGAAGAACGTAATGCTGCACCGTCCATCATTTGTTTTCCGGTGAAATGGGGAAGATACCAAGCAAGCACGGTCCCGACGATGACAGAGATGAGTCCGCCTGGGATCTTGAACGGGAATACCACTCTTCCAAAATATTGCAAAAGAATAATTCCAAACGGAACAAATGCAATGAGTGGATTTAAGAATGTGCGGACCAAAAAGTCCATGGAGATAAATGTAAGCGCGATACCTGCGAGTGCAGAAAGAAGTGCGGCTCTAGGAGTAGCCTTTCGGATCTTCTCCGCAATAAATGCTCCGAAAAATTCGATTAACCCGGATACAAAGCTTGCAAGAAGTCCGATGGACCAAGCCGCCTTATAACTATTCGTCTTTTGGTATACGGGGAACATTACAAAAAAGACGAATGCGAACAAAGAAACGGTGTTGATCCCGTACGGTAATGCAGTGACATCGCTTCTGTTTTCCTTAAGTGCAAGTTGTCTTGCCTGCCAAGCATAAAAAAGATTTCCGACGAGTAGAGAGATTGCGGCTCCTGGGATGACTACTCTGAATACGAAATCCTGAGGCATTCCACAAAAACCGATACACAAAGCTACCAGAACCAAAATTTGGATCAGGTTATCGATCATTAGGCCGAAGAATCCATCCAGGTCCCCGGCAACAAACCATTTGTATTTGCTCATTTTTTTGTTTTACTCCCGAAGTCTACTTGGATTACATTATCTTTTCGTTTGGAAGATCCGGATCCTAGATCGGAAACTTCTTCCTTGGTTTCCGCCGAAGTTGTTTCCTCTTTTTTAGGAGGGAGATCCGGTTTCCCCAAATAAATTCTCATCTGGGTGACTGTTTGTTGGGACTTATCAAAAAATCTGAAAATTCCGTCCCAAGGCAGGAAGACTTCTTCCCAGGTATAGCCGAACTGTAGTTCTGCATACACCCATTCTTCTTCTATTTTGATATCTCTTGCGGCGCGAGGGCCTATGACTAGGATAATCCCTGATTCAGGCTCTTCTCCTACGAGTCCTCTTTTTCCGATCTTTAGATCGGGGTGAGGCATTACGTGTACGTAGAAGGTGCCGAACCTCTCCCAATACAGTGAAAAGAGTTGTTTTTTGAATTCTCGAAGTGTCTGTATATCTTCTAAATTCGGACTATCCATCGTTTTTCAACTTACGCGAGGTCTCCTCGCTGATATATTCTTTGTGTATTTTATACTCAGGAACTAACGCTTTAAAAGAAGAGAAAATTTCCTCTTCTCGGTCCGATTTCGCCGCTTCTAGTAACGCGTTAAATCTGGCCTGGAAGCTGCTAGGATCTCCTTCCTCTAAAGGGGCTGCAATCCTGATTTTAGGATGATGTGTTTTTTTGATCCCTTCTAGGTCTAACAGCAGTTCTTCGAAGAGTTTTTCGCCAGGTCTTAAACCGGTGAACACGATCGGAATATCCGTATATGGCCTGAAACCCGAAAGTCGGATCATATCTTCCGCAAGATTGAGGATGCGGATCGGTTCTCCCATTTCTAGAAGAAAAATTTCTTCCTTCTCCCCCATAGCTGCGGCTTGTAAGACCAATTGTGTCGCTTCCGGTATTGTCATAAAATAGCGGATAATATCAGGATGGGTCACCGTCACCGGACCACCATTGCTGATCTGTTCTCTAAATCTAGGAATGACCGAACCGCTGGAACCTAACACGTTACCGAACCTCACGGTAATAAATTTGGTTTTTGTTCCCGGGGAAATCGCTTGCAGATATAACTCGGCAACTCTTTTGGAAGCGCCCATTATGTTTACCGGATTGACCGCTTTGTCCGTGGAAATCAAAACAAAACGTTCGGTGCCGTAATGTCTAGAAATATCAGCTAAATTCTTAGTCCCGAGTACATTATTTAAAACCGCTTCGGACGGATTGATCTCCATCATGGGCACATGTTTGTAAGCTGCGGAATGGAAAACGACTTGAGGCCGATCCGATTCGAAAACGGAGCCTATTCTCAGCGGATTCTTAATATCTGCGATTACCGCCCTGAATTGTATCCCGCTGTCTTTAAAAACTTTTCTGAGTTCGTAGTCTATTTCGTAGAGAGGAGTTTCTGCGGAATCCAGTAGGATCATTTTTGCAGGATGAAATACCGCAACCTGTCTGCATAATTCGCTACCGATGGAACCGCCGGCTCCCGTGATTAGCACGGTTTTACCTGCGATATAGGAGCGGATGGACTCTATTTCTAGGTCTACAACCGGACGACCGAGTACGTCTTCCACCCGAATCTCTCTTAATTGTTGTACTTTGGGCGGATCAAAAAATAGAGAACCCAAAGAGGGAAGGATCTTAAAATCCACATTCTCCGATTCGAAACTTTTGATCAGTTTACCGATCTGTTTCCCATCGGGATTACTGAATGCGATGAGAACTTTTTTGATTTCCAGAGAACGGATCAAAAACTCCGCCTGATCGATTTTTCCAAGTACCGGCACACCTTGGATATGAGCTCCTATTTTGGATTCATCGTCATCCAAAAGTCCTAGGGGAAGCAGATTTAGATCATTATGCCTTCTTAATTCAGTGAGAAGTGTAGCTCCCGTTTTTCCGGCGCCTAGGATTAATGTAGGAATTCCATCCCCTTGTTTTTTACGCAGAATGTACTGATCTCTCACCAGTCTCCAAGAAAGGCTGCGAATACACAAAAACCCCAGAAGAAGAAGTGTATCTATAACAGGGATCATTCTGGAAAGATGTTCGAATCCGTTGTAGAATAAAAGTGCGGTATTCGAGATGAGAGAGGAAAGTACAGTGGTCTTGATGATTTCAACTAAGTCGTGAATGGAAGCGTAGGCCCAAATCGATCTGTATATATTCGAAAATAAAAATACTAGAGAACGACAAACTACTACGATGAGTAGAGGAATATAAAAGTCGTTCGGCTCTTGTAAAAATACGGTAGATTCAAAACGGATCAGGTGGGCTAAAAAATAGGAGAGGATGATGAAGCTTAAATCCAAAGGGAAAAGAAGGCTTCGACGATTCCATTGACCCATTAAGTAAAAAAAATGTCGCTGGTGAGGAAAAGTCCAATCTTTTTAACGTTTTTTGAGTTGCTTAAAAACCCGATCTGAATCGAAACTTTAAAGGGCTTTTATTCTAGTGAAAGAATTGATCGTCAATTTACAAGGCAAACTGGATTCCTTACTCGGAAACACTTTCCGAGAAAAAACGGATCCTTTATTTCGAAGTGAGCCTCATAAAATTCTTTTGGACGCCAGAGACCTCCAAGTCTGGGACGAGAACGGTTTACTTTCTCTCAAAAACTCTTCTCTGGCTCATTTGAATTCCCGATATGCAGCCTGCGGATTGTCGGAAAGTCTTATGGGCGATTGGAATCGTCTGGGACTTCGAGAAAAAATCCCGTATTTCAAAACAAGAGAAGAAGCAAAACAATATCTAGTTTCCGGCCAAAATTCGGTACCGAGTTTCGAACCTAACGAGAGCACTACGGCTTGTCCCGCTTGTCTCCAGATCCTGAGAGTGCAGGGTAAAGGAAACTATCGTTGCCCTTCCTGTTCGCATACTTTCTATCTGACTGCAGACTATAGAACGGCTAGTTACGAGAAGTTATTCTAAGTTGGATTTCTTTTTGCACAATATGATCATTCTAAAATTTAAGGATCGATAACCGTTGCTTTTCCGATCCCAATATCCTTGATCTTTACTGAAAGTTCATTTGAACCTTTTTTACTTTCGAAAAATTCGATAAGCTGGTGCGAGATTTTTTTGCGTATACCGGAATGAGGTCGATCGTTCAGAAAATCGGTTTCACAAGTTTTTTCGGGGATTTTCCAATATCCGTCCAGGGAAATTTTATCTTCCGTTATTTGCCAAGTACCTTCCACTTCAATACCGCACGGAGAAGAAGGGAAGGGTTTAGAGATTTTTCCGTCCGGGTTCAGAGAATAATCCAAATATGTTTTTTTTCCGGAAAGAATGATCGTCAGGTCCGGGATAAAGACTAGGATTGATTTTTTGCTTAAAACCTTACGGAACGAATCACCGGAGTTTTTTAATAATAAACTTTCATAATTAGGGGAGGATTCTTCCGCCGTGCCGGTGACGGGGTTTGGCTTATCACCGCAATTGAACAGTAAAAAAAATGTGAAGAGTGATATTATGATTTTAAACATTAGTTTGTACTCTTGATCATTCGAAGTGGGTCGATACGTTATTTTCCAGGTCGATTAGAAGCGAAAATATATAGCCTACAAAAGATTATTTTTCATTTTCTAATCTTTCTATCGATGGCGAATTTAGGAAATAATTTTCCAACCTTGGGGACTGGGTTAGGAGTTGAAATCTTATTGACCTATCTTATTTCCTGTCAACGTAATTTTGGGTCGATCGAACCCTCGTTTCAAATTATATTATTCGAAAGGGTTGGGCCGGTTTGCGGATTCATTTTTTTATAGACTTGCCAGAAAAAAATCCGACTGGCGCTGTTACTATTATATGGGTACACAGACTTCTGACAAACGGGGTTTCGGACAAAAAATCCTAGATCTTACTCTAGTTCTTCCGAGACTATTTTATTCCGGAATTCGGGCAAAACTCGCTTGGTTTACCGGAAGTCTGATCGTTCTAACGATTCTCATTCTTTCCTTCATTTATGTGAGGCAACAAACAGAGATCCTCACGGAAAGTTATGATAGGGAAGCCGCCATTTCCAGAAAGTATATTTCTTCTCTCGTTTTGGAATTGGATAATATTTCCCAAAGTTTGATCCGGATCGAGGAATTCCGGGACCGGGTCAGTAAACAAACGGAAGCATTAAAAAAATATAAAACAACTAAGACCGTAGTCCAGGAAAACAAGGTCTCCTTTTTCGGGATCAAGACCAGTTTGTTCGGAGCTTTAGGAAAGAATAGGGTCCGTAAAACTTTGGACACGTACTATTCCGCTTATCTTTCTAAAGATGAGATCCAAATCCTGGAAAAAAACATCCGTATTCAGCTTCAGCATGGTGGAGAAGAAGTCGTCAGCGATAAGGAATTTGCCCGCTTGCAAGGTATGGCAAAAAAATTCGTCTTTGCCGATAGAGAAGCGGGACTTGTTCGAAAACGTTTAGGCGAGTTAAAAGAAAATCAGGAAAAACCGGATCTAACGGAGATCTCAGCTGCGGAAGAAGAACTTCGCAAAAAATCACTTCTGGCAAGAAAACTCAGATCCGAACTGGATGAGAAGATTGTGAGCATTCTTGCAGAATCTAAAAAGAGAAAAATTAAAGAATTGGGATTGGACACCGGTAGGTTTAGGATCCAAACATTTCCAGTTTCAGGAATTATTACGGGAGAAGCGTCCGAGCCAACATTAGATACTAAAATTTTCGATTCAGAATCTTCTCTCAACCAAGCCCCTATGGAAGAGAATTTGGAAGACGGTTTAAAGTCGGCGCTCAATTCACTTCTGGAAGGTGCAGGAGTATTAGGAGAGATCCGTCCTACGTCTTTCCAGCAGAATGGTTTGGAATTGCAGGCCTTATATTCTCCTCATTTTAGAAATCCTGCATCTACGGAAAGAGCCAAATTATTAGAGTCCAGAAGAGCCACCCTAGGACCTTGGAATAATTATTTAAAGGAAGAACAGGAAATTCTATCAGAACTTTCTAAAATACCTCCTGTCTTAGAAACCAGGCTGAAGGAATTGAAGGAAAAAAAACCTCCGATCCCTCCATTCAAAGATAAAGAATTTAAGAAACAGTATGCTCAATATGCTGCCTTGGTTCGAAAAAGAAATTTATTATACGCCACATATCTGCGAAACAATCCTCCAAAAGAAGAAGAGGAACTTGAAGTAGAGTCCTTCGGTTCTATCAGAGACTCGGCTTTAGAGGATCAGATCTTACTCAGATTCAGACCGGACGGTTCCGACTACGCTAAATCGGTGCAATCGGAAGAAGGAAAAGAAATTTTCCAAAAACGTTGGAACGCCGTCAGGGAATGGATCTATTCGGGAGAAAGTGAAACCCCGACCGCAAAATTAAAAGCGCTCTTTCCGGATGGGATTATAGGGAATAGTAGAACGGAAGCAGAACAAATCCTTTGGAAATTGGACGTTACACCTTTAATTTCAGAAGTTTCCGACGATCTTCCTACGGTTGTGCTGGCCTCCAATTTTTCGGGAGTGATCCGGACTGTAGTGGATAGAACGGAAGGTTTGGAATCCATTCGCCGCAATAGGGATAGAGCAGTACTTTCCGCATTGGGGATCTGCGGGTTTTCCATTTTCTTAGCGGTGTTTATCTCAGGTTTTGTGGTCACAAAGATCAAACGTCTCATTCGAAATGCGGAACAAGTAGGTAGAGGAGATTTGAACGTCGAATTCGAGCAGGGCGGAAGCGATGAATTCGGAAATCTTTCCGTCGCACTCAATCAAATGGTGACCGGTCTTCGAGAAAGAGAGAAGATCAAGGGTATCCTCGGAAGTATGATCGACCCTGTGGTGATCGGTGAGGCGATGAAAGATCTAGCCGCCCTCAAAAGAGGTACCGAAAAAAGAGTGACCGCATTCTTCTCCGATGTAGCAGGATTTTCTAATATTAGCGAAAAGTTAAGTTCCGTGGAATTGTCGGAACTTCTAAACGAATATCTCTCCGCTATGACATTGATCCTAAAGGACCATGACGGAGTTTTGGATAAGTACATCGGGGATGCGATCGTGGGGATTTTTAACGCACCGGTGGATGTGGAAGGTCATTGTTTAAAAGCGACCCGCGCTTCCATCAAAATGTTGGAAAAACTGGAAGAGTTACGAGCCGGATGGAAGAAAGCCCAAAAATATATTCCGGATGCAAGAGATATGCAGATCCGTATCGGTCTGAATACCGGGCTTGCTAAAGTTGGATTTATGGGAACGGATGCACTCGCATCTTATACAATGATGGGAGACACGGTAAACCTCGCCGCCCGTTTGGAAGCTGCAGGTAAAGATTACGGAGTTTCCATCTTGGTTTCGGATTCAGTCCATTCTGAAATTAAGGATTCTATTTTTACAAGAAAACTAGATTTAGTCCGGGTGAAAGGGAAGAACGACCCTGTGATCCTTTACGAAGCAATCTCAGAATTGAAAGGTGTCGCTTCCGCCAAAAAAGAAATCGTCGGCTTATACGAAGAAGGTTTAACGTTATATTTGGACCGTAAATGGGATGCTGCCATTAAGAAGTTTAAAGAATCCGAAAAAGCAAAAGGTAAGGATGATAAAGCGGTCCATTTACTCGTAGAAAGATGTAATGAGTACAAAAAAACCCCACCGCCTGCTTCTTGGGACGGGGTGTATACGAGAGATCATAAATGATCTTACTCTAGTTTAAAACCGGTCAATCTTTCGAAACGGTTTCGGAGAGAATATTCTAAAAGTTTTTCTTCCGAAATCAAAAACGCGGATCGTTTTGCCCGGGTGATCGCAGTATATAAGATCTCTTTTTTGAATAGTTCTAGGGAAACTTCGTCGGTATCTATGTCGGAAGGATCCGGTGGATAAATGATAAAAACGGAATCATATTCGGAACCCTGGGATTTATGTACAGTGATCGCAAATGCAGGTTCGTGAGGAGGAAGGGTGTCTAAAGCAAAGTCCCTGATCTCTCCTTCTATATAGAATAATGCCCTGAGTTCAATTCCACCGTTCGGAGTTTGGACTTCTAAAACCAATCCGGTATCCCCATTATAAACTCCTCTCACTCGATCGTTTTTTGTGATGAGGATCGGAAGTCCCGAAAAATACGTTTTGGTCCCAATCTGGACTAACTTTCCCTTTTTATGATGAAGAATCATTTCCGCTAATTCTTTATTGATGTAATCGCTTCCAAAAATCCCGTTTCTAAGAATAGTTAGTATCTTAAATCGATTTAGATCCTTATTCAAATACTCTTTTAATTCCTGAGGAGAATTCGGATCGGGTAGTTTAGAAAATATAGGCAGTATCTTTTCTTCCGCGGTTCTTTTTAAAAATTCCTTCCATTCTTTTTTATAGCCCGTTCCAAAATTTTGGTTCCCTGCAAGTGTTTGGTCACGGGCTTCAAGAGGCTGCCCCTTCTTGGGCAGGCTCTTCTTATAATCCAATCGGGTTTGATAAAAACCGTGTGCGGAATTAAAAAAGATAGTATCTAGATGCGATGTTTTCGGAAGATTTTCTTGGAATTCGGATAGAGAAATATTTTCCCTTACACAAAGTTCTGCCGCTTTGGAAATAGAAGAAAATTCTTCTTCCTGCCTGTGGCTTATTTTAAGTTCTATTAGATTTTCAGAATTTATTCTTTTTAAGGATTTAACTAAGTCGGATAATACCGCGCCTGCTTCTACGCTTGGCAATTGGTTCGGGTCCCCTAAAAGTATAAATCTAAAATTTTCGGAACCGAAAGATAAGGCTTCCATCAATCTATACATCATATGGAGATCCACCATGGATACCTCGTCCAAGATGATGACTCGATAGGGGAGAGGGAAATTTATTCCGTATTTATAATTTCTTTTTCTAGGATTGTATTCTAAAAGTCTATGTAAAGTGGAAGTGGGGATCTCGGAGATGGAATCATCCAACCTGTTTTTTGTGCGTAAATTCGAGATCGTATTTTCCAAGGATTCTTTTAATCTTTGAGCGGCCCTTCCCGTTGGAGCCGCAAGTCCGATCTGCTTTAGATCATAGCCTAAACGTAAAAGCCCACGGATCACATTAGCCACCACTGTGGTTTTTCCGGTGCCTGGCCCGCCTGTAAGAACAAAAAACGGAAATTTAAGGGCTTTTTCTAAGGCCTCTTTTTGCTCGCCTTCTCCGCAAAGAATGTACTCTTTACCGCCTCTTTTAATGGAAAGAGGATTAGAAACGGTAAGTTCTTCTAAAACTTCCTGGATTTTTTCAGGTTTTGTTGTGGGACCGGTCTTAAGTAGGTTTTTAAAACCTTCCTCCACCGAAGTTAGCTGGCGGTATATTTTAGTAAAATATAATAGATTATCTCGTTTTTTGAATAATAGATCGGAGATAGGAACTTTTTCGGAAAAAGGTACGGTGAGATTGCCGATCTTGGCGGCTTGGACAAGGGAAAGATTCCATGCGAATAAAACCTCGTATGGAATTCCTTTTGCAAATGCGGAAAATTCCTTGGTGAGAAAACTAGCGTATTCTCGGTCTAAAATTGTTTCGAGGGATTCTTCTTTCATTCTTTTTCCGCCGAAATTTTATTTTTCAAATCCAGGGTCTCTTTTATCTTCTCTTTTGAAATTTTTACGAATTCAGGATCAAGATCCTGATAAAAGATCCCTCGTCCCAATCGGTTCGGATCCGTTCCTCGTAAAAATACAAAATACATCCCTCCTAAAAGTTTGGGATCGTATTTTGTTCCATACTTGAATCTCAACCAATCATCCAGAACGACCGAATAGATCGCCAACTGCAAAGAGTAAGATTCCTGTATTTTTTCCCTTAGATAGTTTTCCGAATAAGGATCTTCTCCGAAATTCGAAGAGAGTCGATTGGACTTCCAATCTAAGATCCAATATTTTCCTTCCGAACGAAATATTAGATCCAAGGTTCCCTTTAATAAGTCGCCATTCCCGGTTTGTCCCGGGATTTTTAAAAAGAAATCCACCTCATGTTTTCTTTCTAAAGGAGAAATTTCACAAAGTGAGATATTTTTTTTCGAATGTGATAATGGGGTTTTGAGAGTATTCCAAAATAATTCCGAGATCTTTTTTGCAAATAAATCCAATTGTTCGGGGTTATCACCGTAACCGTAAGACTTTAGAATATTTTTATATGATCTTAAGATATTTTCCGGGATTTGTTTTGGAGATATTACATTTTGATAAATACTGAAATCTTCCGTTTCCAAAAGTTGATGGAGCAAATTCCCCATTTTATTGGAAGAGGGGAGTTCTTCTTCTCTTGATTCATCCGGCGTTTCATCCGTTTTAAACGGTTTTGTTTCGGAAACCTGGAATCCTAACCCCTCTGAAGTAAAAAACGAGTCCAAAGATGAATAACTTTCTAGGATAACTTTTCTTTTTTCAGCTTTGTCCGGCCAAATTTCGACGGAGCGTAAGATCTCTGGACCTTCTTCTTTTATTCGATCGGGTGTTAAACCGGAAATCGTTTTATGGTTTCGGATCCATTCCTGTTCGTATTTACCCTCTTCATTCTCCCAAAATCTCGCAACGGAAGAATCTTCCGGAAATTCGGATACTGCAGCTTGAAAGGATTTTCGGAATAATTCCAAAGGACGTTTCGTATCGGGTTCTGCGAGTAATGGAAAATAAAATTTGTACATTGCCCGAGTAAGAGCCACATAATACAATCTTTTGTCCTCATTGACCGTAGTATAAACGGCTTCTTCCTCCTTATTGTTTTCCAGATCTATAATACGTTTTTCGCCTTCCCTATATTCCGAAAATTTTTTCCTTTGAGCACCCCAACCGGAAAATCCTCCGAATAAAAATACGATCGGAAATTCTAACCCTTTACAGGAATGGATTGTGGAAATTTTGACCCTGTCTTCTTCCGAATCTTTTTCTAAATAATCTTTTTCGTCCTCTTTGGATACCATTTTGGATTCCAAATAAGTGATAAGCTCTCCTAAGGTCTGATCCGACTTGGATGCTTTTTCGGTTAAGAAGAAGAATATCTGTTTGAAGTTCGTGATTTTTCTTTCCCAATCCTGTCTAGCTTCCTGCGGAAGGGGAGAAGCTAATTTACTTTCCGTTAAGATAGAACCGAATAAACCAGGGAAATCTTTTTTACGTGAGAATTTTCTCCACGTTTCCAGAAGCCTCTTTTCTCCGGACTCTATCGGATATTCCTCGTAATTTTGTAGATTTTCAGGAGATACGCAGAATAGATCCGATATTAACAATTTGTAAAATGAATCCCTACTTCCTTCTTCATTTAAACATTGGAGGATCTCCCTCACTCGTATCGCTTCCGGAGATCCGAATAATCCGGTTTGTTTGGAATAGGTATACGGGATCCCTCTAACCTTAAATTGTCTTTTTAAAAATTCTAAATCGTTCTCTCCCCGTACCAAAATCGAAATGTCCGACCAACTCAGTTTTTCGGGAGAAGAATATCCCTCTTTTTTAATATAGATCTCCGACTTTTCGGACACCAGATGAATAATTTCCTCCGCTATAAATTTGGAGTATTGGTCTTTTAATCGATCCGCGTTGCTCTCTTTAGAAAGTGAGAACACGTTTAAAGCTGCACGATTACTTGTATCGGAATATAAAATGGCCTTTCCCGGATTTTCCGGCGACTTTACATGCACATATTCTATGGGTAAAAATCCCGTTTCTTCGATGGGAAACCATTCTCCCTTTACACTTCCGAAAAGTGAATTATAAGAAGAGATCAGCTCGGGTAAGGATCTACGATTTGTGTCCAATTCCGGATAGACGATAGAAGAAGCCGCAAATTTTCCACCGGAATCAAATTCTCTTTTTGCCGCCAAATAAGTGCCTAAGTCCGCCCCTCTGAAACCGTAAATGGATTGTTTTGCATCTCCGATAAGGAAAAGTTTTCCTTCCGTTTCGGCATTGGAAGATCTTTCCAGGAATAATATTCTAAAAATATTATATTGATCCGGATCCGTATCTTGGAATTCGTCTATGATCCCAAAACGAAACCTTTTTTTCAGCTCTGCTACTAATTCAGGATTTTTCTCCAATGAATCGGATAACCCCAGGATCATATCACCGTATGTGATCGAATTATCCTCTTCTTTGATCTTTACGGAATCTTCCGCTAAATCTTCCGCGAGAGAAACAAGGAAAGAAGAAAGAGAAGATTCTAACGAACTTAAGCTTGAGGAAAGTTTTCTGATTTTTTCTCTTTCTATCGTATAAGAAAGATATCCGGGTTCAGAAGTTGCAGTTTTTAATTCCTCGTCGGAAAGAAGAACGGATTCTATTCCGGAACTTTCTCCTCTTTTCAGATCCAAGATCTTTTTGAGAGCAAGTGTGAACGGAAATGGTGAAAATGGTTCGGAGGAATCGACGAGCTTGTTTAGAGAATCTTGAAATTCGGTTTGGCGGCTTGCAAGCGCCTTGTATTTATTTGTATTGATCTTTTTTTTAAGGGAATCCTGAAATTCTAAAAATTTAGGAAGAATAGATTGGATTTCCAAAAATACATTCTTAATAGAAGCGATCTGCGGAAATTCCTGGGGGCGGGGAAGAAGTTGGATCGATTCGGGAGAAGAAACTTTTTTTACCGCGAGACCGGATACAAAATTTTCCCAAGTAGTTCCCTGAAATCCGTCATTATAAAAACGATTCGCTTGTGAAAGTATGAAGGGGAGAAGTTCCTTAGGATATTTTCCACCGAACTCCGCACGCATCCTTCTATACAATGCCTTGGATACGACGGAAAATTCTTCGATTAGTTCGGAATTTTCGGAGCTGCCGGATTCCAGAGAATATTCCTTTGAGATTTTATGAGCAAACCCATGAATGGTGGAAATATAAGCTTGATCCAAACGAGACGCCTGGTTCAAAAAATAATCCAGCTCTTTGGATTCTTCGTCGCTTGGAGATTCTATTTTTTCTAATCTTTGGATCGTATTTTTTAATTCGGCGCGTATTCTACCTTTGAGTTCCGACGCTGCCTTATCCGTATAAGTAAGTACTAATATAGATTCGATTCCGAACGGAGGTTTTTCGGAACTTAAAGAAGTTTTAAAGGAATCTTTTAGTATTTTCAGTACAAGAAATACGATTGTATGCGTTTTTCCCGTTCCGGCAGATGCGCCGATAAAACCGTTCTTTGTAATATCGATTTGGTCCGCGAAAGAACTTGCTATCGGTTCTAGTTTACTTTTCTGCATAAAATACCTTCTCTAATGGCAGATACAGTTTTAAGCAGAGGTAAAAATCCTTTTCGCTAATATAATTTTGAGGGTAGGGCAGAAGTCGGATGATCTCATCCAAATAAATTTTTGGATCATACTGAACGGATTCTTGGGCCCAAATTTTATATTCTGTAGAGAGTTGATCCAATTTTTTTTTGTCGCTCGGATCGATTTCCTTTCTATCCGGAAAATCTTCCCAGATCCCGGGAGAGACTAAGGAGACGGATCGTTCGAAAAATTCTTGGACAAGATCTAAAAGAAATTTTTTACGATACGGTTCTCCTCCTTCTCTGTTCATATTCAGGATCGTTGGTTTGTCTCCATATCCGAAAATTGTAATTACCGACCTAGGAGTGTTTTGAGACGGGGTCTGATCGAACAATGATTGGATCAAAAACGGTTCGATCAGGTTCTTAAATTTTTTCTTAGAGTTCGGGTACACAAGAACAAGAGTAGAGCTACCGTCGGCTTCCTTTTTTAAGAAAACATCTTCTTTTAAACCGGTGATCGCGGTTTTCGATTCATTCGAAATTTGCAATGGAACGAGAGGTAAAGAGAGTAACTTTCCTTTTTTAGGAGATTCTCCGAAGGTAAATCCGGATAAAATTTCCGCACCGGAAAGTATTTCAGAAACGGCTTCTGAAATTTTCGTGACCTTTTCCGATTTTGTTAAAAATTCCGCATCCCCATAAATTCCTCTCGGTATATGACCTCTTTTTTTCCATATAGAAAAAAGTCCGCCTAAAGAATTTTGGATCTCTTTTTCGGTCTTCTTCATGGAATAAGACCATAACTCTTTCATAAATTTAAAGTTATCCGAAATTCGGAACGGTTCTTCTGTCGCAGTCTCGGATTCTGAAATTTCCTCAGCATACAATCCGAACCTTCTCTGCAAATGAAAGGAAAGCGGCGATTTTGCAAACCGGACAAGATCATTCCAATCGATCGTCTCCGGATTTAGTATTTCTTTTTTTGCGGAAGGACCGGACTGAAAATCCCAGAGTACCGTTTTTCGATAATATTGTTTATCTTCTTCTTTTCCATAGAGCAGGGAAGAAGATAGATCGAAACTTTTACGGAACTTCTCCGCAAATTTTGCCGATGGATTTTCTTTTTGGATAAAATATTCTCTGCTATGTTTGTTTAAAGGAATCTTGATCCTAACGGAAGTTTCGGGAGCTAATATATTTTCCTTTAAAGCTTGCTCTAACAAAAGTAATGAAGAAGAAGGAGCAATACTTTCGTCTTTTGTGATATCTTCCGCCACAAAGGACAACACCAGACTTTGTTTTGCCGAAAGCACGGTTTCATATAATAAAGACTGATTGAGACCTCTAACATTTATATCTCCTTCTCGAGGAGCTAAATGTCTGAGATTAAATGCGGAAGTATCGTCCGTTCCGGGAAACAAACCTTCTCCCAATCCCAAAATGTATACATGTCGGAAGGGGATGGGACGCATCGGTTGAAGTGAAGAAACCGTTATTCCCCCGGTTAAGTATTGTCCTTTACGGACCTGGATCTCTCCTCCGGTTTGTTTAAAAAATGCCTCTAAAAATTTCAGTCTATCCCTGCGATTTTTTGGATCCCAACGCACGGATCTCAAATCATATAATGAATCTGTAATTTTCTTTTCTAACTCCATTTCTATCGGATCGGAAGAAGGTGAAGAAAATAGTTCTCTCAACAAATCGGATAGAGAATCCAAAATTTTTTCTCCGGAAACTTTCGGATCCGAAACCAATGAGGAAAATCCTTCCAATAAGAAGGATACACGTTTCCAAATCCCGATCCATATTGGTACGGAAGAGCCTGATCCCGGATCGAAAGGGGAGACGGGAAAATTTTCCTCTTCTTCGGCGGATAATATATTCCCGGCTGCTAATCGTAAAAAACCTTTTCTAAAAGAGAATGCAAGCGGCTCTTCATCTGCCAAAGAATCGTCTTGGTATAATTCCAAATCTTCGGAAAGTTTTGCCCATTCTTCCACTAAAGGAGCTTCCACTTCCCATTTCGATTGAAAACAAGGGTTCCTTAGTAGTTTGAACATGTCCGCCCTGGATCGTTCTTTGGAAAGAAGCGTAAATAAGGAGAGTATCCCGCTGATATAGGCGCTTGTTTCCGAGGCTAGAACATCTCTTATACTATACGGTAGAGTCTTTATCTGACTGCCGGACTTCTCCACAAGTTTTGCTTGTATTCCGCCTTCGAATACGAACTCAATAGCAGCCCTATATTCGGAAAGGTCGGAGCAGAATATCCCAAAATCGGTTAATTTTGTTTCTTTGGATTCGGATAAGACGGAGAGAATATGATGGAAAACAGCCTCTACTTCTCGAACCTTTCCGGGGGCTTCTAAAATTTGTAAACTCTCGTCAGGTAGAAGTCTGGAAGTCGCCTTATATTCCGACCGTCCAAGATATTCTTTGAATTCGGATAGGACCGTCTTTGTTTGTTTTTCTTTTTTAGTAGAATGTAAAAATTCCGCACCTGAGATTTCCCAGGATTTTTTTAAGGAACGGAATGAGTTTGCCCAGTTTCTACAGATTTGATTTCTTTGCGTTCCCGTAACAGGTTCTCCATCAGGCATTCCAAATTGAAAAACTTCCAAATGAATTTCGGGGAGTAGGTTTTGAAAAATAGAAATGTATGTACTCGAAAGTTGGGACAATGCGAATAGATATACATTCTTCGCGGAATGTTTTTTGGTCTTGGGCTCCGAGGCCAGATTACGCATGGAGTATTGGATTAAAGTTTCTTTGGTTGGATCAGAGTTCGTTAGATAAGAATAAAGTTCTTTCTGAAAGAAAAAAATTTCAGACTGGGTTGCGACCTCTTCCCAGATATCTTCTCCCGGCAATCTTAATAGTGAATATTTTTCTCCCAACCAGTTGCGGATCCAGTCCTGTCTATTTAGTTCGTAATCCTTAAAATATTTCGCTAAACGTCCTGACAGATCCAAAAGACGGACCGGGTCGGGAGTTTTTCTCCCGGAAGGCAAAAGGTAATTTTTGACGACGGGATACTTTTGTAAAAATACCGGATCTCCTAATAAAGTCTCATAGATCTGGAATTTTCTGGATTCTCCTTGAAGGAAGGGCCTGGATTTCGGATCGATCTCGGGAGAAAATTTTTCAAGAAGCAATTCCTCCAAAAACTTTTCCAAGAACAAAAATCTGATATTGAATACTACGTCGAATCTTTGGACTAGATCCAGATTCAACCAGGTCTCCATACTCTTATTCGGAATGATCACTGTAGGAGAATATAATCCATCCTGCCTCGAGATCTCATCTCTCAAGGAGTTAGATAATCTTTCGGACAAATCCGAAAGATCGTCGGAACTATGGACGCGTATGCTCATCTTAGATCGGTTCTACCAGAAATCCTGCATTTACGGACCGGTAAAACAAAGTTTTGGTCCGAGAGGGGAGCTCTTACAGGCGTATAAATCGCCAATCCAAAGGATTTTATCTAATGCGACATAATGTTGATTATCGGAAGTTAGGGAAGTGGGCCTCTTATAGGAAAACGGTTCCCGAGAAAGCACACAGGTTGCCCTGAAAAATGTTCCGGATTTTGTAGTAACTTCGACGTCTTGGCGAACTTCGCCTAACTTGGGTCTCACGAAACGTTGCCAACTATACCTAAGGGGATCTTTTGTATACAGTCCCGTAAGAAGCGAGTTTGGATTGGCGACTTCCTACTTGGAAGCGGAGAATAATGTGGACTTACATTTTTCTCCTAAAACATTTTTATTCTCTTGGAGACAGCGGATAACCGCTGTTCCTCGATCGGAGCAATATTTTTCCTTCTCTTCTTTACAAGCCTCCATTCTCATTCTTGCCTTATTCCTGACTTCCTGTAACAATTCTCTACATTCTTCCGAAAGGTTTTCCTCATTCTTTTTCAAACAAGAAAGAATATCTCCTTTGGGAATTTCCTTACAATATTTTTCTTTGTCTTCGCGACATTGGTTCGTATGTGAGTGAGGCGCTCCTTCTTCATGAGCAATAACGGAGATGTTCATTGAGAAAAAAAGGCATAAATAAGCCGTAACTACTCTAATTCCGCCTTTATTTGAAATTCTGAATAACATGGCGACTAACCTCTATTAAGACCTCAGTCATTTTTGCCGGTTTCTTTTTTTAGGAAAGATAGAATTACTTCTAAAACGAAAAACCGAAGTCTAATACATGTTAGAAACAAGAAAGGAAGAAACACGTTATTATTCGTCGGAACTGAGACAGAAAAACGTAGTTGTTCCATACTTCGATTAATAATAATGGATCGTGCACAAACTTTCTAACATTTGATATTTCTGTATGAGGCTGAGGTCCGACTAACTGCTTCCTGTCGTCCTTCGAGGGACAAACTTTGGAAGAGCATTTGAGTCACAGATTTGTTTAGTATACTTTAAAGGAGGTTTTGCGATTCTCTTCGGCATTGCCCGGAACAGGCGAAGGAGCTTTTTGTTTTTTCCTACCGCAATTTGAAAAAGAGTTTCGGTATTGATCCAGGTAAGGAACACTATCCACCGACTTACAAATAAAATAACACCTGACGGTGCACTAGAAATCGCAAGGCAAGGACATGGATTACGAAAAGGAAAAAAAGAAACTTCTCTCTGCGAAAACGCCAGAGCAGTACATTGAATTTTCCATTAAATCAAAACTAGAAGGACCAAAGAAGTCCAGTATTACCACAGAATGGTTAAATAAATCAGGTTATTCAATAGATGACATAAAATATGCAAGGAATAGGCATCCTTTTTGGAGAGAAAAAAGAAACAAAGGTTCTTACGAAAGAAACAGCCGTCGTCTAGAATACCATAACTACTATAAGACGGACGATAAGATCGTTTGGGACGAGGCTAAACTTTCTAAATTTTACGACCTGAACCAAGAAGGAAATGCGGATCATGAGCTGGCTAGGATTTTTAAAACATCCATCCCGGCTGTGAACCATATTCGGAGAAAGTTCCGTTTTTCTTCCATTCTGTTAGAACTGGAAAAGAAAAAACCTAGTAAAGCTGCGGTGATCAAACTCAGCGGTCATTCAGAGTCCGTACTGAAACGTTTGATCAAAGAAAAAGGGAAAAAATAATATTCTAGCCCGCCGATCTTTCCGAAAGGCGGGCTTTGTCAATAAATTTCAGGAGAGAATCTCCTAAAATTCCCTTCTCAAGACGAATCTCTTCCTTATTTTATAGGCTTTTACCTTACTTCCGGTTTTGGTAAAATGTTGCGCGTCATCCGCCGGAGAGAATCTTGGAACTGATCCATTCCAATGTACAAAAAAATCATCCGTTTTTCCATTCTACTCTTTCTAGCGATCTTCACTTCTTCGATACTTTCTGCAGGGCCCGTCCGTGAATTTTTAAGTTCCGACAGTAAATCCAAAACGAACCAACAGGAAGAAGACCCAAAACCTTCTTCTCCTAAAAGAGAAATTCCTAGATCGGAAGAAACGTCATCGCCTTCCCCTAAAGTGGAAACGAAGATTAAAAAAGAAAAAGAAGAGTCCGTAGCTTCCGTGGATGCCTCTTCCCAAAAACCTAAGCGAGTCCAACGCAGGAAAAAAGGGAAAAATAAGGTCTCTAAAAAGGAAAAACAGGAGATTAAAGAGAAGGAAACCGCTTCTAAAAAGTACGAAAATTCCCTTCCTGGAGTTTCGGAACTTCCTCCTAAAACGCAATACGATACGAATACCCAAAATATTAATGCGGAACTGGGCCATGGAAAAGGGATCCCTGTTCTTTGTTATCATCACTTGGTTGGAAACCAAGATCCAATGGGCGGATACAATCTAGATCCTAGCCTTTTAGAGGAGCAGTTTAAGTTTCTCAAGGCTTTAGGTTACCAAACGATCAGCTTGGACCAATTCTACCAATACCAGCAAGGAAAAGCAGGTTCCGATTTTCCTGCTCGTCCTGTTCTTTTAACATTTGATGACGGATCCTTAACCCATAGAGATGTTCTAGTCCCGCTATTAAAAAAATACGGAATGAGAGCCTCCGTTTTTATTTATCCGACCGTGATCTCTAATCCTAGATATAAATTTTATCTTAGCTGGGCCCAATTAAAAGAGGCTCTGGACAGTGGAGTTCTCGATTTAGGTTCTCATACAGTCTACCATCCTAAATTGCCTGCAATGTCTAGAGCGGAAATCAGAAGCCAACTCAAAGATTCCAAAACAACTCTGGAAGCGAAAACAGGTAGAAAAATTCAAGATCTTGCCTATCCATTCGGATTATTCGACGTAAGAGTGATAGAAGAAGCTAAGGCTGCAGGTTACAGAATGGCATTCACGGTTAATCCCGGGAAGAATGTTCCTGGCACGTACGCTTATACCATTCACAGATCCTTGGTAACTTGGGGAATGTCTCAATCCAGATTCAATTCGATCTTAAGCGCATCTCCACCCGTTAAGATCCAACTCGGAGTTCCTGACGGTTCTTGGGTCAAACCGGGAGATAGTTTTCCTGTAATAGTGGAAGGTTTAGACCCTAAGTCGGTGGCGATCAAAATCAGCGGGAAAGAAGGTATCATTCAAAGAAAAACGAATACGGAATATATCATTAGAATTCCTGAATTCAAAAAGACCACTTATCCTGCGATGACGGTCATTGGTAAAACCCTATCCGGTAAGAGAAGTGAAACTCAATTTTTATTCGTAAATAGAAAAGAGTTTAAAAAAGACCCCGACTAAAGGTTACTTTCGGATAAATTTTTAGGTTTCCGGAAGCTCTAAAGTTATATTTTATCTGGAAGAACCGTCAAAATCGTATCGTTTCTATGAAAGTTTTTTGACATCTCTAGGTAGGTAAGAATATTTTCGGTATGCCAAAAGATTCCGAGACATTCGAAAGAATCGCAACATCCAGGATCCGGAATCGCCTTCCTCTTGTTTTATGGGTGGTATTACTTGTTCTTACCCTCCCCTATTCTCTACTTGCAGATCCTGCCGGAGAAAAGGGTCCTGTTCTTCGTTTAGATTCTCATTCTTCCGGTAAAATCCCTCTCAGAGAAGAGATCTCTTATGTCAAAGACTTGGAAGGAACTCTTACCTGGGA
This sequence comes from Leptospira sp. WS58.C1, assembly GCF_040833995.1. NCBI lineage: Bacteria > Pseudomonadati > Spirochaetota > Leptospiria > Leptospirales > Leptospiraceae > Leptospira > Leptospira cinconiae. The sequence goes on from NZ_CP162138.1 coordinate 203,120, forward strand.
GGATATTTCCGCTCCCGATTCCGAAGTGGAATTCAAAAAAAATACGGATAGGATGCCGAACTTCGGCTATGATTCCTCTCCTTATTGGCTCAAGTTTTCCGTAGAAACCGAAGAGGCTCTTTCGGAGGAACGTTTTCTAACCTTAGAATATCCTCATATAGATTATGTGGATGTATATTGGAAAGATTCTAAAGGGAGAGAAGGTGAATTCCGCACCGGGGATATGCTTCCCTTCAAGGAAAGACCAATCGCAGAGAGATATTTTGTATTTCCCTTAACCTTGGAAGATAAGGGGAAGATAGAAGTATACATCCGAGTTAAGACGGAAGGATCCCTCACTCTTCCGCTTCACCTAGTTACAAAGTCCAATCTGGATCATTCTTCCAGGTCTTCTTTACTTATAAACGGTATTTATTTTGGCGCCTTGGGAGTGATGATATTCTATAACTTCTTTTTGTTCCTAGGTATCCGGGAAAAGACTTATATATATTACGTAATTCTAATTTTTGCGGTAACCTACTTTTTGGTTATGAGCTCCGGATACGGCTTTTGGTTCTTGGTCCCAAATTCCCCTAAATTCGTAAATTCTTCCTTTATCATGGCCACATGTATCGCGATGATCTTTTTGGGCCTATTTGCGGAAGAGTATCTGCAGACCAGGGATACTTATCCGATCCTACATATATTCATCCGGGGACTCACGATTATATGGTCCATTATCGCTATTCTACCCGTATTTGTACCTTTAAGATACCTGATGCCTTTTACGGCGATCCTTCCTATTTTGGAAATCCTAGTGCTAATGATCGTTTCTCTGGTCCGGAGCGTTCGAAAGGATAGAAAAGCGAGGATCTTCCTAAGCGCATGGGTCTTCAGTTTGTTGGGAGTATTCGTATTCTCACTGAATCGACTGGGGCTTTTTGATTCGGAGGAGATCGCTTCCGGAATGTTGAAGATCGGCGTTTTGAGTAACGTTATTCTTCTTTCCTTGGGACTCGTGGACCGGATCAATACTTTTCAAAAGGAAAAAGAAGAGTACAAAGAAAGAGCGGATAAACTATTTGAACTTTCTCTAATGGATCCTTTAACGGGTGTGGCCAATCGGAGATTTTTTGATCAGGAATTGGAAAGAGAATGGAACCGTTCCGTCCGAACGGAAAGACCACTTTCCCTTTTAATGATAGATGTGGACTTCTTCAAAGCGTATAACGATACCTACGGTCATTTAAAAGGAGACCAGGTGCTCTGCCAAGTGGCCCAAGCTTTAAAAGAATGTCTGAATCGTTCTTCCGATATGATCGCAAGATATGGAGGAGAAGAATTTTCTGTCATTCTTCCGGATACTCCCGTAGAAGGGGCGATCGTAGTCGCCCTGAACATGTTACAGACGGTGGAGGATATGGGGATACCTCATTCGGAAAGTACTTTTACTAGGGTCACTGTTTCCATAGGTGTTTCCAGTAATACGGATCGTGATATCCATTCTTACCAAGAATTATTAGGATTAGCCGATAAAAACCTATACGATTCCAAGGCATTCGGTCGAAATCATATACGTCATTGACCCTTTCCGAAACAATCGTTCGAGAAAGGTATACCGGAAAATCATGAAAATTTAATTTTTCCTGGACCCTCGGCCCAGTCGGGATTAAAATCGGTCCCCGCATGGAACCTCTCAAACTCCCCTTTCTCAACTCTCAGACATTATATTGGACTTTAAGGTCTTCTACGGAGGCTTTTAAAGAACATCCTGCTCAATTCTTTAAACCGGACGGTAAAACCTATAAATCGGTAAGTTTTAAAGAGCTAGGTGATATAGTAACTAGGATCGGTTTGGGTCTGGTTTCTATCGGGGTGAAAAAAGGAGAGAATGTGGGTTTGATCGCCGATTCCGGGCATCGCTGGATTTGGGCGAGTATGGGAATCACGAATATCGGAAGTGTGGATGTACCTAGAGGAACCGATTCCACACTTGAGGATCTAATCTATATACTTAACCATTCCAAAGCAGAAATTTGTTTTGCCGGGAATATGGGAGTAGTCCGCAAACTTGGCTCTTCTTTTACGTCATTCCCTTATCTGAAGACGGTCATACTATTCGAATCTTCTCATCATTCCGAGCAAAGATTTCCATTCAAACTTTTACATTTGGATGATCTAGTCTCTTTGGGGGACAGATGGATCCAAGAAAAAGGAGAATTAGAATTTCATTATAGAGGAGAATCCATCCAAGAATCGGATCTGGCAACGATCGTTTATACTTCCGGGACCACCGGTCGCCCGAAGGGAGTTATGCTGTCCCATCGGAACATTGTGTTTAACGTAAACATGTCTTTGGCCTTGGATGACGTTCGTATCACTCCCGAAGATAGGACTATGGCTTATCTTCCTCCCTGGCATATCGCGGAAAGATTGATCGAAACGGCTTGCATACGAGCAGGAGCATCGGAGGCATTTACTTCGATTTCGAGTTTGGGTCAGGATCTTCAGGATATAAAACCTACCTTCCTACTTTCCGTGCCTAGAGTATGGGAAAGTTTTTACAATAAGGTCCAAGACAAACTCAAGGACGCTTCTCCTGTCGCAAAATTTATCTTCAAAACTTTCCAATCCATAGCGAATTCTTATTATAAGTATAAAAGTAGGTTTCTGGGTTTGGAGTTTTCTTTAAAACCAAGGTCTTTTTTCGGAGAACTTTTTCACAGAATGAGCGGACTATTCGGTACATTTTTATGGTTCGTTCCGAATATACTGGCTCAATTGTTATTTTCTAAAATACGAAAAAGCCTCGGTGGAAAATTGAAATTTGCGATCTCCGGAGCGGGAGCGCTCCCGGAATATATAGACAGATTTTTTAATTCGATCGGAATTCCGATCTTAGAAGGATACGGAATGACGGAAACCAGCGGAGCTTCCACCAGAAGACGACTGGGTAGGATCACCGTAGGCACCTTGGGAAAATGTATCCCCGGAGTGGAAATAAAGATTCTAGATGAGAAGGGAGAAGAAATACACGAACCGGGGGTGAAAGGGATTGCCTGGCATAAGGGCGGCCATATCATGCAGGGATATTATTTGGATCCTGAAAAAACTGCAGAGACCATGAAGGACGGATGGTTGAATTCAGGGGACCTTCTTCTTTGGACATCTCAAGGAGAATTAAAATACGCAGGAAGGGCCAAGGATACAATCGTTCTTTTAGGCGGAGAAAATTTAGAACCTGAGCCGATCGAGTTCGCTCTTACTCAGAGCGAGTTGATCCTGCAGGCAATGGTGGTGGGACATGACCAAAAAACGTTAAGCGCTCTTTTGGTTCCGGACTGGGAAGTATTGGATAAACAATTACGAGACTGGAAGTCCAGATTATTACAGGAGATTTCCGACCCGAATTCCGATCCGGACGTGAGAGAATTATTCAAAAAAGAGATTAAAGAGAGAGTTTCCTCTAAAAACGGCTTTAAAAATTTCGAAAAAGTATCCAATTTTTACCTTCTTCCTAAAAAATTCGAACCTGGAGACGAATTGACCGTGACTATGAAGGTGAAGAGGAACGTCGTCTCGGATAAATATAAGAACCAAATAGACGAATTATTCAGATAAATCCGAGTTCGGCGTAACGAATCCGAGATAAGATCGAATCCAAGATAAAGGAGATTTTATGCCGGCTTTGACTCAAACAGTTAAGGATCGATTGTCCACGATACTTTCCGTTTTTTCGGCTCTTGTATTTTTGCAGACCTTATTTTTTAAATTCACAGGACAGGATGAATCCGTGCATATCTTTTCCACCTTGGGAATAGAACCTTGGGGAAGGATCGGAACAGGCTCCGTAGAATTTATTGTAGCAGCACTTTTGCTCTTTCCCGCTTCCAGATTTGTGGGAGCCCTAGTAGGTTTCGGACTCATGATCGGTGCGGTATTATCGCATATTTTATTTTTAGGAATAGTAGTGGACGATGATGGAGGATTGTTATTTGCAATGGCGGTCAGCGTACTTCTTTCCTGCACCATCATTCTCAATCTGGAATGGGATCATAGACCTCCCACCTAGAAAATGTAACCGTTTTTTCATCTCGGAAAATTTTTCGGGACTCGATCTAAGTCCCGAATCCGTTGACAATCCTACAGGATTTCGTCTTATGGAAGTAAGGTATCATTTCGCTAAATGAAATTTCGAAGAGGAAGACTTTACGACGCGTTTTTCATTTCCGATATCCATTATCTTCTGAATAAAAAGATCAAATCCCATAAACATAAAGAATTATTCCAACTGTTGGATCATTTGAACAAAAAGGGAGTAAGGTTCGATAATCTATACCTGGTAGGCGATATTATCGAAAATTGGTTTTTCAGCGCTGATAGAAGGTTACAAAGAGTAAAAGGAAAAAAAAGATTTAACAAACTTTTTGAACGTTTAGATAGGCTCGCTTCCGGTAACGGGAAAAAATATTATATAATTGGGAATCACGATACCACTTCCTATCTGATGAGGCTGACCCCTAAAGTTGAACATTATCTAATGGAAAGAGGTTGGATTATCTGCGAGAAGGCGGAAAACGAAACTCTGATCGCGATCCATGGACATCAAGGTCAGTACAATAAATTTACTTGGATGGGCTCCATTCTTGTCTTAAGGATACTTCACGTATTCGCATCCGCATTTCCCGCTATGTTCAAATTTTCCGAAAACTTCTACCATAAACATTTGAACAGGCAAGACCCAAGCACAGTAGAAGAGACATTACATTATTATCAAAAACTTTCGAAACTTACCCACCAAGATAAGAAGGTCCTAATCTCCGGTCATACCCACGACTTTTTATGTATCCCTAAAATGAATATTATCAATACCGGGGATTGGGTAAAGAGTAATAGTTTCGTGATCCAAGATGGTAAAAAATTTTCCGGAATTCGGATGACGGCCAGAAAAGAATTTAAGAAAGAATTCGTCTTAAATGTTTGATAGTTTTCCGATCTTACCGATCGACACAAGACTCATCATCCAGATCGATAAAAACTAATTTGCAATTTCTTGCCTGTCGGCTATACTTCGGCGCATGTCCGAAGAACTAATTACAGAATATCTAAACTTGATAGATGAACACGCTTGGCTTTTTTGGTCGGGAGTCGTTTTTCTTTTTTTATTCAGCGTTTTTATCCATGATATTTTTCAGAAAAAACATACGATCAAACATAACTTCCCCATAGTAGGTCATATCAGATATCTATTCGAAAAAATAGGACCGGAACTTAGACAATACTGGGTGGCAAACGACAAGGAAGAAATGCCTTTTAACAGGGCGGAAAGATCCTGGGTTTACGCCACGTCTAAAATGCAGAATAATAATTTCGGTTTCGGGACTACCGAATTATTATACGATGCAGGTTATCCGATCATCAAACATGCAGCCTTCCCCTTCGCCGACAGCAAAGCTAAATTTATAGAAGGTGATAGCTCCATGATCCCTTCTCTTAAAGTAATGGGAGAATTCCGGAATAGAAAGAAACTATATAGGCCCGCATCCATTGTGAATATCTCCGCTATGTCTTACGGTTCTTTGGGGGAGAGAGCGGTTTCCTCATTGAATAAAGGTGCAAAGATTGCACGTTGTTATCATAATACCGGAGAAGGCGGACTTTCTCCATATCATAGTTTCGGAGCAGATGTTGTTTGGCAATTGGGTACGGGATATTTCGGAGCCAGGGACGAAAAAGGTAAATTTTCCTTAGATCAGTTCCTAAAACGTTTAGATGCCAATCCGAATGTTAGAGCAATAGAGATTAAACTTTCGCAAGGGGCAAAACCCGGGAAGGGTGGAATCTTACCTGGAGCAAAGGTCACAAAAGAGATCGCCGAGATCAGAGGGATCAAACCCGGACAGGATTGTATATCGCCTAACGCACATACGGAGTTTGACGATACAAAAAGCCTGATCGAATTTATAGAAAAATTAGCATCCTCTTCCGGACTTCCGGTAGGGATCAAAAGTGCAGTGGGGGAATCTAAATTTTGGGAGGAACTTGCGAGTCGGATGAAAGAGACAGGCCAAGGCCCCGATTTCATTACGATCGACGGAGGAGAAGGAGGAACAGGAGCAGCGCCGTTAACCTTTACCGATCACGTTTCTCTTCCTTTTAAGGTGGGATTTGCTAGAGTATATAAGATTTTTCAAAAGTACGAGATCGCCGACAGAATTGTCTGGATCGGAAGCGGTAAATTGGGTTTTCCCGACAGAGCTATCGTCGCATTCGCTATGGGCTGTGATCTAATCCACGTAGCACGGGAAGCAATGATGTCTGTCGGTTGTATCCAAGCCCAAAAATGCCACACGGGACATTGCCCGGCCGGTGTAGCCACACAAAGTAAATGGTTACAAGCAGGTTTGGATGTCGAATTAAAAGCAAAAAGGGCAGCAAACTATATAAAAGGGTTTAGAAAGGAATTATTATCCGTCGCTCATGCCTGCGGATATGAACATCCACTTCAATTCACAGGGAACGATATAGAGATCGGAGCAGGTCAAAATAGATTCAGGACCTTAACCGAGGTTTTGGAATATGAAAGAGCTCCTGTAAAATTCACGACTATGATGGATTATACGAGCAACATCACCGCATTGGGTTAGTTTTTAATTCGCTTGCATTAGGTCGGGTCCCTGTAAATATTTGCGGGATCCGAATGAAACTAATCTCATCTTTTGTTCAAAATTTCTGGAGTTTTCTTCGTTCTCCTAGAGAAGAACTTCAAAAAAAAGACTCTTTCCCGGGATATAAGATCCTTTTTTTCAAAACTTCCATTCCTATACTAATCGGTTATTTTTTCGCACATCTTTCTTTTAGAGCCTTAGGTCTGCAATACGTGTTTTTAGGCGGCTCCATTCCGAATATGCTCACCAGAGTGATCTTGCCTGATTTATTTTTCGGCACCCTTTATGCGCTACTATTTACAATAATCTATCTAGCCGTTGGAACCGGGATCATTTGGATAATTTCAAAAATTCTTTCTTATTCATTCGATATCCATAGAGGATTAGAATTAAGTTCCAAACTTTCTCATTCCTTTTTGATCTTGGGGTTATTGATCTTCTTCGGTTTTACCGGAATTTTCGGATCCATCGTATATTTGGTTTTCTTTATGTATTTCTCCTTCCTGATCATTCTAACTCTGTTTTACGGGTTAGAAGCCGGCAAAAGGATCAGTATTATTTCCGGATTGATCATCGGACTCATCTCTTACGGGATCTTTTTCTTAAAGGACGATACACAAATGGACAATCTCACCCTCCCTACCCAACCGGAAACAATGACACCGGAAGAAGAAAGGGAGAAAATACAGGAAGCGGAAGACGTAATCCGAAAATTGGAAGAAGCCCGTAGAGAAAAGGGTTATAAAGACTGAAGTATATTCAAAAAGGATAATTAATGGCAAGAGTTCAATTGGATCTTTTTCATGGTTCGTGAATTTTTGGAACTAATTCTTTTTCTAAGCCATAATATTCTAAACATTAAGTGCACATGCTTGGGCACATCTAATTCCATCCATGGCTGCGGACACGATCCCACCGGCATATCCGGCTCCTTCTCCGCAAGGATACAAACCTTTGATACGAATATGTTCTAGAGTTTTCGGATCTCTGGGAATACTAACCGGTGAGGAAGTCCTGGTTTCAGGAGCATGTACTACAGCTTCGTTGGTCAGATATCCTTTCATCGACTTATTAAATTCCTTAAATCCGTTTTGCAAAGATTTCATTATGAATTTAGGAAGAACGGAAGAAAGATCCGCAGAGATAATCCCTGGCGGATAAGAAGTTTTCGGAAGATCGGAAGAAATTTTTCCGTCTACAAAATCCGCAAGTCTGGTTGCCGGAGCTGTTTGGCTTTTTCCGCCAGCGATCCAAGCTTTTTGTTCAATCTCCTTTTGAAATTCCATCGCAGCCAGGGGACCGTATTTCTGGAAAGGTAGAAAATCCTCTTGTCGGAGTTCCACTACGATCCCCGAATTTGCAGTCGGCCTTGCCCTTCTGGAAGAAGACCATCCGTTAGTCACTACTTCTCCCGGTTTTGTGGCACAGGCAGCGATCACTCCACCAGGGCACATACAAAAAGAATAAACTCCCCTACCCTGGATCTGTTTTACGATACTATAAGGAGAAGGGGGAAGAAAAGGCCCTCTGTCATCGCAACTATATTGGATGGAATCTATTAAGGATTGTTTATGTTCTACCCTTACACCTATTGCGAGCGGCTTTAAATGGATCTCTATTCCTTTCTGATATAGTAATTCGAATATATCCCTAGCTGAATGTCCCGTAGCTAAGATCACCTTATCGGAAAGAAAACGATCCCCGCTCTTAGTGACTACTCCCTTAACGGAATTTCCTTCTAAAATCAGATCGGTTACTCTTTGATTAAAATGGACTTCCCCACCTCTTTCCTGGATGGTTTCTCTTATTTTACGGACAATACTAGGAAGTTTGTTCGTTCCTATATGAGGATGAGCCTCTATTAGAATATTAGGATTTGCTCCAAAACCTACGAGAAGTTCCAGAATACGACGTACATTCCCTCTTTTTTTGGACCTTGTATAAAGTTTACCGTCCGAATAAGTACCTGCTCCGCCTTCTCCGAAACAATAATTGGAATCCTCATCCACAATATGATGTGCATTGATATTCTGAAGGTCCTTTGGTCTTGATTTAACGTCCTTTCCTCTTTCCAGAACGATCGGTCTCAAACCGGATTGGATCAGTTCCAAAGCGGCGAATAGACCGGCAGGTCCCGAGCCGATGACGATCACTTCTTTGGAATTTTTGACATCCGGATAGTCAGGCAGACGTATCTGCTCGGAAATAAATTCTTCGTTGATATAAACTCGGACTTTGAGATTTACAAAGACCGTTTTTTGTCTGGCATCAATGGAATGATTTAAGACCTCGATATGTGTTATATTCGACAAAGAGATCTTTTTGGATTTGGAAATATATTCTTTAAGACGATTCGATTGTTCTGCGATCTCAGGCAAAAGCCTAAGTTCTAATTCTTGGGTCATAGTTCAGGACCAAAAGTTTTAGGATTTGTATCTAGTGGAGTTAAAAAAGAAAGGAAAAAGGAGGCAAGGAATTTTAAGGAAGGTTTGGAATAAATCGGAAGGAAGTTAAAACGAAAATGAAGATTCCGTGGGATGATCAAAATTAGATTCGCAAAAATCCTAGATTTATCGCTAATTTGATATACCAGGCAAATCCTTGAAAGTTACGGACCGACAAAAGAAAAAATTCTTACAGTCCCTGAAACAGGCAAGGATCGAAGCAGGATTGACTCAATCAGAAGTAGCTCGAAAGATCGGGAAAAGTCAGAGTTTCATTTCTAAAGTGGAATTAGGAATTACTTCTTTAGAAGTTGAGGTATTTTTAAGGCTCTATCAATTGTATGATAAACCTGCGGCATATTTTTTCTCCGCGTTCTCTCCAAAATAGGACTTATTTTAAAACTTCTCCCCTATTCTTTATAAACTTTTGGATGTTTTCCAGCTGGGAATCCGAGACAAATAGGTCGATCGCGTCGTTCGTACTGTACAATCTGAACTGAAGCGATTTTGCGGAAAGAATATCATTTTCGATTTCCTTAGTAAAAGTCAATTTACCGGAAAGAATATTAGAAGTTAAGGTTGAAGTCCGAGTGGCAGTAGGAACAGTTCCATAACCGTATCCAAAGCCGATCCCAGGCGCCATAGTTGCAGGGACTTGAGTACGAACGGTTACCTGATTGGCGGAATAATACAAATCAGCTAAAAGAAGTTTTGTCGATTTGCGATCTACTTTGATATAAGCTTCAGGTCCCAAGGCGGCAAGATTTTCCGAACCTTGAAGCCGGATAATCAGAGTGATCTGAGAAATCACTCCGTTCTTAATTTCTTTTGCGTATTGACCACCGTAAGAATAAACACTTTTGTTCGGATTGTCTATTTTCGCTTCATGGTCCATATCCATTTTGACAATTATAACGTCTCGAAAAGGATCTTGAACGACTTGAATGGTAGCGCCGCAACTGAAACAAAAGAATATAAAACAGAGTATGAAGGATCTATATTTCAAATTTCCCCGATCTTCTTTCCGACATTCTTTCACAAATTGAAAAGAAAAACAGAACTAATCAATATACCCTGAAAATCGCAAGAACAGTCACGATACAAATGTTTCCTTAGGAAAATCATCTGCATCGTGAATTTTCAATTTATTTCTGCCAAGGGGTCAGTTCTCTTAGTTTCGGAAATCTGAGATAAATTCCTGCCCATAGAATGATCCCCATATAGATTGGAAATAAAATATGGGAACCCAAAGGGTTTAAAACCCGAACATGAGTAGCAACGGCTCCGCCTAAGTAACCGGTGAGTAAAGTCGCTCCTAAAACTGCTGTCCTAGGAAAAGCGTATAACAAAGTGATAATAATCAGGATCGTTCCTATGTAAGGCATTACTTCAGGTGGGTAACCTAACTTGGCTCCTTCTGCCTGAGCTTCAGGCGACAATTTGTCTAAGAAAAATTTTATTACTCCGTCAAAAAGCAGAAAAAGTATAACTAATCCACTGAGTACTCGACCGGTCCAAAGCTGACCTTTCGAAACGTTTTCAGATCCCATTCTATATTTCCTCCAAATGAGAGGGCAATTCTGTGATCTTCCGGAGAAAAATTCAAGAACTATTACAAGGATTTTGAATGCGATTTTTCGCCAATCGGATGTTTGTCGCTAAGACGACGACTTGAGTAGACCCCGACGGGATTCATTTCTTTTTTGTTTTTTTAGGGACCTTCTTCTTAAATTCTCCCACCCTGAATTTTACGATCTTGCGTACCAGATCAAAAGGTAAAGGTTGATCGATCGGGAATTGAACGGAACCTTTTGCATTTTTGTATTTATCGATCTCTTTCTTAAATTTAGCGATCCCGCTCGCTCCCGGATAAAAGCCGATATGATTTTTATAAGCTGCAAAATGTACAAGATTCCCGTTCAGATAGAAAGTTGGGATTTGGTAACTGATCTTCTCGTTAGCGTCCGGAGCCGTCTCTCGAATCGTTTTTCGGAGTTCCTGAAGAATGGCCTGGACCTCTTCCGGGAAAGTTTTAATGTATTCGTCAATCGATTGGAATGTGTTTTTTATCTTATCCATAGATACGTCCGGAGTCCTTTAGACCGAAGAAGATCAGCTACAAGGAAAGATCTAATTTACTTTTTTAATGATCAATATTCCCGCAAAATAACTTGTCGGAAGATAAGCCCCGACCAGATCTACGATCGTAAACCAAGCGGGAGAAGGAAGCATTAGAATATTTGCAATACCGCCTGCAAAAAATAGGGTACCGATCCCCAAAGCGAACTTAAGTTTATGATTTGTCGCAATCAATGCGGCGGCTAACGCTCCGACAAACGTTCCAAGGGCATGAGCTAAAAAAGGAAAAATAAAATGTTTAGGTTGGAATAAATGAATAGATACCTTTAAACCTTCCATGGTCGTCACATCTGCTCCCTCCGGAGGAGGAATTATATACCCACTGACCGTAATAATTGCCATATTCACAACACTTCCAATGAGGAACCCTATAATGACTGCTAAAGTATTTTTAACATACGGATTCATAATTTAATGCCCCACTCATTCAAAAAATAAATGATTAAAGAGATCTGCAAAAACAATGCAAGTGTAAAATTATTTTAATCTTTCTAAAACCCCTTTTCGTTTTACTATATTCTTATAGTCCCACTGGATTTTTTTTGCTTTATTCACCCATCGTTTTAAGTCTTTTTTGTTTATTTGATCGGGACTCGTATATCGGATTTCCGCCGCTTTAAAACTTCCTTCGGGAGCCAAACCTTCTTCATCGAAGGATTGCCCGCTCCAAAAGAGCAATCGAATACAATTTTTAAGTTTACTATAACCTACGATCGGATTCCCATCCAAGAACCAAACCGGATGAGCATGCCAAATTTTATTTTCCGCTTTAGGAAGATGAAGATTAATTTCTTGGGAAAGAATATCACAAATCTCTTTTTCAACTTTGGTTTGAGAATGATTATATTTTTGGACTTCTTTATTCATACGATGTGTTGTTTGTAAAAAAATTCCCAGCTATTTAGTTCGGACCCACTTTTATAAAGCCTGTGCAGTTAATTTAAAGTCTTTTTACGGGGCTTTAGATTTTGTCTAACAGCTTCTACAAGTCGTTTTGGAGCAACACCACAATACGAAACGACTAACATATCTTCGAATAAAGCCAAATCTGTGGACTTCATTTCAACGCAAGTCCAGCCCTGTTGCCCCCATTTATTTTCTATGGGATAGACGGAGCCTTTAGAGGCTAATGAGAAGAAGTCCTGATCGTTCAGATCAAATTTAAGAACGATCTTTTTATTTTCCTGATCCACCGTTGCGAAAATTTTTTTATTAACTCTAAACGAAATTTTTTCAAAATGGGGTTCTTCATTTGTTCCAGGGAGAGCTAATGCAAGCTTTCTTACTTTGTCTAAGGAAATCATAGGGTGAACTCTTATGTAAAACCGAGGTTCGATTCTTATTTTTTTTATTCAGCCATCATAATTGGGGCTGAAAATGCTTCCCTATAAACAATAAAACCCGCTGCATCCCTTGAAATGGATTCAACTCAAATCACTATTCAATCTACGATTGCGGCAGATGTTAAGAAAGTCTGGGACTACTACACCAATCCGCTACATATTATCAAATGGAATTTTGCAACTGATGATTGGCAATGTCCCAGGGCAAAAAACGATATGAGACCTGGCGGGAAATACAGCGAAAGAATGAGGGCTTAAGGATGTAAGTTTCGACTTTGAATTTGAAGCAATTTACGATACTATCGTTAATCAGAAAAAATTAGAGAAATAGGATATCGGTAGGAGTAGGAGACGCCGATGTAAGATAGCGAGGTGAAAGGTATGCGAAATATTTAATGTACGTTGAAGTTATTGTTCTTTTTCAGTTGGAGTGGGTGCTTCCTCTTCCGGCGTAACATTCTTCTTTTCTTCATTTCTTATTTTTCTTCTTTCTAGTTTTTCCTGCCTAATTTCCTTTTTTTTTATTTCTCGCTGCCGTTTCATAAACGATAAATTCCCTTTTTTGGCCATATAAATTCCTACTTATTAAAATCATATTTATCGCTCTCAGTACATAAAGATTTAAAGCAGAAAGTATGAAGCGAATAACGAATATCGATTTGATACCACCAGACCCAAAACCAAATTTGGGCTGGCGGCATACAGGGTTGGTACGCTGTTTAAACGATTACCAACGATTGCGACTAGGCTTTCTATTGTTATTCTTGTTGCGATCAGACCTTGATCTTTCTTCCGCAACGGAAACCACAATATTACGTCCGTCTATATCTTTCCCGTTGAGCTCTGCGACAGCTGTTTGAGCGGAATCTTGATCAGAAAAGGTAACAAAACCGAATCCTCGAGACTTACCGGTTTCGCGATCAACTACTACATTGGCTTCTTGAATGGCGCCATGAACTTCAAATACTTGGCGTAAGGTTTGATCAGTAGTTGACCAGCTTAGGCCGCCTACAAACAATTTAGATGACATGAGTTATCCTCGTTCCACACAGATTTGAATAAACAATCCGTATGATAATTAATTTCGATCATTACGGGCTTTGTGATTAAAAACAGAACGAGTAAAGAACTTACTTACTAGAAATATCGTGAACGTAATTCATTGCAAGCACATTTTTACATTTAGAAAAGAGTTATAAAACCACCATTTTCGGACGAATTTGAGGCTCATACCTTCTCACGAAGCTGTATAGGGCATAGGAAAATATGAGGCGCGATTATCACTTCAAGCGCAGATCTAATCGCGTGTAATGCAGATTATGCACTTTTCCAATCAAACTTGCACGCGGGCAAGTCTTGGGCCAAACGCTACACATTCACGAAACGGTGGAGAAAGAATACGAAGAGCCGGAAGCGTGCGCCAGGGGTTTACGTTAGACATATTTGCCTAATTATAACTGATTACAGTAATCAACTCCGCCGAATTAAACATATCAGCGGGAGAAATTACAGGTTCGGAGTAAGGAATATTATTCCCATATCTCTTTTTCATTAAATACTGTACATTTGATGATGATAGATCAAAATCTTTCAAAGTCTTTAAATCACCTAATTTCTTACCGGTAAATTTATCGTACAATTTCCAGATCAATTCAGTACAATAAATACGATCATCTTGCCAGCCAAAATAAATATCATAATGTCTGCCTAACAGAGAATCTCCGTACTCTTTCATTCCTTGTATTGTAATATTTGTTAATACTTTTTCGCGATCTTTAAGACGCTTGATAACAAAGTGATTTTTCCGACCTCTTTTAATGAAAGAAGACAAAGGAGTAATTCTTACAGGTTCAACGGCTTCAAGAACCTTATAGTCATTATCATATTTAAAAATGATTCCTACATGGGTATATCTTGATTTAGTCGCCGCTTTAATTGCTTTAGCTTGTTCAGAGTTTGATTCGTGGAATATAATATCCCCTTCCATCAAATCAGAAGATTTAATCTGCTCAGCTTTCAAATTCCAGAAAGATGCAAAAAGGATTAAAATTAGGAAAACTATCTTATTCAATTTTTTCTTTAATTGGAAGTTAGGCGAATTTTCTGCGATTGGGAAACTAAACTTAGGCACTTTCGTTATTGATGGGTAACGTGCTTAAATATGAACACGGAATTAACCCTCCAAATCCACCTATAAAAACCGCTAAAAGACCCGCAAGTAGGCCAACTAATATAAAACCTATATGAGTATGAAGGTTTTTCTTCTTCAGAGTAATAAAGGATATAAAAAGACAGCCTACTACAGCAACTAAGTTCCCGATCCTTGCCCCTAATTGAAAGCTCTCGTCTGGTAAAAACTTTAGCCCTACGATACTTAGTAATCCTATCCCTATACCAGAAATTAATCCAGAGGATATTACTATGATTAATAACCATACTATATAGAAAATAAGAGCCTCTTTCCAATTGCGTTGGTAAGAAAAATCAGTTATGCTTTTAAACATTATTCCTTCCTATTTGCAAAATTTTCGCGCTTCATTTCGCCTAACGACCGAAGAGAAAGTTAGTCGAAGTTGGTTTGAAGGTAGCCCAAATTTCTTAATGTCCCTCAATAAGCTCAATCGTTCTTTCTTCGAAGTCTTTCATTTCCACTCGAAATGGAGCATCTAATTGTTTGATTTTTAGCTCATTCATTTTACAAAAGAATTCTAATTTGTCCAGAATTGAACGCAAATTTGGAACAGTTAATCCAATTCTTATTGTCCGATAATCAACAGCGGATTCCTTTTTCCAAGGATATAGTTCAAAAACGAAGTTATCAACCAAGCAACTGTAATGGTCCGGTCCCGAGCCATGTTTTTCGAGATTAAATTTTAATCCCAAAATCTCAAATAATTCTTTCGATTTACCTATATCTGCCACCCATATTGTTAGATAATGAAACCGTATCATCGAAGTTGATATTTCCGCATATCGTCTAAGAACATCTTAGACTTCTACAAAATTATAAGCAGGAATGAATGTATAATATTGCTATTGACCTTCATTCTTTCTACTAAAATTTAGTGATTAGTCAATGATAGCTAACGACCACGCGAAATATGGCGGCGCTTGGAGCGAAAGTTAGTCGTCGTCTGCGAAACTAATTTAATTACTTTTCAGAATTCAGCCCCATTTTATTTCCTTCACTGTCAATAAAAATCGCAAAAAAACCATTTCCATCTGCATGAGGAGTTTTGGGGATTAGAATTTTCCCTCCATTCTTAACAATTTTATCTAGAATGATCTGAAGATCTTCTCCGGCATTTAGGTATACGGTTATGCCATTAGTGGAAGGCTCATAACCTTGTGCTTCAACAATTAAACCTGTAACTTGTTGATTTTCATAGGGCAAAACACCCATTTTTATTCCTTGTAATTCCATTTTTTCTATTTTAATATCCAAAATGGACTCATAAAAAGTTATAGCCTTTTTGAGATCTTTTGCTGGTATCTCAAAAATACTGATATAACTGTTCATTTTATTCTGCTTATTGACGCATTGCAATAGACTCAAAGCCAAAATTGCAGCAATTAAATTTGTGATCATTTTTTTCATGAATCAAATCTTAACCCAATTTGCTTTTCAGGAATTGTAAAATTGCGACAAAAAATATAATTTATTTATAAAAAATTGAAGAAAGTTTCATATGTTCATTATTTAAGAATTCTTTCGGATTAAGACCAGTAAAATCTTTAAAGTCTTTGATAAAATGAGATTGATCATGATAATCAAACTGATGAGCTATGCTTGTGAATGATTCTGGATCTTCACTTAAGACTAATTTCAGAGCTGCTTGAAATCTTATTAATCTACCCAATTGTTTTGGACTTACACCAACGTATTTAAGGAATTTTCTTTCTAGTTTCCTTCTTAATGAAACTTTATCTTCAATGATGGCTTTGATTGGCTTACTACCAAGACTAAGTATAATTTCATCGATAGTATTTTTTACTAAATCATCATAAACTAATGGTTTGCTTATATATGATCTGAGAAAACTCTCAATAATCTCAATTCTATGTTTAGTATCTCTTGCATTTATAATCAAATTTTCCAACTCATCTGCATCATTTTTTGGGAATAAATTAGCAAGTGGAGTTTCTTTATCCGTCAATCTATTTAATTCTGTTTTTACTAGATGGGCGAATCCATAAGGATAAAAGCGAATAGAGAAAGTATTAACATAACCTGTAGGTTCAATGTAAAATTCCTCCATAGTTTGTCCCAATACCAAAGCTCGAGGCTGGATAATAAATTCATCTGCACTAGTATATCTTTTGATGTCATCGCCAAGTATAAAAGCCATTTCAATTAATCCATCAGGAATAATACGCTGTTTCGTTGTTTCTATAGATGCTGGGACTATTAAAGTCCAATAGCAATTTATAAATAATTCCAGATCCCTGTGAGGAAGAAAAGTTTTGTATTCCATACAATTATTTCTTTAAGCAGATGACGACTAACGACCAAGGGTTGACGACGTTTCGCGAGTGCGCAAGCACTTGGCACGAGGCTTGCCACGCAAGATGAGTGACAAAGCGAAATGTGCCGTAGGCCAAGCGAGGGTGCGAAGCAGCCCGAAGCGCTGCGGCTGAGGCGAAAGTTAGCCGACGTCGAGCACCTACTTACGAGGATTTGAACTATCTTTTAACCAAGTTGATAAATTGATTTCATCTATGCTTCCTTCTGCAACTCGAAGCATAATCGATACGACTTCTTCTTCTGGCACTTCTACACTATACCCATTCAATCCGAGAAATACGTACGTTGTCATGTAAGCGACACGTTTATTCCCATCAATGAACGGATGATTCTTGGCTATTCCTATGCATAATGAAGCAGCGAAATCAAAAATACTAGAGGATGAATCATATGCCCATTTATTCTTTGGGCGATCAAGAGCCGATTCCAAAAGTCCTTGGTCTCGGATCCCCTGAGATCCACCATGCTGTTTAACTTGATCTAAATGAATTGCTTCGACGATTTTCTTATTTAACCATCTAGGCTCTTTCTTCATTTAGCCAATTCTCTTAAAGCATTACGGTATTTTTTAGAGCCTTCTTGGTAAATGTCCATAGCCCCTTCAAAATCAGGATCGTATGGAGATAAAAGAATGCCTGCTTCAGTTTCCAAAAGAAAAACTGTATCCCCTTCATGGAAATTATACTTTTCCAGAAGTACTTTAGGAATTGTAGCTCCAGCGGAATTCCCTATTGCCCGAATTGTTGTCTTTTTTACTGATGAAGCATCCATGTTATAACAATAGTAATAACTGCCTTAATTGCAAGTATTTTATCTTTTAAAGACCTAAAAAGTAGCCGAAATAGAAGCTTTTTGAAAAAGAAAAAAAGTTGCGCTCGATGTTCGGCTAACGACCAAGCCTAGCCGACGTTTTGCGAGTGCGCAGCACTTGGCGCGAGGCTTGCCCTGCAAGACGAGTGACAAAGCGAAATGTGGCGGAGCCTGGAGCGAGGGTCACGAAGTGAGCCCGAAGCGTAACGCCAACTCGAAAGTTAGCCGATCGTGAAGCGACTGGATAAGAGGAATTTATGCGATCTTATTGTGCTGGGTAAGATCACCATTACCGAGAAGTAAGCCAGGGACACTAATATCTTCATCGATATCATCCCAATGAAGCCCTATCCCTCCCCCGCTAATTTCATACTTTTGAAGTTGCTCTTTACTAGCTTTTCTTAATCTAGGAAAGTATGCGAGAGGTACTGATAGAGTTCTGCCATCATATAGAGATAACCAAAGATTATCTTCATCAAACCAAATCTTTTGGGCCTTTGCTTCAGATACCGAAGAAATCATTCCATTTACCTTGAATTATATCTAAATTCTTTTCAATCTCTTCTTCAATCCAATTTAACTCTTTTGAACTGAATCCGTAATTATCATCCAATAAAACATTTGGCTTTAACCAGAATTTAGCTAATTTCTCTCCCTTTCTTACATGGAATGTGAACTGGGTTCTCTCGGATTTCCCTCATTTGCAAAAAAGAAGAATTTAAATCCATTTCTTTCGAAAACCTTAGGCATTCAGCCAATCTGCATATTATATAATTTTTGAGCAAGAAAGAAACTATTTATATGTTTAGTAAATTGGAGCTTTCCTAAATTGTTTGATAAAGGAAAATATTGGACGCTTCATGTCGCCTAACGACCGAGGTGCTCCGACGTTTGCGATGGCGCGAGTTTGCACTGCAAGCGAAGTGACAGAAGCAAATGTGCCGTAGCCCAAGCGAGCGGGTTGCGTAGCGATCCCGCAGCGCTGCGGCTGAGGCGTTAGTTAGTTGCCGTTCTGGCTTTTTATCTTGACAATTCCTTACTTTTTATATTATTGTAAGGACATGAAGCTTAGGTCTAAAATAACTTCAAAATACCAAATCACCATTCCCAAAGAAATCCGAGACTCCCTGAAACTGTCCATGGAAGATGTAATCGAGTGGTCGATTGATGAACAAGGGATTCATATAGAATCTGCCAATAAGCCCTTTCTAAAATATAAAGGCTTCCTCAACAAAGGGTCTACTGATATTAAATCGGATATTAAGAAAGCTTGGGAAGAAAGAGCTAAAAGATATTCTAAATGAAACTCATTTTAGATACTAATTGTTACATTTCATTTTTAAATAAAAGAAACCAAGAACAGCATGAGAAAATGGTTTCTTTTTGGGAAAGAATCTCTCGATTAGAATATGAAGTCATACTGACCTCTCATAATATTTCCGAAATTGTTTTCGTTTTCAAAAGCATTTATTCAGTTGAGCAAAAAGATATTAATCAAATTATACAGGATCTTATCGCAAATCCAGGAGTTTCCTTCCAGCCAGCTTATTTTCCAGAAACTATATTATCCTTATGGCCTAAAAATATTAAAGACTATGGTGATGCGGTTTTAGCTGCTGCAAGCAAAACATTGGAAGCCAAAATAGTGACTTTTGACCAGGAATTCAGTAAATCTTTAAAAAAGTTAAATCTGGATCCCCATCATATCTGATCGCTATTTTTTGTTTTTCCAATTCAAGTAATAGTCAAAGCCAGAATGGCAACTAACGACCGAGGTGCTCCGACGTTCACGACGGCACGAGTTTGCTCTGCAAACGAAGTGACGGAAGCGAATGTGGCGAAGCCCAAGCGAGAGGGTCACGAAGTGAGCCCCGAGCGGCGCGAAGGCACCGAAAGTTAGACGACGTTGTAGTCGTAAAGTAAACTAGTTAACAGATACTTCAAGCGATGAACTTAGAAAAACCACCCATGTTTTACTTGGGTGACCTATAATCTCAAATTTCAAAGTATTATCTCCTTCATGTAAAGCATTCAAAGCAGAAGTATCGGTGATTTTAAAAGATTGTGGGGAACAATTGATAAATTCGTGACCACTATTTCGAGGAGGTACACCCGCATTTAACCATGGCTTCAAAGCTGTTCCCTTTGGAATGGTTAATTTTTCCTCGAATAATTTTATATTATTAGTACTCACTCTAAGAGTGATCGGATAATCGTCATTTTTGCAACCTACTATATTTAGTGTTGCTCCACGTATTCTTTGCTCTCCAATCGCTATATTATAAATAGCAAACCCTGGTTGATCATTATAAAATCCGACATCACATGTGCCTTCGGGACAATAGCCATTAAAAGTTTCACTTGTGCTGAGACCTGGCGAAACCCTTTTGCCCTGTACAAGTGCTATCAAACGACGTATGTCAGCACGCTGAGGACCCTCTGGAAGACTATTTAATAAAGAAATTAACTGATCCATCGTTCCAGGCTTATCTTTTAAACCAACTGCTAAGCCAGAGATAGCCATCTTTCGAGTTTTATCATCTTTCAAATATGGTAAGTATGTAGCAATTAAAGTCGACTGTGAGACAGAAAGCTCTCTCTCGTTATAATTCTGTCCGACTAAAAAGACAGCTATTGGAAGCAAAAGGGCTGATGACCAATCTTTTAAAGAATTTATAAGTTTTAACAAATCTTTAGACATCATATTTTCCAGTTGTATATTTTCTTGAATAAAGTTATTACAATGTCGTCTAACGACCAAGCCTATCCGACGTTTGCAACGGCACGAGTTTGCTCATGCAAACGAAGTGACAGAAGCAAATGTGGCATAGCCCAAGCGAGCGGGTCACGAAGTGAGCCCCGAGCGGCGCGGAGGCACCGAAAGTTAGGCAGCCGTAACGCTTCAATGCGCCACGGACGGCGCTCTACGAATTCCCTACCCTTTAATTTTCACTAAAATTGGCGTTGACTGCAAATATATGTATAGTATATTGCTATTATACATATGTCGTCAATCGACTTTGAATGGGATTCTACAAAAAATTCTTCTAATAAAAGAAAACATGGCATTTCTTTTGAAGAAGCTTAAACAGTCTTCTATGATGAAAATGCTAGGATTATTAATGATCCAGATCATTCTAATAAAGAAGAAAGATTCATCATTCTCGGACTTAGTCAGAAACTCAATTTACTTATGGTTTCACATTGTTACAGATCATCTAAAGACGTAATTAGAATTATTTCCGCAAGAAAAGCTACAAAATCTGAATCTAAACAATACGAGGCATTTTTATGAGAAAAGAATACGATTTTTCAAAATCAAAGAAAAACCCTTACTTAAAGAAATTGAAAAAGCCTATTACAATCAGAGTGGACGTTGATACAATAGGATACTTCAAAAGCCTATCCGATAAAACAGGTATTCCTTATCAAAATCTAATCAATCTGTATTTAGCCGAATGTGCTTCGAAACACAAAAAAATCGATCTTTCCTGAAAATGAAGATCTAAAAATCAAGCCACGGAGGGCGTTATTGATTATTTGTGAGCATAATGCTCTGTATATAAATCAAGAACCCTTTTAATCATAGTCTGATAAGACACACCAGATCTCTTAGATTCCTCTTTAAAGAACGAAATACTCTTTTTACTCAAGACTATCGTTACTCTAGAATTATCTTCTTTCAAAACAAGTTTATTCGGAGGTGGTAGAAAATCCTCCCCGGTGCGTAGCGGAGCGACGCAGTTAGCCGTCGTGATTTAAGTGAAAGTTAGATCAAATATAGCAAATATAGCTGTGAAAGCAATATAGAGATTCGATTGCAAAGACTTAAATTGATATTCTTTATGATTCCGAAATAGGAAATGTAAAAACAAATGAAAAATAAGGAAGATATCTAACCCGATTTTATAAATTAATATAGTGTATGGATCCATAAAATTTGATAAAATTAATAAAGGAAATAGAAAGACTGGTAAATGCATAGCAAGCCAAATTGAATATGCTTGTTCTTCTTTTAAGTCTCGAAGAATGATAAAGAGCTTCCATTCTTTTGCTTTTATAGCATCAAGCTCGTGAATAAATAGGAAAGAGATAGCGATACAAAAATAAATATTTTCCATTTAAATTACCTTCCGTATAAAAGAAATGGCGTTAGGAGACGGACAATTATAAAAAAGGCGAATGCAGTTGATTCAAATCAACTTTTTCTATTTCGAAAGCGGCTTAAGGATTCTTTAGTCATTCCTAAATAAGACGCAATGATATTGTCAGAGAATTTCCCAAATTTCTCATAATTTTCTCTTACAAAATCTTGGTAACGCTCCATAGGACTTAAGGATAAGAATTTTTGAATTCTAATT
Organism: Leptospira sp. WS58.C1; assembly: GCF_040833995.1. NCBI lineage: Bacteria > Pseudomonadati > Spirochaetota > Leptospiria > Leptospirales > Leptospiraceae > Leptospira > Leptospira cinconiae. The sequence continues at coordinate 225,389 of NZ_CP162138.1, forward strand.
TCTTGGAAATATAAAAAATCTTCAAGAATTTCACGAAAGAAATTTGATAATTCCAGATTGTTATTCATAATCTTGATAAGCTTGTTATAATCAAATTTAATGAGTGATACTTCCGTAATAGTCTCAATGTATTCAAAATTGTTTTTATCACCTCGTAAGATAGTGATCGATTCGCAAAAGTCATTGGGTTCAATTAACCTGAAAACATGCTTTTTCCCTTTAACTATATAATATTGATATAAAATTCCAGATTTTATAAAGAAGAAGTTCTTATTAAATTCATCTGGCTTTATTATTTTACTTTTTGGCTTTAGATTTAAAACTTCTCCATTATCTTTTAATAAAATTTCAATGTTTTCTTTTTTCATAAAATATTAAATCATGACGGCTAACGACCGAGATGCTCCGACGTTCACGACGGCACGAGTTTGCTCATGCAAACGAAGTGACGGAAGTGAATGTGGCGAAGCCCAAGCGAGCGGGTTGCGAAGCAAGCCCCAAGCGGCGCGGAGGCACTGAAAGTTATACGCCGTAGCTTAATAATTAAATGGAAAGTTCTTTCTGAAGTTCGAGTTCTTTCTTAAGAACTTTGTTAATGATCGAATTTATATCTTTGCCCTTAGAAGAAGCAATTTTGGAAAAATATTCTTCAATATCTTCATCGAGGTATATCGGAAGATGTATATCTCTCTTATCTTTTATAAAAAAGATCCCTTTTTTACCTTTAGAGAAGTCATAATGTTTTTTCATTTCTTAGTCTTTGCCTATTCTTTGGAAATATTCTTTTTCTTCCAATTTGTCAGCTTTTCTCGCCGAAATTATTCTTAATTTCTCTTCATTTTTATTGGATTTGTCTACAAAAACAACCACGATTATAGTAAAATTTTCAGCTTTCCCGAGCACAAGCCATCTTTCTTCATTTTCAGAATGATTTTCATCCAGAATATAGATCGCATCTTTATCTAGAAAAACTTGAGAGGCTTGTTCAAATGATATTTGATGCTTCTTAAGATTTGAAGAGTTCTTTTTGTCATCCCATTCGAAGAGCATTTAGTTAAGAAATATTTTAGATAAATGCTTGGTAAATCAGAATAATCTTCACTTGTATTTTCTTTTTCAAACCTGAAGATTCTTAAGCTATTGCGTATAACGACCGAGGTGTTCCGACGTTTTGCACCCCGGCCATAGCCGGGTTGGCACGAGTTTGCTCTGCAAATGTAGTGACAGAAGCAAATGTGGCGAAGCCCAAGCGAGAGGGTCACGAAGTGAGCCCCGAGCGGCGCGGAGGCACCGGAAGTTATACGCCGGTTTTTAACTTTCAGAGAAAGTTTTAGTCTACCAACATTTCTTGGATAACTTGTTTAACTTTGGTAACAGTTTTTGATTCAATCTTACCGAGCTTTTTAACCAAACGAACCTTATCAACTGTTCGAATTTGATCTAAAACTATCCAACCCTTCTTGCTTTGAAATGTTAACTCAATTCTCGTTGGATATGAATGAGATTTGGTAGTCATCGGTGCAATAATAACCGTACTAATGAACTTATTCATCTCATTCGGTGATACTATAACACAGGGTCTTGATTTTCTTATTTCATGTCCAATAGTCGGGTCTAAATTGATCAAATAAACTTCGTATTGAGAAACTACCATTCCCAATCCTTAGTGGATAAATCTATAGAATCTGGAATAATCAATTTGTCTTCTTTTCTTTCAGGCATTGCTTTAAACTGCTTTTCCCAACCATCTCTGGGTTTGGCTTTTAGAGGAACTATAATGATTTTATTCTTATCTATAAGTAAGTCCACTTCTTCTTCAATATGGCATTCTTCCAGAACTGCCTTAGGTATTCTAATACCTTTTGAATTGCCTATTTTGACTACAGAAGCTCTCATGGTAATTACTATGTAATTACGAACAATTCTGTCAACAGAAATTCAACTTTTAAACAGACTATTAAAGCTGCGTGCCCTTTATTTTCTACTAAAGAAAGCTTTTAAAAACTGGCGTATAACGACCAAGGTGCTCCGACGTTTGCGATGGCACGAACTTGCCAATGCAAACGAAGTGACAGAAGCAAATGTGGCGAAGCCCAAGCGAGCGGGTTGCGAAGCAAGCCCCGAGCGGCGCGGAGGCACCGAAAGTTAGGCGGCGTCCGATCGAAACACAGTGCATTCAATTATTTGCATTTTGCTAATTCAGTAAATTGATGTTACTGTAGAATGCTGCTTTCAGATGCCAAATCCCCGCTCCGAATACTGCATCAGCTCATTACTTAACCTGCAATCTAATTATTAGGATGAAACTTAAATCACGGCACCAGAACATCAAAGGAGCGGACTAACCATAAGAAAGATTTACTAAGATTCTTAAAAAATATTTAACCCTAAAATAAAAAAGAAAATATTTATCGGATGTGCGCCTAACGACCGAGGTGCTCCGACGTTCACGACGGCACGAGTTTGCTCTGCAAACGAAGTGACGGAAGTGAATGTGGCGAAGCCCAAGCGAGTGGGTTACGAAGTAAGCCCCGAGCGGCGCGGAGGCACCGGAAGTTATGCGTAGTGGCTATTTTAGTAAACTTTTAGTTTGATGTTCTTACTCATTAGCTTAAAATGTTTGTCCAACGTAAAAAGCATTGCCTTATTTTGGATCACATTCTGAGCAATTATCAAATCTGGAATTCCAACTTTATTTATCCCATTTCTAAGATTCGAAATTTGATATTCAATTATTTGTTCCCAATCAATTTCTAATGGAAATCGTTCAATAGCCTCTAAGGAAGTAATTATCTTTGATTGTTTTCGTAATTTAAGAAAAGGAATTAATTCTGCTAATATGAGATCATTAGTGTAAATATTCTCTCTATCAATCAACTCGTCCACTTCTGCCGAAATTGATGAATTACTATTCCTGAAATATTCGATCCAAACTGATGAATCCAACAGAATACGATTCATCGCTTCCGTAAATTATCTAAATTAATTTCGAGATTAACAGATCCTTTATACTTTTTAAGATCTTTTAACTTTTCTCTTCTAATTAAAGAAGCAAGCCCTTCTTTAATTACATCTGTCTTAGTTTTCAAATGAGTCAACCTCATTGCTTCTAAAAACAATTCTTCAGGAATATCTACGGTAGTTCTCATAATATGCATAAAATGATTAATTTATATGCATTGTCAAATCTTATTTCATTGCTGGCATTTGATTCTATTGAACCGCCAAATTACTACTTTCCTCAAGAATGAACTTAGTTTTATATTACGGCTTTTTGCCATTACGCATAACGACCGAGGTGTTCCGACGTTTTGCACCCCGGCCATAGCCGGGTTGGCACGAGTTTGCTCTGCAAATGAAGTGACAAAGCAAAATGTGGCGCAGCCCAAGCAAGGGTTGCGCAGCAAGCCCGCAGCGCTGCGGAAGCACCGAAAGTTAGACGACGGTTTGGCTCTATTACGCAGAAATTGGAAACTTTATTATATTCTTAGGTCGTTCTTGCATCGCAGTCCAGAGATCTAACTTTGTCTGCATGCTTAACCAACTCTCAGCAGACGTGTTCGTTGCAATCGCTATTCTTACTGCCATTTCTGGAGTAACTGGACTTTTACAATTCACTATTTCTGATAGTGTCTTGCGAGATATTCCTAAATCTTTTGCAGCCTCAGTTATAGTTAATCCTAAGGGTTTGATTATATCTTCTAGCAAAATTTCTCCGGGATGAGTAGGTTTTCTTTTATTCATAAAGCCACGCCTCTAATGATAATCTTCATAATCGACTACTATCGCGTTTTCACCTTCAAATTCAAAGGTGACACGCCAATTCCCATTTACCCAGACTGACCACCTACCCTTTTCACGACCCTTCAGAGGATGCAAGCGATACGCTAGTAAATCCATATCTTTAGGTGATGTGGAAGAATCTAACCTATCTAAAATCCTAGCTAGTTTATTTGAATGATCTGCTTGTATTCCTTTCTTACTGCCAGTTTCAAAAAACTGTTCAAGGCCTTTGTGTCTAAAGGAAATAATCAATATAAAAACCGTAACCCATAAGGTTACAATGTCAAGCTTTTTCCCTTAAAAATTGAATTTAGCCAAACTGTCCGTCTAACGGCCAAGCCTAGCCGACGTTTCGCGTGTGCGAAGCACTTGGCGCGAGACTTGCAATGCAAGACGAGTGACAAAGCGAAATGTGCCGTAGGCCAAGCAAGGGTCGCGTTAGCGATCCCGCAGCGCTGCGGCTGAGGCGAAAGTTAGTCGCTGGACGCCCCTTCGCTATCTATATTTAAATATTGTTCCGGAGAAACAATCTTGAGAGATTTTAAATTACCTAAGACAAGTAAATCTTGATCACCCGTTATCAAATAATCAACTTTCGCAGAAAGAGAACTTTCCAGTATATGGTAATCGTCCCGATCTCTAAGTCCTGAGTAATCTGATAAGGAAATATTTGTAGTTTTTTCAGTAATTTGTTCAATCTCAGATAAGATAACTGAAATAAATTCTTCAGTTAATTTGAATTTTGGTTTCTTCAAGGTCAATTCTATCTCTTTAAGTATAGAATCAGAAATATAACCTATTACTTTGCCTGAAATGAGTTCTTCTAAGATAAGCCTGGGTTTCCCACCAAACAGTATTGCAGATATATAAACATTGGTATCTAATAAAACCTTATGCATTAGGAAGTTTTCTTTTGCTTCCTGATAAGTTTTATTTCATCGATAAGAGAACTTTCTGTCAAATTCGAAGCTTTAGAAATAGCTGAACCAATTGCGAAAATTTTTTCCCATTTAGATTTCTTTTCAATATATGCACGCGCGGCTTCTCTAATTAATTCAGATCGAGACCTACGTTCTCTTTTAGCTATTTTATCTATTTCCTTTAAGAGACCTTGTTCGAATGAAATATTGACAGTTTGATTCATGATTTTAGCATATACAATCTTTGTATATCCGTCAAATCAAATATTCGTTTAAAAACCAATTTTAGGGTGTCTTGCGACTAACGACCGAGGTGCTCCGACGTTTGCGATGGCACGAACTTGCGCAAGCAAGTGCAGTGACAGAAGCAAATGTGCCGAAGGCCAAGCGAGCGGGTTGCGAAGCAAGCCCCGAGCGGCGCGGAGGCACCGAAAGTTAGGCTGCCGTATCGCCCCAAACACACTGCACCAAATCCTACTCTGTAAAATCTTCAAATACAGTAAAAGTCAATTACAGAGTAATCTGTACTTACAATAGAAGGTAGCGAACCCGTTTCGCCTCTTTTAATATCAAAAGTTTCAAGTGATTCGATAGAAACTTCAAAGTAATAACCATTTTTTCAGGGCACGATATAAGGTAAGAAAAAGGGGGAAAAGCGGCCTGACCTAAAAACTAATTCCCCTCTTGTTTTTCGAGATGATTAACACTTAGTAAAATAAAAAAACCAAAATCGCGATATGGCGTCTAACGACCAAGGTGTTCCGACGTTCGCAACGGCACGAGTTTGCCCATGCAAACGAAGTGACGGACGCGAATGTGGCGAAGCCCAAGCTAGGGTTGCGAAGCAAGCCCGCAGCGCTGCGGAAGCACCGAAAGTTAGGCGAAGGTGCCAAAATATTGAAAGTTAATTATTTTAACAATCTTGCTGAATGATGAATAGTAACGATTTCAATATTTTGAGAATTACTAATTCTATAGACTATCCGATAATTTCCGGAAAGCCGTTCTCGTAGATTTTCAATATTGAATTCAGGAACAACCCTGCCCATCAATGGAAAACCTGGTATATTCTCTACGACATCTATTATTTTATTTACAACGTTTAATGCATAAACTTCAGAATCTTTAGCAATATAGTCATAAATATCTTGCAAATCTGACTTGGCTCTGAGAGACCAAATTATCTCTTTCGCCATTTAGTTATTTCTTCTAAAACTTGTTTATGCGAAATTGTTTTATTACTATCTAAATCAGATAAACCCTCCTGAACTTTCTTTGAGAAAAAAAGTTCTTCCATAATATCATCAAATGATGAATCATCTGGCAAATTCTCGATAAGATCAAGAGCCTGTTGTTTTGTTGAAGGCATGATTGATATTTGAGCCTTTAATCTATTGTTGTCAAATAAAATTTGAACAGCTTATTAATCATTAAAGACGAACTTAATCAAATTTCAGATCTATTTTACTATCTTAGTTTCTTTTAACTATTTCTTATAAGCAGAATTATTTTTTGGCACTTTCGCTTAACGACCAAGCCTTGCCGAAGTCCAGCTCTGGCGCGAGATTGCGCATGCAATCGCAGTGACAGAAAGCTGGATTTGCCGTCAGGCCAAGCGAGGATGCGAAGCATTCCGAAGCGCTGCGGCAGAGGCGAAAGTTAGTCGAAGTAAGCTCTTAATCGGCAGAAAAATTACTTTCTCTACCCCATTGTTCCCATGCCATTTCTCTTACTTTTAAGAAATTACAAACCGGGAAAGTCTTTATATAAGCTTTAGGCATTCGATAGCCTATCTGCCCATTGAATTGTCCTGATTTACAAACTCCATTATTAAAACTTAACAAAACTAAGTATTTTGCATAAATATCTACATTATCATTAAGATAGAACTCTTCCCGGATAACACCATCTAATGAATCATTCAAATATTTCCCTTCATACTTAATTTCATTTTCAAATAAATCTTCAGAATATTTTTTGTGAATTTTACTAATAAATGAAAATTGACCGTCTTTAATAAAGACCCCGTTCGTAAATTTGAATGAAAGATACCCTGAATATTTCTCTGAATTTTCAGCCTTTATTTTAATTCCTAAAAGCTCTGATAGCTCGTTTCCAGTGATTGATTCATAAGACTTGATTATATGATTCCCGGATACATTCTCTTTGCAAGAGATAAGAGCGAAAAGTAATATATAGATAGTTTTTCTCATTCAATATAATGCTCGAGCTTATTTCGACTAACGACCGAGGTGCTCCGACGTTTGCGATGGCACGAACTTGCATAAGCAAGTGCAGTGATGGAAGCGAATGTGCCGTAGGCCGGAGCGAGGGTTGCGTAGCAAGCCCGAAGCGCAGCGGCTGAGGTGAAAGTTAGGCGATGCGACCGCCCCTACTTGTAGCTATCTTTTCTTTGATCTACATCAACAAATATTACTAATAGTTCGTTATCTTTAATCAAATAGAACAAACGATACTTACCAATACGATATCTATAAAGACCGTCAAACTCCCCTTTCAGCTTTTTGATATTCGGTCCAAAGAATGGATTCTTTTTTAGGATTGGATAGACGTAATCTGTTAATTTCTTCTGAAGATGAGAAAACTGACGATCTTTGAGTTTACTTTGAAATTGTTCGGTCTCCGCTATTTTATATTCAGCGGACAACTTTATATTTTCCTTGAGCTACTTCTTTCAGTCCCTTTTTCAAGGATGAAATGAGCTGTTTATCTGAAAGAATTTCATCCATCTCTTCATCTGAGGCATAAAACTCATTTGTAAGATACTGAATGGCAGCATTTTCAACAAAGTTCGAAATAGTACGCCTTTCGCCTTCGGCGGCTTTCTTAAATATATCGTAGATCGGATCTTCAATACGCAATGTAATTGTCTTAGACATACTCATTAGACCTGCATTTTTATTCAAAAAATAGCATTATAATTCAAATGTCAAATTGCTTTTTCAAAATTTTTGAAGCGAAGTCCCTAAATAATCCTGCTTTCAAAAAAGAATTTTGCGGTCGTTTCGCCTAACGACCGAGGTGCTCCGACGTTTGCAACGGCACGAGCTTGCCATGCAAGCGCAGTGACGGAAGCAAATGTGGCGTAAGCCCAAGCGAGCGGGTTGCGAAGCAAGCCCCGAGCGGCGCGGAGGCACCGGAAGTTATGCGTAGTAGTGGCTGGAATTACTATCCGATCTTCTTTAGTTCCTCTTCTACTTTGTCAGAAAGAAGAAGTTTGATAAGTGATTGATATGGAATATCTTTTTTATTCGCCATTACCTTTAACCTATCAATTAAAGACTCCGGCAATCGCAATGAAATCATTTTGGTAGTTGGTTTTAAATTCGGGAACGAAACCCTTTTGGCTTTAGAATAATCGATGTAATCAGCAGAGTCATTCTTTGACCAAAATTCTATTTCTGAACTTTCAGATTTTAGATGGGGAATTTTCTTACGAACTTTCATAAATCTTTCTTTCCCTTGGAGTCATATCTCGAACTGAAATAGGCCTAATCTTATCACCTCGGATCGTTATTACAGCAAATAACTTTCTACCTGCGTTAGTAATTCCTAAGACGATATATCGCTCTTCTTTTCCTGAATGATAATTGTCTGGCACTACAACTAAGGGATCATTAAAGAAAATTTCTTCAATCTCGCCCGGCTTTACTTTATGTTTTTTCCAATTCTTTTCTATATTTCCAGCATCCCAATCAAAACCGGTAATTTGGCTAAAATCGGGAAATTCCATTTGTATATTTTTAAAATATACAAATGGTCTAAGATTTCAAGCAAAAATTATCGCATTTGGATGATCATTAATGGCTTTTTGATAGTTAATTATAACCTCAGTTAAAAGATCCAATCTCACTACACTTCGTATTTATAATCAATTCTTGCCACTATTACGCATAACGACCAAGCCTAGCCGACGTTTCGCGAGTGCGTAGCACTTGGCGCGAGGCTTGCTCTGCAAGACGAGTGACAAAGCGAAATGTGCCGTAGGCCAAGCAAGGGTCGCTTTAGCGATCCCGCAGCGCTGCGGCTGAGGCGTAAGTTAGCCGACGTGCCCCAATTACTTGATAAAGATTATAATTTGTCCCAGTCCGGAACGGATCCTTTGCTTTTTATCGTAGAAAGAACTTCACGAAAGTCAGAGAAAATTTGCTTCTTACTTTTACCTTTATAATATTTTTCAAAATATTGAGAAGTCTCCATGTCTTGAATTTCTTTCGTAAAAGCATATAAAGCTAATTGATTTATTGATACACCCTGTTCTTCCGCTACTCTTTCAATTTTATGTTTTAGTTCAGAGGGGATCCGAATCGTTAAAACACTTGCTTTAGTCTTCATTCTTTTCCCTCCATATCTTCATAAATTCAGATGGTGTAACAATTTTCAAATCTTCTAATTTTAAATTACTACCAACTAAATAATCTTTAATATTGCTTGTTACTAAGTAATCCGCATTCGATGCAATAGCAAGTTCGACAAAGTGATTATCATCCTCATCTCGCAAATTCGGGCGAAATGAATAATAAATCGTCTGAGCAAAACCTACATATGCAATAAAACTTAAAATTTTCTTAATATCCTTATCTTTGATTCCCAAATCCTTTTTAGAAGTATCTCTTTTCAACACTTCTTCGTATTCTTTAAATACTGGAGTTGATACACTAAGCTTGATCTTCTGATCAAAGATTAATTTTAAAATTGCCCGAGAAGCTCCTGATTCAGCCCGTAAGGCTTGGTATAAAACATTAGTATCTAAGACAATTTTCAATCATACAAATGATAGCATATATACTGTCAATATGTCAATTGTTTATTTTTGTCTTTTTAGTTACTTAAGATTTAATTGGGGCATGTCCGGCTAACGACCAAGGTGTTCCGACGTTTTGCGACCCGGCAATAGCCGGGTTGGCACGAGTTTGCTCTGCAAACGAAGTGACAAAGCAAAATGTGGCGTAGCCCAAGCAAGGGTTGCGTAAGCAATCCCGCAGCGCTGCGGAAGCACCGAAAGTTATACGAAGTTGGGCAATGAACTCAGCCCGTTCTTTGTAGCGTTTGAATACTATCTAATTTGAGCTTTAGCTTTTCTTTCTGTTTCCTTATTTCTAAATCATTTTGAAGATTTATCCAAAACTTATCGGACATTCCAAAAAACTTAGCTAATCTCAAAGACATATCTACTGTGATTTTACGCTTATCATGCAGGATCTCTAATACTGTAGAGGTTGAAACATGTAGCTCTTTTGCGAGTCTATATGGTGTTACCTCTAACGGATCCAAAAACTCCTCTCTAAGAATTTGAGAGACTGTTGGTGTAGGAATTCTTTTTGTTTTCATAATAAGCCCTCTCTCAATGATAATCAACTATAGAGACATCAAAACAATTTCCTTCAGAGAATTTGAATGTAATTCTCCACTGGTCATTTATCCTAATAGAACAATAATTCTTTAAGTTACCTTTTAAATGTTCAAATCTATTAGCTGGAGGGCTTTTTAAGTCTTCTTCTTTTTCAGCATTTTCCAAGATAAGAAGTTTGATTAATACCCTACTTTGTATTTCCGGAGGTATTTTCTTTGAAAATTCTTGGTGGAAGATCTTTTCAGTCTCTTTATCTCCAAAAGATTTGATCATTTATCTATATATTCGCAATACAGATATATCTGTCAATCGGATATATTTTCATATGTTTCGAAAATTACCAGGAAAGTGGGAGAATTCTATAGATTCCTTTTCTACTTTTAAAAGAAGCCTTTTTGCCCAATTTCGTATAACGACCAAGGTGTTCCGACGTTTTGCGAGTGCGAAGCACTTGGCACGAGACTTGCCACTGCAAGACGAGTGACAAAGCAAAATGTGGCGTAGCCCGAGCGAGAGTCGCGTTAGCGAGCTCGAAGCGCTGCGGAAGCACCGAAAGTTAGACGCAGTGCTCTTTTATTTAATGAAAGAGCCGTCTCATTTGTTCTTGATAAGCTTTTAAATCGAAATAAAGAAATTTATTATTTACGTTAGGCGACTCTTCTGGGTATTCCTCAAAGCCTGCCTTCGCATAAAAATCTAATGCATCTTTTCGAGAGTCCACAACTATAAAGCGACAGCCCGTTTTATTATTCGTAATAAACCAGTTCTTAATAAGATCGAGAGCGAGTAAACCATATCCCTGCCCCAAATAATCTTTATGAGTTGCAAACCTTCCAATTAAAACGGCAGGATAAGTTTTATAACGAGCTTTGTGAACAATACCCATATCTAAATCAATGTTAGCATTAATTGCGTTATTGCTAATAGAAAAACCAACTAATGGATTAGCCGCTGATTGTTTATGTAAAAAATAAGTTTTAGCAATTAACTCGGTTTCGGTATCTTTAGCATCTTCCTTAAAATATGATTCTAACCTTGAATCACACTGGAACTTTTCAAGATCCGTATCAAAGATCGATTTAAGATAATAATCCTCGTAAGAGGGTAACTCCATTATTGTTTGAATGCTGTTTATTTACCGGTCGGTTTATTCTTTTGAACAAACGCTTGGTAAATCTTCTTTTGCTGATCGGAAACAACAACTTCACGTGAAGCTGTTGTATCAGCTTTTTGAACAAAATCTTTTGCTCGGTCGCCTTTTAGAGGGGGGATTTTTTCAATACTAGTGGCTGCCATAGCGATTACATTTAATCTCTTAATTTAAACTCGGTAAAAACGAGAATTAATTCAACGAAATACAAATTTTTATAACATTTATAAAAATTCAAGCTGTTAACTTAGACAGTTAGCAACCGACATATGTTTAGCATATTGAGACTGTCTCTCAATTAAATACTAAGAATTTTATCACTAAAACCGATTTTAGAGCATTGCGTCTAACGACCAAGCCTAGCCGACGTTTCGCGAGTCCGAAGGACTTGGCGCGAGACTTGCTCTGCAAGACGAGTGACAAAGCGAAATGTGCCGTAGGCCAAGCAAGGGTCGCTTTAGCGATCCCGCAGCGCTGCGGCTGAGGCGACAGTTAGCCGAAGGTCCGATTTCTCAATCAATTCTAATCAAAATTTTACTACGTTTTAATAACAAGGGATCTCACTACTAGTACCATGCTCTCCATCTAATAAATAGCACTTAGGTTCAGTATTAAATAAATTCAAATCTTCTCTAAGAAATATCCCATCTTTCAAATTACTCTTAAAATCAAAATTAATGTCATTTAGTAAAATTCCCTGATCGGAGCTAGTAATTGAATATAGTCCAGGTTGATAATAAATCGGAATAAAACCAGAAGTCTCGAGAGGAGGGATATCTATTTGTTTATTCGATTGAATAACAACCGATAAAGTTCCTTGATCTGATGGTGCCTTTAATTTTATTGCAGGCTGGCTATCAATTATTATAGTCCAGAGCGGGTTAACAGAATTATCAGGACACCTTTCCCCAGTGCAAAGAAAGAATGGGTTTAACAAACAATGAATTAAACTAAAGATTAATAGGTATAAAGAAAATCTTGTAATTTTCATAAGAAAAATATTGAATCGGACTTTCGGCTAACGACCAAGCCTAGCCGACGTTTCGCGAGTGCGTAGCACTTGGCGCGAGGCTTGCCCTGCAAGACGAGTGACAAAGCGAAATGTGCCGTAGGCCAAGCGAGGGTCGCTTTAGCGATCCCGTAGCGCTGCGGCTGAGGCGCAAGTTAGGCGAAGGCTCAATTAATAAACGGGCGGGCAAACCTCTTGATTAGGATCGGTAATTTTTGCTATATCAGAAATTGTAACCTTTGAATTATCCATAAATATTACTTCAACCTTCTGAAGCTTTACGCACGTAATTGAAGAATTATACCACGCATCTCTCCAATGGCTAGTCCATCCATGACCTTCTGGGGATGTGTATCCGGGCGGGAAAGGGCCTGGATGTTGACCATTAAATAGCGAATACTTTCGAATTGAACAGGATTGAGTATCTCCTACTGAATTATATGGCACGGCAGAAAAAGAAATATATTTAATGGTCTTAAATGAAACGTTTTTCCAAATTACCCCAAAGTCTACTCCCCCAGCAGAATTTGGTGGATTTGAGCTTACATTTACTATCACGGGAAGATTATTCGTTTGAATATTTTTAACTTTTAGCGCTACATTATCTCTTTCATAATATGTTTGGCATCCAAATAGAAATATTATAAATAGTCCAACTATGTTTTTCATGAATTTCGTTTCCACCCTTAGTTACACTGACTTAATTCTAAGTATTAGATTATACAAGAATTGAAATTTATATCTCAATAGTAAAACTCATTCACTTCTTCACTATTTTAGAATAAAAAGTACGTAGAAATATGGTTTTGCTCGCATGAACTACACTTCAACGGTAATTTATTGAGCTTTCGCCTAACGGCCAAGCCTAGCCGACGTTTCGCGAGTCCGTAAGGACTTGGCGCGAGGCTTGCCTTGCAAGACGAGTGACAAAGCGAAATGTGCCGTAGGCCAAGCAAGGGTCGCGTAGCGATCCCGCAGCGCTGCGGCTGAGGCGTTAGTTAGTCGCCGTAGCTGCTTTCTTCTAGTAATTTTAAAAGCTTTTCAATTCTTGGCACTATGGGTGCATTAAAAGACAAAATGATTTTAGACATGAGACTAAGAGGATACAGTGAAAGCACAATCGAATCATATACAGATTGTATGACTCGTCTAACAAAAGAATATATGATATCGCCTCTAAAATTGAGACCAAAACAAGTTTATGACTTCTTTATTAAACTAAAAGAAAACAAAGCCTCAGAGTCTTATCTACGAATTTTTTACAGTGCTGTTACTCTTTTCTATAAAATTGAAAATAAATCATATATGACAAAATCAATTCATCTGCCAAAAAGAGTGCAACGAATACCCGCCGTCATGAATAAATCTGAAGTGAAATTATTCCTTTCAGAATGCAGATCACTCCAAGAACGAACTGTATTTTCAATACTATATTCCTCTGGAATTAGAGGAAGTGAATTAATTAATCTGAAAATCCCAGACATCGACTTCGAAAGAAAGACAATCTTTATCTCCAAATCAAAGACTAGAAAACAACGATATACTATTTTATCAGATCAAGCGGCTAACCTTTTGAAGAACTATATTATAACATATCAACCGAAGGATTTTCTTTTCTACGGCTTTAGAGATAAAAGTTCACATGTCAGTATGCGTTGGCTGCAAGCTTCATTCCAAAGAATTGTCAAAAGAGCCGGGATAACAAAGAAGGTCCAAGTTCATACTTTTAGGCATTCGTTTGCTACTCATCTTATGGAAACTGGGAATAATCTGATTTATATCCAAAAGTTACTTGGACATACCTTCTTGTCTAGCACTCTGCTTTATTTACATGCAGATTCTAGTACTTTTTTAAAGACAATAAGTCCCTTGGAGTCAATTAGCTTAAAACATATTGGATCCTTTGGAAATCAACAGCAAAGATCATTCGATTTCGCTATATAGAATATTATTGTAGCAGCTATGGCGACTAACGACCAAGCCTTGCCGACGTTTCGCGTGTGCGTAGCACTTGGCGCGAGGCTTGCTCTGCAAGACGAGTGACAAAGCGAAATGTGCCGTAGGCCAAGCAAGGGTCGCTTTAGCGATCCCGCAGCGCTGCGGCTGAGGCGAAAGTTAGCCGACGTGCTTGCCTCGACCCGAATAAATTTCTTTCTTATCTAATACTTTGAGAATCTTTTTATCTAATGTCCAAAGTTGAAGTTTCTTACTTCTAACTTCATTAATAAGAACTGAATCAATTAATCCTATGCCTTTATCAATATGCTTGTTTTCAAATGAAAGCTTACCTGCTGATAAAAAACTACCCTCTGAAGTTAAGGTATTTAGATTTTCCCAATATTCTAAGATAAAAGATACTTCGTTCTTATTTTTACATCCTTGGAGCAATTCACCAAAGACAACTTCATGAACTATCACTTCTGATGATTCAATAAGATCCTTTAATTCACTGAAATAAGGGTCATTTCCCCGGAAGAATTCGATCCAAACAGACGTATCTACAAGAATCATCTGTTACGGTTCAGATTACGGATATTTTCCCCAGAAAAGCCTTCCTGGAACGAAAGTGGAGATTTATGTAGCTTAGCATTCAGATTCCTTATTTTGGTCTGTTTTAACCACTCTGAGAGAGCTTTCTGGAGGGAATCAGTTATGTTTTTACCTCCGGAATACTTTTGAACCTCAGCAATTAGATCATCTGGCAATATCGCAGTCACTTTCATACGATACAATATACGATATAAATTCGTATTTTCAAGCTTTTAATGGGAAATTCTCAAAATAATGGATCCTCACTTCCCTATTACTAAATTTCCATATGGATCAAAATTTTGGGCAAGCATGTTCGGCTAACGACCAAGGCTTGACGACGTTGGCGACCCTGAGCCTCGAAGAGGCGTTAGGGACAGGCGCGATCTTTTGCGGAAGCAAAAGGCGTGACTGAAGCCAATGTGGCGTAGCCCAAGCAAGGGTTGCGTAAGCAATCCCGCAGCGCTGCGGAAGCACCGAAAGTTAGGCGTTGTTTTTGGCCTATTCAAGGCTAGTTTCTTTAAGCAATGACATTAAGAGCTGAACTTTCTGTTTTTTATTTTGATAATCTAACAGCTCTTGGTTTCTAACTAGCGTTTGCGTTATTTCTTCTGGATTCTCAGGAGGAAAGTCGCCTATGTACTCTTTAACTTTATTTTCGAGAATTCGAAGAAACGAAAGATCGAGGTCAACATAAGGTTTTTCCAACACAGTTTTAATTTTGGAACTACCTTTTTCAGGAGTACTACCTGGAGTTATTATCTCCTCAACTTTCGCTTTTATTACCCTATTCTTGCTAAACCTTTTAACAATTTCGCCGACTTTGAGCTTTTCAGATTCATCTCTAAAATAAACATTATTTGAACAATTCGCTACCTGTAACCCGTTGAGAAATTCGACATCATCTGTAGTAATCTTTTCAACTATTTCATTTCCCGCTTCTAACAAGTAAATATTTGGATCATAAAGCATAATGAGGACATTCGGAGAAATCGGATAGAAAACTAAGAGACCTTTGCTTGCTATTCCAAAAGCACGTTTTTCCAAATATTTTTCAAACAAAAGATTATATATAATTACTGGGGCATCACTCGTTATAAACTTTGTATCAGAATCATTTTGTATTATAGTTAATTTCAAATCTAAAGCAAGAACCGCGCATTCGATACCATCCATAAGAGCTTTTAAGGAATGCAGCTGAATAGGAGCATCACTAATTGCGTCATCATGGTTTTTAATTCGCTTTTCTTTAATCTTCCTGAATTCATTTTTCAATACACTTTGATTACGAATATTATCTAAAGTTCGAGTATATTGAAGATTTAGCATTGTAATGATTTGGAGGAAGACATTATCATCAGACAATATCGAGGACTTACTAGGGTCCTGATTTATTGCCTTCAATAGGCGAACAAATGATTCTTCTTGTTTACCCAATAATTCTTCGATTTCCTTTTCTTTTCCATATAAATAATCTTTTTGACATTGGTTGGCTACAGCAATATTCGCCATGAAAACATTGCGATCAACATTATATGAATGAAACGTAACCTGATTTCCTGAAAACAACTTCAGATAACTTACCGGAACGAAATGAGCTTTTTTATATTCAGGCATGGAGAGAATTTAGCCAAAAATGACGCCTAACGACCAAGCCTAGCCGACGTTTCGCGAGTGCGCAAGCACTTGGCACGAGGCTTGCCATGCAAGACGAGTGACAAAGCGAAATGTGCCGTAGCCCAAGCAAGGGTTGCGCAGCAAGCCCGCAGCGCTGCGGCTGAGGCGAAAGTTAAACGCCGTGATGATGTTTTAGTAGAGTTTTATAGCATCTACAGAACTTATTAATCTCTTTTGCATCAGAATTCACTTCATCTTTACATAGTGCTTCAATCTTAGAAGTCTCAGAAACACTAGCAAACAAAGATTTATTTAATGAATTTTTGTATTCCATCCGGCAATACTTAAGAAGATTACTTTCAGAATTATTAATAGCAATTTTTCTTAAATTTTGGCTCTCTAAATATTCTTCCGTGAAAACAATAAAACCTGTTGAGACTTCTTTTCCTTTTGAATCAAATAGTATATATTGCGTATTGTTTAATGTCTCTATAGATATATTGAGATCGGCAAAGTTGATTGATAAACTGGGTTTTTTTAAAGAAAATACCTTTCTGAAATCTTTATTGAAGATTTTTAGCTTATATCCCTTAAGATTGATATCCTCTAATTTGCTTTCTTTTTCATAAATTATTCGATTAATAATCCGCTCTTGTTCGATTGGATACATTCTTATTGGTAAGGTAGCCAAATCGATAGTAAGGATTATGGCAGTGGCAGTAATAAAGAGTATTGCATAACCTGCTGCGTTTTCTCCACCTCCTGCCTTATCAAATTGGCTAAGGCCAGATTCTTTTGCGCTTTTCCATTTTACCCCATAAAATGTCCTAAAAATCTCACGAGCCTTTTCTTCCACCAAATCTCGTTTACCTTTAAAAGCATCGATTTTTAGTTTAAGGTTATATTCTTCGATATAGTAGGTTAATAAATAAAAATCCTTAATCTCCGTTGAATCTTTTACTTCAATTATTTCCGAAGACGAGATAGATTCCCTTCTCGGATAAACTTTTGTAAAAAAGCAATTTGAACTTAAAAAGATGAGCAGACAAAAAGCTATTATGTTTTTCATAGAGAATTTAATCATCATGGCGTTTAACGACCGAGCCTAGCCGACGTTTCGCGAGTGCGTAAGCACTTGGCGCGAGGCTTGCCATGCAAGACGAGTGACAAAGCGAAATGTGCCGTAGGCCAAGCAAGGGTCGCGTAGCGATCCCGAAGCGCTGCGGCTGAGGCGATAGTTATCCGACGTTTCAGCCACTATTCCTAGAAATTTCAAATGCTCCGAAGCAAAAAAATTCAGTTGGAAAAACTCTGTCCGCCACTCTACGCTATCCTCAAAAACCAACAAACGCAAGAATAGCACAATGCACTTCAAGCGTAGGCGGCTATTAAAAATAGCAGCTAATTATTTACCAAGCTCCCAAGCGCTTAACCTATATTACGAAAACCTCGAATTGAAAAACAAACAAAATAATAATTTTGGCTGAAATGTTCGGATAACGACCAAGCCTAGCCGACGTTTCGCGAGTGCGCAAGCACTTGGCGCGAGGCTTGCTTAGCAAGACGAGTGACAAAGCGAAATGTGCCGTAGGCCAAGCAAGGGTCGCTTTAGCGATCCCGCAGCGCTGCGGCTGAGGCGACAGTTATGCGTAGTCGTATTTATACCTCGAGGGAAGTAGCTACAGTATTCAATTCTCCCTTACGAACAGAAAAGATGCACTTCTTACTGCCGGAAGCTATTTTGAGATTAAATTGAAAAACCTGTTCTTCATTGCCACTTTCAATTACTTCTATTTCAGTTTTTCCATTCTCTCCCGACAAAGAATAATTAGTTGTTATCAATATTTCTGGAGTCAGAGTAAAGAAACAAGATTTTGCCAATAACGGAACCCCAAAGGCTGGAGGCCAATTTTCGGGATCCTGTAAGACAACAGGTTGATCAGAAGTAATGAATTTTGCTTCAGATCGAGAAACATAGATCTTCCAGTTTTGCGCCTGGAAGAAATTTGCGAAGATAGGAATATCTTCAAAAAGTTCTAAATGAGGCTTATTATTTACTTCTAAAGATAAAATTTGTTCAGAAAGTTTTTCCTTCTCCTCATCTTTCATCTCTGGCAGAGTAATCCCTGATAATTCTCCAATTTCCCTTTGAACTTCAGCCATTCCCTTTCTTTCGACCAATCTACCAAATGTATTTACTAACATTGATTTATACAATCTTTGCGTAAAGTTTCTCATTTGCGGTCCTCGAAAATGGAGCATACTAATCAACAAAGATAGCACTTGCTTTTTATCATCAGTAAGCTTATCTGAAATAAGAAGCTTTGTCACGATTTCATCAAGATTATTCGAAATGTAATCCTCGAGCACCTTGAATGCTAACTCTACGACTTGGCTAACATCATCCTCGCTACCAGTTTCTAAAGCATAAAAAAAGTATTCAGAACAAATTCCCTTTGGTCCTTTCGCTTTTTCCATTCTTTTGTCTAAAAGATTGTATGCTTCAATTACACCTTCACTATTTGCGAATCTCCTCAAATAGAATCGTGAAACATAATGCTGATATCTTACTATGTGTTGCGGTTCAGTCATTGCAAAATTAATTTAATACGATTACGCATAACGACCGAGGTGCTCCGACGTTCGCAACGGCACGAGTTTGCTCTGCAAACGAAGTGACAGAAGCAAATGTGGCGAAGCCCAAGCGAGTGGGTCACGAAGTGAGCCCCGAGCGGCGCGGAGGCACCGGAAGTTATCCGACGTTTTCAAGCCGCATCGGGAAAGCTTCATATTTTACAGGACGTAAAATATGAAGACCATTTCATGCCGAAACTTTTCGACCTTTAATTGTATTTAATGATAAATCCAAATCTAATGCATGGCAGATCTTTAGGAACGTACTAACATTCGTATTAATACCGGTTTCTAATCTACTAACCTGTTGCTGGGTAACATGAGCCCTTTTCGCTAAATCTGCCTGACTTAAACCCTTCTTATTTCTATATTCCTGAATCTTTAAAGCTAGTGATAACAATTGTTTCTCTTGATCAAATGCTTCTGAGAACTTAACATTGTTCAGTTTACTTTTTAAATGCGATTTAAAACTCTTCATCATTTAATCTCCTTCTTAACTTCTCTTCAGTAAATCGAGAGAGGAAGTCTTCTCGACAACTTATTGCTCTATTAATCTCCCGAATCGGAACTTTCTGAACATTCTTTATAAATGCATGAGTAATTATAATGTAATGCCTAAATGTAAAAAAATATAAGAATCTAACTTGGTCTCCTGAAAGTTTCAGTCTTAATTCATGTATGCCGTCAGTTAGAAAGTCAGCATACGGTCTAGGTAAATTCGGACCGTGCTGCTCTAATTGATCAATCAAGGCCATGATTTTAGCCTGATTGTTCATAGATCGACTATCAATAAATTCTGAAGTTGGGCAGTTCCCCTCTTCATCCTCATAATATACAACAGTCCATTTCTGGCTCACAAGTCATATTACATCATATACGGTGTAATGTCAATTCCCAAATCTAATCAGTAATTCGCGGGCATGGAGGCCCGCTACGCAGCCCATTCAAAGTGGCTTGAAAATGTTCGGATAACGACCGAGGTGCTCCGACGTTTGCGATGGCACGAGTTTGCCCTGCAAACGAAGTGACAGAAGCAAATGTGGCGAAGCCCAAGCGAGCGGGTCACGAAGTGAGCCCCGAGCGGCGCGGAGGCACCGAAAGTTAGTCGCAGTAAGCGCTTTAATTCTTCGTTAGAGTTCATCAAACCATAGTGAATTTTGAATAATTCGATCGAGGTTTAATAGTTCTGAGCTATACGACATTTTAAAGAATAATTTATAATCAGGAGCTAATTCATCTGGAAAACGTATAAACTTTTGAATTGATAGGGCAAAATCTTCACAAGCTCCAAGAGTTTTGCGAATCATATAAGCCACAGGGACACGAAGAGAAGCTAATGAGTTTGGCAATTTATGTTCTTCATTCCATACGTTAAATAAGCTAAATGGTTTAGCAGTGTCTTTAACGGCAAACCCTCTTCTAGTAAGAAAAATATAATCTAACGAAGACCCATGATGAGCTATATTATCACGAAATTTTCTTAAAATTTGAAAAAATTCAGCATATTCACAATAAAACTGTGCTAATGCTTCTGGAATAGCAAAGCGATCTTTAATCACAGCTTGTTCAAGAATTTGCTCATTTTCAATAACCATTTTGCGAAAACTTTTATGTAGGTTCTTCTTTACAACCGACTCATCCGTTAGGACAACCGTTTTCCATAATGCAGCTATAATTTCCTGTAATAAATCAAAAATACTTCTACATACGCCTATTAGATATTCGAGCTCTGTTATCACCATTCTCGAAACTTCAAACGATTTATTGTTAGAAAATTCATATAACAGTGATAATTTACGTAGGGACGCGCAAATATTCATTATATCGTTACGTATTCCATTAACAGGGTATAGAATTTCCTTCCTCAACACACGCTGTCCCAGAAAATTAAAAAACTCAAGGTATATATCATCCTCATGTTCAGGCAATTTCGAAAAATACGTTCCTTCACCAGGAATTGCTTTAATTTTCAGAAGTCCATCTTGGGTCGAAATCCAAGAATGCCAACTTCCTGATTCATAAAAAAACAGACTCGGAATCACACGATGTGAGTTTATCTGTCTATGATCGAAAAATGGAATATCTTTTAATTGATCAAACTTCATAATATTAATTTTCGCATCAACATGTTTGTGCTTATTGCGACTAACGACCAAGCCTAGCCGACGTTTCGCGAGTGCGCAAGCACTTGGCGCGAGGCTTGCTTTGCAAGACGAGTGACAAAGCGAAATGTGCCGTAGGCCAAGCAAGGGTCGCATAGCGATCCCGCAGCGCTGCGGCTGAGGCGACAGTTATGCGTAGTGGCTGCCTTTATTAGTCAAAATTATGGGCTTTCTTTCCCAAAATTTCATCTACGCAGGCCTCTAAAGAATTTGTAAATAAGCTTTTTAATAAACTCGAATTCTCGGCCAAATAGTCATCAATTGTGTGTTGATTCTCAGATGAATTATAATAGCATGCACTTCTATATAACATTTCTTGTGTTTTACTATCAGTTAATGTAAATATTCCACGATAGGAAAATTTATATCCGCCTGTATCCGGAGAGAATATCTTTGGGGAAAATGAAAACACAATAGAAAGTATCCTGAACGTGCCATAAATTCGACTGTTAGTACTATAGCTACTTTGATCTGCTTGCCCCCCTTCATGGACATTTTTATCCGTGATAAATGGAAAATTTCTGCGTAAAAACGAATTCTTGAATAATACTGCTGGCTCACCAATGTCTGCTCTAAATTTCTTAGAGATTCTCTCCTCTATTGGAGCACCTTCGAAATGTCCAACAAGACTGCCAATTGGGCCAAATCCGTATGAAGGTGTGATAACACGAAACATTGTTCCCGTTTGATAGTACAACGAGATTGCATTTTCCTTTTGGATTAATTCAAAATTTTCTTTATTAACTTTTATAGTCGAGAATGCACACGAATTCAGCAAAGATAATAATAGTAATGTAAATTTTATAGTTAGTATTCTCATAATGTTCGATTCTATATTCCCTTCTATAGGCAAAGTATCAGCCATTGCGCATAACGACCAAGGTGTTCCGACGTTTTGCGAGTGCGAAGCACTTGGCACGAGACTTGCCATGCAAGGCGAGTGACAAAGCAAAATGTGGCGAAGCCCAAGCGAGAGTTGCGAAGCAAGCTCGAAGCGCTGCGGAAGCACCGAAAGTTAAACGCTGTTTTTGCGATATATAACTGCGCATTAAGCCAAGGATGGCGTCACTTTAACTATTCTTAATCCCCAGCAAACTAAGAGCTTTTGAATTATTTTTAAGAATAAAGAGCATTCGTTGAGCTGGACCTTGAGGTATATTCCTCCCCGACTCCCATGCTTCTACTGTTTTTACAGAAACTCCTATAGCTTGTGCAAATAGATTTTGAGTAAGATGAAGTTTTGTTCTAATATTTTTAATTTCTCTAGCTTTAAATTGAGGTAACTTCTCTATAGAAACTTGATGTTCTCTAATTCCAGAAACTTTTTTACCTTCAGAATACTCTATAGCTTCATTAAGACCTTTTGCTAAGCTATTAAATAATTTACTATTTTCTTTTTCCATATGAATGCTTTCCCGATTTCAATATCTCTTTCAAACGTGCTATCAAATTATATAAAATCGTTAACTCAGATTTCGAAAGGTTCTCTTTGTCATTCTTTTCTAAAAGCGTTATCAAAAAGATTATTTCAAATTCTTCAAAATCAATATAGAAGACTCTAATTCCACCGCTTTTACCTGTTCCTTTCTTCTTCCAACGAATCTTTCGTATGCCGTTTGAACCAGGAATTACTACACCTTGCTTCGGATATTCTAAAAGGTGGTTTTGGAAATCTTTAAGTTCATGATCTCCCAGACCGGCTCTTGTCCAAAAATGATCGAAATCAGGTAAATGTACAAACAGTCTTTTCAATTTAGACAGAATCCCTACTGAGTAGGGTATTGTCAAATCTTAACTTTTTATCGAAAAAATGCAAAATTGAAACTCTAATTCAATTTTAAACAGACCTAATCTCACTCCTCGCCGCATGGACGCGGCGAAATTGAAAACGGAAGAGTAGCAAAAATGGCGTTTAACGACCAAGGTGCTCCGACGTTTGCGATGGCACGAGTTTGCTCATGCAAACGAAGTGACAGAAGCAAATGTGGCGAAGCCCAAGCGAGTGGGTCACGAAGTAAGCCCCGAGCGGCGCGGAGGCACCGAAAGTTAGCCGACGTTCCAGCCTCACCTTAATTGTATTCTTAACAAATTTTCTTTATAGAAGATTTTTAAATTCTTCAAAGGCAGATTTTGCTTTACCACCCTCAGAGTCACACCATCTTTTAATTTCTTTTAGATTGAATGATTGTCTTTTGGCTACTAAAATAGCCTGTTCTAAACATTCACGCGCATTAAAATAAATGTAAGATGCTAAGCGATCTTTTATACAATCAGTTGGAGAAAGTATTTTGATCATTTTACCTGAAACTCTTTTAACATCAGGAATAATCTGGTAATCTTCTCCAATAGAAGAATTATAACTCGTATAAACAATGTCTAAGTCGCCGGATTTATAAATCCCATCCGAATATACTGAAACTACTGCCCCGCCTACCAATACTGAATCGACTCCATTTGCAGATAAATGCCAAGCTATATATTCCCATAATTCACTTTCCGTTACTGTCGACCAATTAGGACTTTGCATACACTGGCTTGCCCTTTCGCCTTGGTCTTCGTCTTGTAGAAAAGAGTTTTTCTCTTTCGAATATAGGCATGGTATTATATACTATACCTAGTATTTCCTTAATGGGTTTAACAAATACAGATTTGGAATTAAATAAATATACTCGAGCCTTACCTACTATTTTTGAAGTCAGTATACCAGATTCTTCAAAGCGAAGAAGTTGATTCTTAATAGGAGTTACAGCAACATTATAATCCGTTGCTATCGCAGCAGCATGAATTTCTGAATAATGAAATATGTGCAATAGTACCCTACCGGCGGTTTTATTGCCGAAAACTCCTTCCAATATATCCATGAAGAGAGTTTTAAATAAGAACTTATATCAATCAACTACTTTTTAGTTTATATGGACTAATATTTAGTCCATATCATTTTCCATTATCAGTATTCAAATACAAAAAGATTCAAGGCTGGAATGTCCGGCTAACGACCAAGGTGTTCCGACGTTTCGCGAGTGCGCAAGCACTTGGCACGAGGCTTGCCCAGCAAGACGAGTGACAAAGCGAAATGTGGCGTAGCCCGAGCGAGAGTTGCGTAAGCAAGCTCGAAGCGGAGCGGAAGCACCGACAGTTAGTCGCTGTGCTTGATTAGCTGGCTTGAAGTTCTTGAAACTTTTTGATCGTTTTTAATTCATTTTTAAGCTCATACTGTTTAATTTCTAAATCATAATGAGCTTGTATTGATAGCCAGAATTCGGGCGAATTTCCAAAAAAACGAGAAAATCTTAGCGCAGTATCAGCAGTAATAGAACGACGACCATGAATTATTTCACTTATACGTTTTTGATCAATATGAGTAGCCTGAGCTAATTTATAAGCTGTAATTTCCATTGGTTTCAGAAAATCTTCTATTAAGATTTCACCAGGGTGAATATTCATTAATTCTTTATTCATAATTGCTACCGCCTAATGATAGTCCACTATCTCGACATTAGTAACATTGCCATTTTCCCAAATGAAGCAGATCCTATACTGCATATTTATAGAAATGCTATGTTGCCCTCGCCTATCTCCAGATAATGCATGCAATCTGTTACCAGGTGGAATTTTTAAATCCTCTAAAGTTTTCGCGCTATCTAAATGTATAAGTTTCCGTCTAGCTGTTCTTTGTATGTCCTTCGGAAATTTCTTTGAAAACTTACCTAGCCATATAGTTTCACATTCTTTATCCGAAAAAGAAAGAATCACGGCTCATAATAGCGCTACGCACCACTGGTGTCAAGCGCCATTATCAAGAATTCGAAGGATATTTTAAAAATTTCCCTAGACAGAATCAATTTTAAGCATGGCGTATAACGACCAAGGTGTTCCGACGTTTCGCGAGTCCGTAAGGACTTGGCACGAGACTTGCTCTGCAAGACGAGTGACAAAGCGAAATGTGCCGTAGGCCAAGCAAGGGTTGCGTAGCAAGCCCGCAGCGCTGCGGAAGCACCGAAAGTTAGTCGCCGTAGCTGCTTTCTTCTAGTAATTTTAAAAGCTTTTCAATTCTTGGCACTATGGGTGCATTAAAAGACAAAATGATTTTAGACATGAGACTAAGAGGATACAGTGAAAGCACAATCGAATCATATACAGATTGTATGACTCGTCTAACAAAAGAATATATGATATCGCCTCTAAAATTGAGACCAAAACAAGTTTATGACTTCTTTATTAAACTAAAAGAAAATAGAGCCTCAGAGTCTTATCTACGAATTTTTTACAGTGCTGTTACTCTTTTCTATAAAATTGAAAATAAATCATATATGACAAAATCAATTCATCTGCCAAAAAGAGTGCAACGAATACCCGCCGTCATGAATAAATCTGAAGTGAAATTATTCCTTTCAGAATGCAGATCACTCCAAGAACGAACTGTATTTTCAATACTATATTCCTCTGGAATTAGAGGAAGTGAATTAATTAATCTGAAAATCCCAGACATCGACTTCGAAAGAAAGACAATCTTTATCTCCAAATCAAAGACTAGAAAACAACGATATACTATTTTATCAGATCAAGCGGCTAACCTTTTGAAGAACTATATTATAACATATCAACCGAAGGATTTTCTTTTCTACGGCTTTAGAGATAAAAGTTCACATGTCAGTATGCGTTGGCTGCAAGCTTCATTCCAAAGAATTGTCAAAAGAGCCGGGATAACAAAGAAGGTCCAAGTTCATACTTTTAGGCATTCGTTTGCTACTCATCTTATGGAAACTGGGAATAATCTGATTTATATCCAAAAGTTACTTGGACATACCTTCTTGTCTAGCACTCTGCTTTATTTACATGCAGATTCTAGTACTTTTTTAAAGACAATAAGTCCCTTGGAGTCAATTAGCTTAAAACATATTGGATCCTTTGGAAATCAACAGCAAAGATCATTCGATTTCGCTATATAGAATATTATTGTAGCAGCTATGGCGACTAACGACCAAGGTGTTCCGACGTTTTGCGCTGGCGCGAGTTTGCTCTGCAAACGAAGTGACAGTAGCAAAATGTGGCGTAGCCCGAGCGAGAGTTGCGAAGCAAGCTCGAAGCGTAGCGGAAGCACCGATAGTTATACGCCGTTACTCATCGATTCAAAAAATTCAATGATTTTAGAATAAGCGACCGACAATTCTTTACGTATGCCTTCTTGCTCTCCCTTTCTTAGATGAGAAGTACGCTGCCCACCTTTAATTTCATACGGATGCGAGGCAGGCAATTTATTTCTTCTATCATTGCAATTCCTGAAAGCTATAGATACCTTCGGATAATTCTTATCAAATTGATTATCTTTTTGAACTAAATTCCCAAAAGCAAGTAACTTGCCATCTCCCCCGTTTAATCGGACTATACCTGGTAGTGAATTATTCTGAAGATATTCTTGAAATACATAAAAAAGAATCTGATTAAATGAATTCTGATGCTGCAGCCAATGAGTTCTACCACTATGGTAATTTGAGTCAGCAGTTTTTAGAAAGTACATTGCATGAGAATACTCCTTTCCAAATACAGATTTCCAATTCGAATATTTTTTTACTTTATACCTTTCGGAAAGAACTATTCCAATAGGGTCTGCTGTCGTATCCGAACTAGGTATTATGCCGAAGCTTTGAAAAGTATTTACAACCTGAACCGGAAGTTTTGAAAGATCTGTGACTATTTTAGATAATTCGACATCGCTACTCGATAAATAATCAGCGAACACAATCATAGCTTCAAAGGAGTTTCTTTTAAAGATATATTTAATAAGCTTGCTTGAGTTATAATATCTTTTCGGAACGTAATAAGCTAATAAGGCCTGATGTAGAGGATCTTTTTGATAAATCAGGAAATTTGAATAATTTCCTAGACCAGCATGATCGCAAGAAACTATAAAATGCAACAAGCCCCATCGATAATTAAAGTCATTTTCAATTTTTAAAGAAGCAATTGCTGTTCTTAAAAGATTTCTTTTTTCATCAATAGTAGCAAAAATGGAAAGTAGATGCCACATTTCACCTGCGACGTAGCCGTACGGAGTGTTTCCCAAGTTCTCAAGGCAAGCTTTAAAAATTCTTTTGGATTTTGTGTATAACCTTAAATACGCAGAAATAGCATCTATATGCTCTGGATATTTTGGCATCAATTTTAATACTATACTTAGTATTTTAGAATCAGCAACACCTCTGAAAAGAATATATTTAAATCTAGTCTTATCAACTACCTCCTTCTTATTTTCTGATACAGACTGATAAAAATATTTAACAATTTTTTCTTTCTTCGTAAAAACATTTATTTCGTCTATCGACTCTGAAATACTCGGAAGCGCACCTAATGCTTGTTCCTTATTCTTCGCTAGAAAAATTGAATATTTATTGCCTTGTGGAATCAAACCCCTATTTCTGCATAAAATTTCTAATTCAATTATAGCCTTTCTTACTTCCTTTTCAGATTCTCCTAAGATACGAATATCATCTACATAACGGAGATAAGAATATTTTTCCGATAAGATTTCATCTACCGGAAGCATAAATAAGTCTGCAAGAATGTTCGAAGCAATTGGACCTTGAGGTATCCCATGCCCAATTGCCGAAGATTTTGCAACTGAACTCCACGTATTTAACCATTTCAATATTTCAGTTCTGCTTTCATATTCTTTGGTAGGGTTAAGAATCCTTAGCAGAAGCTCATGAGAAATAGTATCATAAAAGGCAGATAAATCAAATTTTGCTACCCACTTATAATTGCTTTCAAAGAGGCGATAGACTTCATCTTTGAACTTTGGATAACTATACTTCCATTTCTTAATTACAAATTCACTTTCTGTATCGTTATCAAAAATATTACTGAATATAGATTTTTCTTGTAGTTTCTTTCTTCTTCTATGCAGTTTATTTATATATAAGTTTGCAATTGCTTGTAATACAATTTGATCTTCTATCTGCAACAGGGTGATTGGCCTTTGCAACCCGGAAGGTTTAGGCATAAAAATCCGCGTTGGATATTGAGGCGAATATGCACCTCCTTTCAAAATTTCATGTAAATGACTTATATTCTTGTCGATAGAAACTTCGTACGCATAATATATGTTTCTAAAATATTTTTTATACTCACTATTATCACCTGCTTTTATACGTTTCCATGCTAAAAACAAATTACCTTTAGAAATTAATTTACTAAATTCCATTCGTATTTGATGAGTAATGGCGTATAACGACCAAGCCTAGCCGACGTTTCGCGAGTGCGCAAGCACTTGGCGCGAGGCTTGCTTAGCAAGACGAGTGACAAAGCGAAATGTGCCGTAGGCCAAGCAAGGGTCGCATAGCGATCCTGCCGCGCTGCGGCTGAGGCGAAAGTTAGGCGTAGTTAGCGAATCTCGGAATAGTTGACTGGCCTATTGTTTATTTCTGACTTTTTCAAATACCCAATGGTAGAATTGACTTTTACACGGATCCATAGAAATTGAGCGTGAGTAATTGATTCTATTTCAATTGGATTCGCAAGTATTTCTATTATGTGATGCTTAGTAAGACGATCCAGTGCAACAGAATTATCATGAGGGTATTTGCGTAAATTTACCTCTGAAGGTGTATTTATTCTGTAGTAACCAGGTTTTAATGCATAGACTATCGTTGAACACTCATGATCACAAGATTTAAGATATCTTATTTCTTCAATTCTTCCATTTGTATGAAGATATTTTTTTACTCCACAACCTTCAACTTTTGGAGGCAATGTCTCTCCTATTCTGCGGCTACATGCAATAGAAAATTTTTTTCCATTGTTGAATACATAATTTGGACCAGAATTCCACATCGTAACACCAAAATAAGTTCTAGGAAATATTTGAGTCATGATCGTAGGGTCCATAGAAATTTTTGTAGAAAAGCTTATTTCTGTATCCTGCCTCTTTCTAAAATAAGGGTCCTCGCTCAATGACAAGGCATATACATCCTCGGGAATTTCTTTTTTATTAAGCAAACTATAGGTCAATATTTGTCTTACTTCAGACCCAAGACCAGTATACGATTTAATGATTCTTTTTGTAAGATTTTCAACTAGAAAAACCTCAACTATTGGTGTTCCTACATCATCCCATCTAATAAAGTATCCAGTTTCATTGTCTAAATAAATCCAATCGCCAAACCCAGTGATTTGGCGAGCAAATTTTGGCAGGCCTTCTGGTTTCGTAATATTTATCTCTATCTGCCTATTTTCTTTGCAAAAAGATATAAACAAAAATAATAAAGCAGCAAGAGAATAATAAGTACCTTCCTTTTGAATTTTAGTCATACTGAATATTTTCGCTAATTACGCCTAACGACCAAGCCTAGCCGACGTTTCGCGAGTGCGCAAGCACTTGGCACGAGGCTTGCCATGCAAGACGAGTGACAAAGCGAAATGTGCCGTAGGCCAAGCAAGGGGCGCTTTAGCGATCCCGCTGCGGCTGAGGCGAAAGTTAGACGACGGTTTGGCTCTATTACGCAGAAATTGGAAACTTTATTATATTCTTAGGTCTTTCTTGCATCGCAGTCCAGAGATCTAACTTTGTCTGCATGCTTAACCAACTCTCAGCAGACGTGTTCGTTGCAATCGCTATTCTTACTGCCATTTCTGGAGTAACTGGACTTTTACAATTCACTATTTCTGATAGTGTCTTGCGAGATATTCCTAAATCTTTTGCAGCCTCAGTTATAGTTAATCCTAAGGGTTTGATTATATCTTCTAGCAAAATTTCTCCGGGATGAGTAGGTTTTCTTTTATTCATAAAGCCACGCCTCTAATGATAATCTTCATAATCGACTACTATCGCGTTTTCACCTTCAAATTCAAAGGTGACACGCCAATTCCCATTTACCCAGACTGACCACCTACCCTTTTCACGACCCTTCAGAGGATGCAAGCGATACGCCGGTAAATCCATATCTTTAGGTGATGTCGAAGAATCTAACCTATCTAAAATCCTAGCTAGTTTATTCGAATGATCTGCTTGTATTCCTTTCTTACTGCCAGTTTCAAAAAACTGTTCAAGGCCTTTGTGTCTAAAGGAAATAATCAATATAAAAACCGTAACCCATAAGGTTACAATGTCAAGCTTTTTCCTTTAAAAATTGAATTTAGCCAAACTGTCCGTCTAACGACCAAGGTGTTCCGACGTTTCGCGAGTGCGCAAGCACTTGGCACGAGGCTTGCCCAGCAAGACGAGTGACAAAGCGAAATGTGGCGTAGCCCGAGCGAGAGTTGCGTAAGCAAGCTCGAAGCGGAGCGGAAGCACCGAAAGTTAGGCGTAGTGGTCAAATCTCTCAGGGATATTTTTCCAGGAGAAATTCTAACCAAATAATAGTTTTTTGAATAATATCATCGAGTTTCGTTTCAAATCCTTCAGACATTAAATAATGCTGATGCTCCAAATCAAAACGAAATCTATACCCATGTTCGTCTATTTCTGAATATGGTATATTTTCAATCGCCCCAATCGATAAATCAAATAATTTCAAAAGAGGAGCTATTGGATGATCATTTTTATCAAATTCTTTTAAGGCAATAATCAGTCTATTTAATACTGAGCAGTTTGACATAACTTTTTATTTTAGAAAATAGATTGTAGAATCAATCTTTCATATATTTATTAAAATTATTTATGTAATCGTCTATATTCTCCGTTAGCATTTTTTGGTATTCTTCGACGAAGTATTTTAATATCTCTTCTTTATCTTCCAGAAGATCTTTTTCATCCTTAGCAGCACATGCAGCAACCCAGGCGTTAAACCGAGAAGCAGAATATAGAAAAGAAGCGCTCACCTTCCCTTGCCCTATACCATTCTTTATCTGCTCATTTGCTAATCCTATATGTTCATCTGCTCTTTTAAAGAATTCGGGATCGATTTCACTCATTTTTATGTTTTTTAAGATCTCCTTCTAATTACAAACTCAAATCAGATTTTTTGACCATTACGCCTAACGGCCAAGCCTAGCCGACGTTTCGCGAGTCCGTAAGGACTTGGCGCGAGGCTTGCTCTGCAAGACGAGTGACAAAGCGAAATGTGCCGTAGGCCAAGCAAGGGTCGCTTAAGCGATCCCGCAGCGCTGCGGCTGAGGCGATAGTTAGGCGTCCGTAACGCGCTGGTGCGCCACGGATGGCGCTCTACAAATCCCCTACTTTCAATTTTCCTTAAAATTACTATTGACTATAGATATATGTATAGTATATTGCTTGTATACGTATGTCGTCAATCGACTTTGAATGGGATTCTGTAAAAAACTCTTCTAATAAAAGAAAACATGGCATTTCTTTCGAAGAAGCCAAAACAGTTTTCTATGACGAAAATGCTAGGATTATTCACGATCCCGATCATTCTGAAAAGGAAGAAAGATTTATCATTCTTGGATTTAGTAACAAGCTTAATTTACTTATGGTTTCACACTGCTATAGATCATCTAAAGATGTGATAAGAATTATCTCTGCAAGAAAAGCTACAAAGTCTGAATCTAAACAATACGAGGCATTTTTATGAGAAAAGAATATGATTTTTCAAAATCAAAGAAAAACCCTTATTTGAAGAAACTGAAAAAGCCTATTACCATCAGAGTTGATGTTGATACAATAGGTTATTTCAAAGCCTTGTCTGATAAAACAGGCATTCCTTATCAAAATTTAATTAATTTATATTTAGCTGAGTGTGCTTCGAAACACAAAAAAATCGATCTTTCCTGGAAATAGAAATTTATCAAATCAAGCCGGACAAGGATGTCCGGCATTCGTTTCAAGCGTTATGGCGCCTAACGACCGAGGTGTTCCGACGTTTCGCGAGTGCGTAAGCACTTGGCACGAGACTTGCCCAGCAAGACGAGTGACAAAGCGAAATGTGCCGTAGGCCAAGCAAGGGTTGCGTAGCAAGCCCGCAGCGCTGCGGAAGCACCGAAAGTTAGGCGCAGTTATTGATGTTATATAGTTTTTGTTCAAATGGACTAAGCCTATATTTAATATTTGGATTAGTCTTAGAAATCGTTTCTAAAATTTCAATCTGATCCACCAAGGATAGAGATTCAAAATATCGCATATATGCATTCTTTTCATTTTTGACACGAAATACAAGGTATCTAACTATTCGGGGATTTTTACTAATTATATAGTCGTACCAGGAACTATTTTTATTAAACTTAAATCGAGTGGTCCGGATAGACGATTTTAAATCGTATGATGACCAAAATATATCTGTAATTTCATTTATATTTACCCTCTGTAATGAGGGAAGCTTAATATATATTTTTAACATCTTATCATAAATCTCAAGTTCCCCATTACGAATCTGAACTTTATGAAATGGAGCAGAGTTAAATGTAGGATTAAAAATATAGAAACCAACAAATAGAAAAGCAGAAACTCCTACTACCGGGTGAAGATAAATAATTCCTTTTACTAAAAGAATTACCGCAATCGCAGCAATGATAACAAACGGTTGGAGTATCCTATACAAATTATAGAATTTATTTCGATATATTTTCATAATTTATTAGAGAAGATTTTATCAATAATTGCGCCTAACGACCAAGGGTTGGCGACGTTTCGCGAGTGCGTTAGCACTTGGCGCGAGACTTGCCCTGCAAGGCGAGTGACAAAGCGAAATGTGGCGTAGCCTGGAGCGAGGGTCACGAAGTGAACCCGAAGCGTAACGCCAAGCCGAAAGTTAGGCGTAGTATGGGCTACTTAACCGGAAGTAACCCTGAACTACTTTTTCGGGAAATATTTAACCCCATCTAGACCAATAAAATCTTCGTCTTGTGTCCATAATATTGCATTATACTTACGAGCTGTTGCTAAAATAATACTATCAGCCATCGGTATTTTATGATCCTTACTTAATTTCGCAGCATATATTGAAATGGAAGCATCTAAATCTATTACAGTTCCTTGTTGCATATGAGCAATAACTCTCAAAGCACTGTCTTCATCTCTTTCTATATAGATTTTCTTAAACACTTCATACAACGATATAGTAGGAATAAGGAGTTTGTCCGTCTTTTCAATTGCTTCTGAAAATAAATCAGAACGTTTTGTGCCAGCAAAGTACTCAAGCCAACCTGAAGAATCTACAATATTCAAAGACGGTCCTTATCTCTTTCGATTTTAGTGTCCATCCCACTGAGAAAGCCTTTAAGCTTCTTAATTGGCTCAATCGGAATTAATTCTATTCTATTGCCGTAAGAGATTACCTCTAAGTGACTACCGACTTTGATTCCTGTTTTTTCACGTATCTCCTTAGGAATAACCACTTGAAATTTAGGCGAAATAATAACTTTGCTCATATATCGATAATAATATCGTAAGACAAATTGTCTATCGATATTTCTTTACACTTTAGTATTTTTACCAATACAAAATTTTAGCCCATATTACGCCTAACGACCAAGGTGTTCCGACGTTTCGCGAGTCCGTAAGGACTTGGCGCGAGACTTGCCCTGCAAGACGAGTGACAAAGCGAAATGTGGCGTAGCCCGAGCGAGAGTCGCGTTAGCGAGCTCGAAGCGCAGCGGAAGCACCGAAAGTTAAGCGCTGGTTGCGTTATCTTACTAAACTTTTAATATCTCTCTTATTTTTAGAGATATTTCCTTTGCTCTATTAAGAATCATAAAATGACCTCCATCAGCTATCAATATCGCCTGCCCTATCAAGCGGGAAGGAAATAACATATCCTTGGTTCCATGGATATGATACAGATTGGAAGGATGCATTTCATTATTCCATTTTAATATAGACTTTAGAGCCCATTTTATGAAACTTCCGTCCGTTTTTGAAAGAAAACTTTTTAATAATTTTTTATCTTCTAAAGATGAAATCCCTAAGAAATAAGCAAGAATTGGAGTATAGATTTTTAACAAAAAGGACGGAATTAGGTTTATTAATCTCAGAAAATTAATAATGCGATAAATTAAAGGCTTTTCCGAACGATCTTTGATACTAGAAATGATAATGATTTTCTTTGCAGAAATATGTTTGGCAATTTCACTCGCAATTATTCCACCAAACGACACGCCAATCAAAATCAGTGCATTTTGAGATTCTATCTGACTTAAAAGTCTATTCGAATAGCTTTCAAGAGATTCATTTACATTAGGATCGATCCAGTGAATATACTTTGGATTTTCTCCATTGAAGTCTATATTCCGAAAAACTCTTTCATCAGCTCCTAAGCCGCTGATCAGATATATATTTTCCACAATTTTCTATTTCTTGGATTACTATTTAATATTACGCAACTGGCGCTTAACGACCGAGGTGCTCCGACGTTTGCAATGGCACGAGCTTGCGTATAGCAAGCGCAGTGACAGAAGCAAATGTGGCGAAGCCCAAGCGAGTGGGTTACGAAGTAAGCCCCGAGCGGCGCGGAGGCACCGAAAGTTAGGCGGCGGCTCTGCAAACTAATAAAGCAAAATTAAGCCACGGATGGCGTTACCAGCTAACTATTTATGAGTATAATGCTCTGTATATAAATCCAGGACTCTTTTAATCATAGTCTGATAAGGCACACCAGATCTCTTAGATTCCTCTTTAAAGAACGATATACTCTTTTTACTTAAGACTATCGTTATCCTGGAACTATCTTCTTTCAAAACCAGTTTACTCGGAGGGGGCAGAAAATCCTCAACTACCTTGGAAGATTTAATTGAAGACGATATAGATGCCGGTGCATCAGTGTATTTTATTTTCTTTTTCATAAACTTTCTTACCTTGCCTCCAATAGCCAGCCCCAAAGATTCGGATTTTACCATTTCTCACAGTAAATCTTACCGTTGATACATGCGAATCAATTAGACCAAAGCAATAATATCTCTTTTCAGAGTCAGAAGAATGGGTAACATCTAAAGTAATAACTCTATTTGGATCCAAGAATGCTCTTTGCGCTTCAAAGAAATCAATTCCATGTTTCCGCAAATTTTCCTCATTCTTTACAGGATCCCATTCAAACTCCATCTATGCATAGATTAACTAAGGGAGAAATCCTTGTCAATACATATAATTATACATACTAATATGCGCATTTCTATAACAAAAGATTAAGCGAGTGAAAGCGGGCAAGGATGCCCGCAAGACTTGAAAAGAATGTCATGCAGAGCTGTTCGCCTAACGACCGAGGTGCTCCGACGTTTGCGATGGCACGAGTTTGCTCATGCAAACGAAGTGACAGAAGCAAATGTGGCGCAGCCCAAGCGAGCGGGTTGCGATAGCAAGCCCCGAGCGGCGCGGAGGCACCGATAGTTAGACGAAGGTTGCGCCTATTTGCTTAAAATCAATTAAAGATATTTGCAGAAAGGCATGCTCCGATCCAAGTCCATTCACCAGATTCAGTTTTACTAATCTCAAACTGCAAACTCTTATCTCCGGTTAAATATTGCAAGTTCGACGATTTAGTTATAAGTTTTAATTTATGGGTGCTTATTTTTTCAAGAATCACGTTTGAAAGGGCTGAGTTAGTCATATCAAGAAATACACCTGAATTACAAATAGCTGCACTCATACTACAATTTCCAAAAGTAGATAAGAGTTTAGCGTCTTTAGCCTTTACAGCATTGGCAATATTGCTGATCAGAGTTTCCTTACTAGATACTTCGAAGTCTTTAAACCCAGCTAGGTAACAATCTGCAATTCTCTCAATTATTTTTGCCTCACCATAAGACATGATAGAGTCTGGCCCATATTCTAATTGAATATTAGGATTAGAAAGGATTTTTATTGATAATTCTTTTGCAAAGTTAGGATTCCTTTTTGCCACTCCCCTTCCAATCGCTGCCAATTCTTTTACATTAAGTTCAGTATATTTTGATGTATATCCACCAAAGATCCAACCTACAAAGGAAGGATTACTAATTTTATACCATTTTGCTTTTCGAGCATTAATAAGTTCAAAAGAGCCACTTTCATCTAAAATTGTAAAAGTTTCACCGATGAGAACAGAATTGATTATTTTTGAATTCTTATTCGGATTTTCCCGAACATTAACCTTATTTCCGATAATAACAACTTCTTCAGCTAATAAAAAAGCGGAAATATAAACAAATGAACTAAAATTGGAATCTTTATTTTCATAATTAAATTTTGCGCAACTTTCGTCTAACGACCAAGCCTAGCCGACGTTTCGCGAGCGCGTAGCACTTGGCGCGAGGCTTGCTCTGCAAGACGAGTGACAAAGCGAAATGTGCCGAAGGCCAAGCAAGGGTCGCTTTAGCGATCCCGCAGCGCTGCGGCTGAGGCGAAAGTTAGACGTAGTGGCGTATTATAAAGACCAATCTTCGATTTTTAGATTCTTCACTCTATTAAATTCTCTAGTGTTATTTGTTATGAAAACAAGATCGCGTGATAAAGCTTGCGCAGCTAATAGAGTATCAATAGAGCCAATCAAATTGCCTGATCTTTTTAGATCCGCTTTAATAATTCCAAAGGTTTGCGCATCTGATTGTTCAAAAGGAAGAATATCAAATATAGAAAGAAATTCTATTAAGGAAACTCGATTTTTCTCTTTATAATCGCTGTTTTCTATTCCAAATTCTAACTCAGCAAGTGTTAATGAAGAAATAAATAGACCTTTATTCAAATTTTTCTTTAATTTTTCTAGAATCTTTTGGTTTTTCTTTTTGATTAGAAAAATACAAATATTGGTATCAAGAAGATACATTAAAGACTTTCTCTTTCAGATTCAGAAAGCGTTCCCCTGCCCTCTTTTAAGAAATCTTCACTAAAGCTATTCAGACCTTCAAGAAATACATTCCATGCTTTATTCTTCGGAACTAAGATAACCGCCTCACCAACCTTTTGAATAAAAACATCGTCACCTTTAAATTGAAATTCCTTCGGTAACCTGACTGCTTGGCTTCTTCCATTTATAAATAATTTTGCAGTTTGCATCGAAATTGCCCTAAATACAAGTATATACCATGATATATCACAAGTCAATTCTAAATTTTCTTTTAAAATCGAATTTTAGCCATTACGTCTAACGACCAAGGTGTTCCGACGTTTTGCGCGTGCGCAGCACTTGGCGCGAGGCTTGCCACGCGCAAGACGAGTGACAAAGCAAAATGTGGCGTAGCCCGAGCGAGAGTTGCGTAGCAAGCTCGAAGCGAAGCGGAAGCACCGAAAGTTAGGCGATGAACCCGGTACTATTAATAGAATTTTGGTATATTTACAAAGGGAGCTGAAAACGACCTTCAAGAATTCCTTGAACTGTTAAATCTTCATCAAGGTTTTCCCATCTCAAGGCATACCCATCCAACTCTAAATTCACTTCTTTAAGTTCTGATTCTGTTGCGACTTTCAAAAGTTTAAATCGATCGGCAGGAAAACCTATTACTCGACCATCAGAGAGTTCAATATAGACCATGCGACTTTCCGTCCAGACTTTAGTCGCAGGTACATTTGAATGAATATTATCTTTGATTATGGAACTCATTATAAGCCTTTAAGAATTGGTCTCTATATTCAA
This sequence comes from Leptospira sp. WS58.C1, assembly GCF_040833995.1. Classification (NCBI taxonomy): domain Bacteria; kingdom Pseudomonadati; phylum Spirochaetota; class Leptospiria; order Leptospirales; family Leptospiraceae; genus Leptospira; species Leptospira cinconiae. The sequence continues at coordinate 263,060 of NZ_CP162138.1, forward strand.
ATACGAGTTTCTCTATTTCGCGAACTTCGTGAGCTTTGAAGCCTTTGTTATCAGATAACATTATACTATCTAACCAAAATTTGCACTCAGAATTCCCTTTTCTACAATGAATATGAGGAGGTTCTGAACCTTCATTCGAATAAAAATGAAATCTATAACCAAATATCTTGAGTATTGTAGGCATTCAAACCTACAATTAAACTAAACATTTGTATGTCAATTGCTATTTGTTCATCCATTAATCTAGATGTAAATCTCGAAGAATACATCGATTTTAAAATTTAAGCTAACTGAAAAATTTTCACCGGGTTTTTCGCCTAACGACCAAGCCTAGCCGACGTTCGCGACGGCACGAACTTGCGTAAGCAAGTGCAGTGACGAAAGCGAATGTGCCGCAAGGCCGGAGCGAGAGTGCGAAGCAGCTCGAAGCGCAGCGGCTGAGGCGGAAGTTAGTCGCCGTAATCTATTGTATGTCTATAAATTCGAAATAATCTCTAGACAAAACATATATTCTATCAATATTAGTAAAGATTTCAGGTTGTTCAGTCTTTAACAGTTCTACCAATCTTTTTATATCATTTGGATCATTCGTAAAAGTATAATAATGACCTAATAATAGATTTCTTTTATACTTCGTAGTCTCTGGAAACTGCTTATACTTTAGCTGTTGATTTGCCTTATCAATAATTTTTTGGAGTGGAATTTTCAAATTCCATGGATCAACAAATCTTACCGTTCCGCCATGTCGAAACCATAAACTAGATAAGTAATTTTCAGATTCGATATATTCAATCCTAAAGAAATTATGAGCTGTTTTACCGAATGATTCTCTTCTTTCTAACGATTCAATTATTGCATTGCATAATTGAACATATTCTTTTCCTCTCGATTTGAGGACCAAATTATCTAATATCTGAATATGAGCAGTTACATTACTTCCCGCTAATGGATTTCTTTGATTTAAATCTTCACTAAGTATATCTAATGCCTTAAAGGAAGAAGAGACTTTTGCCATGTCCTCTTCATTTTCAGTTACTTTCTTAATCTCAAATAACCCATTACAACCAACCGAATAAAAGTCAGGGGTCAAGTTTCCCGACTCGTCTATTTTGAAAATCTCAGTTGTCTCAGACAACTCACCTTTCTCAATAAGTTTATTAAAATAATATGTGATAATTTGATTCTCCCAAGGATCTGGAGAAAGTTTTTTAATTTCAAACATTCTTATTCGAGTATTTTTAGATTATGGCGACTAACGGCCAAGCCTAGCCGACGTTTCGCGAGTGCGCAAGCACTTGGCGCGAGGCTTGCCTTGCAAGACGAGTGACAAAGCGAAATGTGCCGTAGGCCAAGCAAGGGTCGCTTTAGCGATCCCGAAGCGTAGCGGCTGAGGCGAAAGTTATCCGAAGTTGAGCCCCAACGATTAACCTTAAGCCATGGATGGCGTTTTTTGAAAGCTATACAACCTGGTCCAGCTCTAACTCTGGAAAGACTTGTTTGATACGAGCAATAGTAGAAAGTGCAGGATTTGCACTCTTAGGCGATTCCAGCCGTTGATAACTATATAAGTTCTTCATTCCAATAAGTGAAGCTGCTTGTTTCTGGCTTAAACCTCGTTTGAGTCTTGTCATTCTTAATATCTGAGAGAAAGCTATCTTAGGATCCACAGCGGCTAAGACTATATTTCTACCCGATATTTTCTTTCTCGGTAAAGGAAATATCGACTTTGAATCTTCATTATCATTCAAATATAGATTTAATGCCTCATGAATATTGGCATTCAATTCTTCTTTAGAGTCTGCCTGAGTCATGCATCCTTTTAATTCTATGCATTCTGCCCAGTATCCGGTTTTATCTGTATGTATACGAAAATGATAATGCATTGATTCTACTCCTTGCTTTCACGCAAATGTTTCAATAAAGCTGCTTCAAGGCCCTTTTTTAATTCTTTATGCATTGGAATCGTTTCACGATCTATTCCTTTCCCAACCATCACATGACTACCTTTTTGTCTTAGGACTTCCCAGCCTTCCTTTTCATACAGTTTGAGCATATCCTTGCCGCTTAATGGCATATAACTCAATATACCAATTATAGTTGGTATGTCAATATTTACTAGTAATAAATATTATAAAAATTAACCCTTAAAGTCGGCCACGGAAGGCCGACTATTTTTAGATAAAATTTGGGGCTCAATTTTCGGATAACGACCAAGCCTAGCCGACGTTTCGCGAGTGCGTAGCACTTGGCGCGAGGCTTGCTCTGCAAGACGAGTGACAAAGCGAAATGTGCCGTAGGCCAAGCAAGGGTCGCTTTAGCGATCCCGCAGCGCTGCGGCTGAGGCGAAAGTTAGCCGACGTTCCAGCCTCACCTTAATTGTATTCTTAACAAATTTTCTTTATAGAAGATTTTTAAATTCTTCAAAGGCAGATTTTGCTTTACCACCCTCAGAGTCACACCATCTTTTAATTTCTTTTAGATTGAATGATTGTCTTTTGGCTACTAAAATAGCCTGTTCTAAACATTCACGCGCATTAAAATAAATGTAAGATGCTAAGCGATCTTTTATACAATCAGTTGGAGAAAGTATTTTGATCATTTTACCTGAAACTCTTTTAACATCAGGAATAATCTGGTAATCTTCTCCAATAGATAACGGCGGTGAAGCATATTCTATAAATAAATGATCACATTCCGGATGTATAAAGTGTCTGGTAACTTTCTTAAAACCAAGATTCGTCATTACCCTTTGGATTGTTTCCCAAATAGAAGAATTATAACTCGTATAAACAATGTCTAAGTCGCCGGATTTATAAATCCCATCCGAATATACTGAAACTACTGCCCCGCCTACCAATACTGAATCGACTCCATTTGCAGATAAATGCCAAGCTATATATTCCCATAATTCACTTTCCGTTACTGTCGACCAATTAGGACTTTGCATACACTGGCTTGCCCTTTCGCCTTGGTCTTCGTCTTGTAGAAAAGAGTTTTTCTCTTTCGAATATAGGCATGGTATTATATACTATACCTAGTATTTCCTTAATGGGTTTAACAAATACAGATTTGGAATTAAATAAATATACTCGAGCCTTACCTACTATTTTTGAAGTCAGTATACCAGATTCTTCAAAGCGAAGAAGTTGATTCTTAATAGGAGTTACAGCAACATTATAATCCGTTGCTATCGCAGCAGCATGAATTTCTGAATAATGAAATATGTGCAATAGTACCCTACCGGCGGTTTTATTGCCGAAAACTCCTTCCAATATATCCATGAAGAGAGTTTTAAATAAGAACTTATATCAATCAACTACTTTTTAGTTTATATGGACTAATATTTAGTCCATATCATTTTCCATTATCAGTATTCAAATACAAAAAGATTCAAGGCTGGAATGTCCGGCTAACGACCAAGGTGTTCCGACGTTTCGCGAGTGCGTAAGCACTTGGCACGAGACTTGCCCTGCAAGGCGAGTGACAAAGCGAAATGTGGCGCAGCCCAAGCAAGGGTTGCGCAGCAAGCCCGCAGCGCTGCGGAAGCACCGAAAGTTAGGCGTAGTTCATCATCTCTTTCTAAGAATTTTACCAAAAATACTTGGTTTATTCTTTTTAAATTCGTTAATCAAATCAATGCCAATTAAAGTAACTGATCTCTCCCACGGATGTCCGAAATAGCACCATCTCATGTCTTTCGGAAAGAAAATATAATAATCTCCATCAGGATAAAATGGAATAACCCATTCGACAGACCCATTCGGAAGATGAGGGCAAAACATGAAGCATTCATGGTTCCAGTCTAAAACATAAAGATATTCATCGGAGCTTGTTATATTTTTAAAAACAATCGAACAGATACGATCAAATTCTTCGGTTTCGTCCCATGTACTTGTTAAATAGTAAGATAGATAATCTTCATTTAATACCTGTATGCTTGGCCAATCTTTTTCATAGATACTAGGCTTAAATTGATATTTTGACTCAAAGAGATGCCATGCCTCTTCATACTCATCCTCAGTTAAGGGAATCCAATTTTCCATTTTAAATAAATTTTTATGATGAATTACGCCTAACGACCGAGGTGCTCCGACGTTTGCGATGGCACGAGTTTGCCAATGCAAACGAAGTGACAGAAGCAAATGTGGCGAAGCCTGGAGCGAGGGTCGCATAGCGAGCCCGAAGCGCAACGGAGGCACCGGAAGTTAGGCGGCGTCCGATCGAAACACGGTGCATTCAATTAGTTGCATTTCGCTAATTCAGTAAATTGACATTACTGTAGAATGCTGCTTTCAGATGCCAATTCCCCGCTCCGAATACGGCACCAGTTATAAACCTTTTCTGCAATCTAATTATCAGGATGAAACTTAAATCACGGCACCAGAACATCAAAGGAGCGGACTAACCCTAAGGAAGATTTACTAAGACTCTTAAGAAATATTTAACCCTAAAATAAAAAAGAAAATATTTATCGGATGTGCGCCTAACGACCAAGCCTAGCCGACGTTCGCGACAGCACGAACTTGCGCAAGCAAGTGCAGTGATGGAAGCGAATGTGCCGCAGGCCGGAGCGAGAGTGCGAAGCAGCTCGAAGCGCAGCGGCTGAGGCGAAAGTTAGGCGTAGTGCCTTATAAACCAACTTTCAAATGATTTTAAAGAAAAATTTAAAATTATCATTTGGTCTTACATATTGGCTTCTTTGACAAATATTCTTTTAAATCAATCGATTTAATAACTTTGATTAATTCATAAGAATTCCATACTCCATGAGTAATTGATTGATCCTCAATAGAAAAATATATTCCTTCACCATGAAATGAATCGTTAGCGACAAAACCTATATAAGGATTTCCAAACATCCCAGTTTTAATAACAAATCCTTGCATGCTACCGCTTCTATATTCGCCGATCGACAATGATGAAATTTCATCATAATATATGTGGAATCCATCAGAACAATTTGCTCGATCACAACCAATGTTCTTCTCATCCAAAGACAAAAATACATTATCTTCAAATTCTGTTGAACCATCCTTTGAAACCAGATGTCTTCTTAGGCCACAATATTGATCAGATTCCTCCAAAACCATATCTGTAAAGACTCCAAAGCCAGAGGGACTATTATTATTCCACTCTCCATAATAATAATTACCGTAGTTTTCCTTATCTATAGTGATCCCATATTCTACGGATGAATTTTTACATAGCGCATATATCTGAGAAGGCGATTCCTGTATTGAGCACTGGGGAGTGAAAAATAAAGAAAAATGAGTCATAAAGAACAAAAATGAATCAATCATATTAAAATAATTTTTAAGGCATTACGCCTAACGACCGAGGTGTTCCGACGTTTCGCGAGTGCGTAAGCACTTGGCACGAGACTTGCTTTGCAAGGCGAGTGACAAAGCGAAATGTGGCGTAGCCCAAGCAAGGGTTGCGCAGCAAGCCCGCAGCGCTGCGGAAGCACCGAAAGTTATACGAAGTGGCTGTTTAAACTAAGCGCCTTTACTTTTTAAATGAATAACAGGCTCTGCATCTAAGGCTTTAGCTAGACGATTAATAAAAGATAGGGATAAGTTTCTATAATTTCCAGACTCAATTCTTGCAATTGCTGGCTGAGAAGTCCCTATTTTTTTCGCTAAATCTTTTTGAGTTAAATTTCGTTTCTTACGAAGTTTAATAATTTCTTTAGCAAGAGTGAATTCATTGGAAAGAGCATCATACTCTTTCTTAAAATCTTTGTTCTTCAGTTCTTTATTTAGAAGCAAATCAAAGTCTTTAGTTTTAAGTTTCATGCCCATCTCCCTTATAAGTTTTCATTAATTTGAAAGCTTTTGTTAATTCATCTTTATCGGTCTTTTGATCTTTCTTAACAAAACCAGAAGTTATTATGACAACTCTGCCCTTCTCAAAAAAGTAGAATAATCTACAAATATTAGAACCTTGTTTGATTCTTAATTCGAACAAGCCTGCGTAGCCTTGAATCTTTTTAGAAAAGGGTTCTCGAAGTTCAGGTCCAAATTCTGCTAACAATTCAATTGTTCGGAATGCCTTCGCTTTTAGTTTATTCTCCAGTTTTAATAAGAAATCTTCTGCGGGTTCCAAAAGCTGGACTTTGAACTTCACAATGTCAATATATCATATTTGATATATTTTGTCAATTCTTGTAAAAAGGCAATTTCCAGCCATTTCGTATAACGACCAAGGTGCTCCGACGTTTGCAACGGCACGAGTTTGCTTTGCAAACGAAGTGACGGAAGCAAATGTGGCGTAGCCCGAGCGAGTGGGTCGCGAAGCGATCCCCGAGCGGAGCGGAGGCACCGAAAGTTATACGCTGGGCTGGCCTAATTCTTATATAAGTTTATTAGATATTTACCTTTGAGAGTCTTATAAATAGAAAAGTCGGAATCTATGCTGATAATATTATAGATTCCTTCTCTCTCTGCAATACACATTAAAGATGCATCTGCCAGATCCATCGGTAAATCAGAATATTTTTGCATCCGGCTTTTGATATATTTCAGATCATCCAATGTTATATCTAAAATCTGCAGACTCCCTCGTTCTATCCATTCTAAAAAGTCTGATTGAGCATCTATTGAAAACGAAAGCAAATAAATTACCTCAGTTATCACTGGCCAGGTGGTAAATAAGGAACCTCTAAAGCCTTTTAGAAATTTAAAGATTGGCTTATGATAATCATCTGAAGAATTGAATAATGCTATAATTGGACCAGAATCAACGAGTGCGACGTTCTTCATTCTTATCCTTTAATGCTTTATTTAAGACACTCTTTCTATTCTGAGCTAATTTCTGATTATTAGCTGAATATTTACCGAATAGATCTTCACCTAACTCAAAAGGAGATTTGTTAGAACTATGATTCTTTATATATTCAAGAATCGATTCTTTTACGATCTCGGAACGACTTTTTCCTTTAGATTTCGCGAAGGAGTCCAACTTTCTCTCTAAATCTGGCGGTATTCTTAAACTGATCACAAATGCAATGTATCACACTTTAGTATTACATGCAAGAATTTTATATGATTATTCTTAAAAAGCTGATTTTGCCAGCCTTGCGTATAACGACCAAGGTGCTCCGACGTTTGCGATGGCACGAGTTTGCTAATGCAAACGAAGTGACAGAAGCAAATGTGGCGAAGCCCAAGCGAGCGGGTCACGAAGTGAGCCCCGAGCGGCGCGGAGGCACCGAAAGTTATGCGTGCCCGAAGGGCCGAAGCGGTTTTTTGAAGCGACTCTTTAACATATTAATCCTGATGAACTATTAAACCTTCGTTAGATAATTCTAACCAATCACTATCATCGAACTCTTCTGCAATTTTCGATAAGAATTGATTAAATAGCAAAAATAGCTCTTTATTCTTTATATTTCCTGTAGTCACTATCAATAGTTTACGGGGTTTCTTTCTTATAAGATAAGAATCTAAGAAATCTGAATCCTTCGTGATTAAAATTAAACCATTTGAATCGCAATAGGAAATTATATCTGAATCAGACGTTTTATTCCCTAACGGAAGATGCTCAGTATGAAATACTTCAAAATTCTTTTCTTTGAATAGATTAACTAAGCTATATGGAAGTTGAGCATCAATAAAGAACTTCATGCAGAAGCTTTATATATTGATTTAACTTTTACTAAATTCGAAGCATATTCGAGGCAAGCTAAGATATCGTCTTTTTCTATAGATGGGTAATCAGCAATAATCTCATCTTCACTCATTCCGGAAGATAAAAGATCAAGTATCAGCTCAACAGTATACCTTTGGTTTCTAATAGTAGGCTTTCCATGGCACACTTCGGGGTTGAGAGTAATCCGATTTAATAAATTTGAGCTCACAAACTCAATATAAGCATTTGTAGATGATTGTCAAACACTAATCGTTTGTAATGTTCAGCGATTTTTCCGGAGTTCGTTAACAAAGAAAATAAAGTTTTCTTGGCAAATTAATGCAAGTCGCTTCAAAAAACTGACGCATAACGACCAAGCCTAGCCGACGTTCGCAACGGCACGAACTTGCGTAAGCAAGTACAGTGACGGAAGCGAATGTGCCGCAGGCCGGAGCGAGGGTTGCGTAGCAAGCCCGAAGCGCAGCGGCTGAGGCGAAAGTTAGACGAAGCGGCTTTCTATCTACCTATGTATTCAACTGATATAATGGCTTCGGACATAATTGCTCTCCCCTTCCCATCATAACAAGTATTTGAATCAAGTGTATGTTCTGCATTATGGAATTCAGTATATAAATAATTTAACAACGGGTTTAGATAATCTATTTCGTCAATAGGTGCAATAAATTTCACGATGCATGGTGTTGTAGATGCTTTATATCTATTTTTTAAATCAACATTTGGCCTGAAATTGCTAAAACAAAATATTATATCTTCAACTATTTCCGGGATCTGCAAGTAATTATGATTTCCAACAGACTCTGATACAAAGAATATATCTTTGATTAACATGGCATATGGTCCCCAATATTTTGGGTCTGAAATTTTTGAATGATAAAGCTTGGCATAAGTACCAGACATATGATTCTTGAAAATATTCCATTCTTCTTCGGAGACATCTGACTTTACTATAGAATATAAATAATCCCAGATAGTATTTATCCTTCTTCCGAGAGGTAAGAGCCCTTCCTCAAATAAATTTTGATCATTACAGCGAGTTCCATGGAACCATGCAATGTGTGTAAATAATTCTCTCCATTTTTTACTTTCGGGGAAATAGTTTTGATATTGATTTACCAACTCTACGTCAAAAGGAACTGGAGCTTTAAGAAAATCAAATTCATCAAATTTTGATTTGGATTCTAAAAACCAAGATTCGATATTTCCTCTTGGCTTGTTTGAAATATATGATAGCGTTTCAAACATTTTATCATAAGTTTCGCAATCGAGTATCATTGATATATTAGCCGTTTCGTCTAACGACCAAGGTGTTCCGACGTTTTGCGTTTGGCACGAGCTTGCCATGCAAGCGCAGTGACAATGCAAAATGTGGCGAAGCCCAAGCGAGAGTTGCGAAGCAAGCTCGAAGCGCTGCGGAAGCACCGATAGTTAGCCGAAGGTCCGATTACTCAATCAATTCTAATCAAAATTTTACTACGTTTTAATAACAAGGGATCTCACTACTAGTACCATGCTCTCCATCTAATAAATAGCACTTAGGTTCAGTATTAAATAAATTCAAATCTTCTCTAAGAAATATCCCATCTTTCAAATTACTCTTAAAATCAAAATTAATGTCATTTAGTAAAATTCCCTGATCGGAGCTAGTAATTGAATATAGTCCAGGTTGATAATAAATCGGAATAAAACCAGAAGTCTCGAGAGGAGGGATATCTATTTGTTTATTCGATTGAATAACAACCGATAAAGTTCCTTGATCTGATGGTGCCTTTAATTTTATTGCAGGCTGGCTATCAATTATTATAGTCCAGAGCGGGTTAACAGAATTATCAGGACACCTTTCCCCAGTGCAAAGAAAGAATGGGTTTAACAAACAATGAATTAAACTAAAGATTAATAGGTATAAAGAAAATCTTGTAATTTTCATAAGAAAAATATTGAATCGGACTTTCGGCTAACGACCAAGGTGTTCCGACGTTCGCAACGGCACGAGTTTGCCCATGCAAACGAAGTGACGGACGCGAATGTGGCGAAGCCCAAGCAAGGGTTGCGTAGCAAGCCCGCAGCGCTGCGGAAGCACCGACAGTTATGCGACGTGCAATGAAACAAAAGAAAAGATTATTACTTATTTCCAATAATCAATGTTCGATCAACGTTCGTCTCAGGCTCATCCGGAATACTATAATCTGTAACCGATATAATCTTATCGGATTTGCATTTTATTTCAGCTTTATACCTTTCTCTTACTGGAGGTACTGTAAACGAGTACGAAATATAACCATCGACTGCTAATACTGTTTCTTCCTTTAAATACTCTTTACCTTTATCATAATTGGATGCAAAATAAAGTCTAACAATACATATTCCAGAATATGCCTTATAAGTATTTGCTCCTTCCTTTATAAACACTCTTTGATTCCCACGTATAAATCCGTCACAATTAATAAGAGCTATTAAGCTGAGGAATAGTATGTATATTTTCATGTAAAATTATTATCTTTCAAATCTCTCTAAATTAATCCTTAATAGTGAGAGGATATAATTTAATATTGAATTCCCGATTACACTATTTATTTTATTGCATGTCGCATAACGGCCAAGCCTAGCCGACGTTCGCGAAGGCGCGAACTTGCGTAAGCAAGTGCAGTGACGGAAGCGAATGTGCCGCAAGGCCGGAGCGAGGGTTGCGAAGCAAGCCCGAAGCGTAGCGGCTGAGGCGATAGTTAGCCGACCGTGCCCCAATTACTTGATAAAGATTATAATTTGTCCCAGTCCGGAACGGATCCCTTGCTTTTTATCGTAGAAAGAACTTCACGGAAGTCAGAGAAAATTTGCTTCTTACTTTTACCTTTATAATATTTTTCAAAATATTGAGAAGTCTCCATGTCTTGAATTTCTTTCGTAAAAGCATATAAAGCTAATTGATTTATTGATACACCCTGTTCTTCCGCTACTCTTTCAATTTTATGCTTTAGCTCAGAGGGAATCCGGATCGTTAAAACACTTGCTTTAGTCTTCATTCTTTTCCCTCCATAACTTCATAAATTCAGATGGTGTAACAACTTTCAAATCTTCAAATTTTAAATTACTACCAACTAGATAATCTTTAATATTGCTTGTTACTAAGTAATCCGCATTCGAGGCAATAGCAAGTTCGACAAAGTGATTATCATCCTCATCTCGCAAATTCGGGCGAAATGAATAATAAATCGTCTGAGCAAAACCTACATATGCAATAAAACTTAGAATTTTCTTAATATCCTTATCTTTGATTCCCAAATCCTTTTTAGAAGTATCTCTTTTCAACACTTCTTCGTATTCTTTAAATACAGGAGTTGATACACTAAGCTTGATCTTCTGATCAAAGATTAATTTTAAAATTGCCCGAGAAGCTCCTGATTCAGCCCGTAAGGCTTGGTATAAAACATTAGTATCTAAGACAATTTTCAATCATATAAATGATAGCATATATGCTATCAAAATGTCAATTGTTTATTTTTGTCTTTTTAGTTACTTAAGATTCAATTGGGGCATGTCCGGCTAACGACCAAGGTGTTCCGACGTTTGCGATGGCACGAGTTTGCCCTGCAAACGAAGTGACAGAAGCAAATGTGGCGAAGCCCAAGCGAGAGTTGCGAAGCAAGCTCGAAGCGCTGCGGAAGCACCGAAAGTTAGGCGCTGTAAACCTTGGGTTTAAATGAAAATTAAGCCACGGATGGCGTTTTAACTTTCTTCGCTGAATTATTTTTAGCTGTGTATTTCTTAATTTTAGATAATTGACTATGAATCTTTCTCTCAGCCTCTAAAAGATCATAATCATTCTGCAATCCTAACCAAAATTGAGGTGGAAGATCAAAATATTTACCCAATTTTAAAGCATAATTAGCGGAAATGCTTCGTTTGCCATGCATGATTTCACTTAGCCGAGATTGTGGAATTCCAGTATCCTTATAAAGTTGATACGCACTTAAACCTAAAGGCCTAAGGAACTCTTCATTTAATATATCTCCCGGATGCGGGTTTTTAATCCATTTCTTCATAAACAAACACAAACAATCCAATTAATGATAATCAACAATTTCAACGTCATAGGCATCTTGTTCATGCCATCGAAAACAGATTCGCCATTGATCGTTTATTCTTATACTATACTGCCCTTTTCTATTTCCTGAAAGTAACTCTAATTTATTACCTGGGGGCGATTTTAGATTTTCAACACTTTGAGAGTTGTTGATCATCCTCAATTTCCTAAGAGCTATTTCCGAAATCTGATTTGGAATCGATTTAACAAATAAGCCTTTCCAGACTTTTTCCGTGTCTTTGTTTTCGAAACTTTTGATCAATTTACCAATACTTACATATATTGTAAGTATTGTCAATACAAATAATCAATGAAAGTGCTCTCAGAAACCCCGGACATGGACGTCCGGGATGTATTAAATAGTCTGCAAGGTTTATGGCGCCTAACGACCGAGGTGCTCCGACGTTTGCAACGGCACGAACTTGCGCACGCAAGTGCAGTGACGGACGCAAATGTGGCGAAGCCCAAGCGAGCGGGTTGCGAAGCAAGCCCCGAGCGGCGCGGAGGCACCGGAAGTTATACGCAGTGCCCGTTAATTGAGGCCTATAACTAACTTTAATCCTTCTTCAACATCAGCCATCTTGCTTGATTTCAATTTACCAACTTTATCAAGAAATCTTTCCCTATCTAAAGTTACTATCTGAGATACATTTACAACTGACTCTTTTGAAAGATTGGAATCTTTCTTTGATAATAGTACATTACCCGGAGCTTCAGCTAAATTTAAATTCGATGTAATTGATACAACAATTACTGTATTAATATTACTCTCATTAAAAGAATCATCTTGTACAATTAAAACTGGACGTTTAAAGCCTGGCTCACTACCAAATGGAATTCCTAAATCCACCCACCAAATCTCACCACGAATCATTCTTTAAACTCTTACGAAGAGATTCGACAGATAAATTAGAAATATTTTCTTCCAAACTGCCCTTCTCATTGAGATAGATTTTATTTAATCTCTCCGTGACGGATTCTTTACTATGTAATTGAATAAATTCTTCTAATGCCTTGGCAAAAAGCTGACTTCTAGGAATCCCTAATCTTTTCGCGGTCTTCTCTGCAGTTTTGAATAAATCATCAGGAATTGAAACAGCAGTCTTCATACAAATGGTATAACCCAGGTTATACCTAAGTCAATTAAAAATTCTACCTATTTTTAAAGAAATTAGTCTCTTTTAAAAAGAAAGATTATAGGGCATTGCGTATAACGACCAAGGGTTGGCGACGTTTCGCGAGTCCGAAGGACTTGGCGCGAGGCTTGCTACGCAAGACGAGTGACAAAGCGAAATGTGGCGAAGCCTGGAGCAAGGGCGCGAAAGCGTCCCGAAGCGCAACGCCAAGCCGGCAGTTAGTCGCTGTAGCTGCTTTCTTCTAGTAATTTTAAGACCTTTCTAATTCTTGGCACTATGGGTGCATTAAAAGACAAAATGATTTTAGACATGAGACTAAGAGGATATAGTGAAAACACAATCGAATTATATACTGATTGCATGACTCGTCTAGCAAAAGAATATATGATATCACCTTTAAAGTTAAAGCCTAAACAGGTCTATGATTTCTTTATCAAGATGAAAGAAAATAAAGCTTCAACAGCGTATTTACGTATTCTCTACAGCGCAATCAAACTCTTTTATAAAATTGAGAATAAAACATATATGACTAAGGCAATTTCCTTACCTAGGGAAGTAAGAAAGGCACCTATTGTCATGAATAAATCTGAAGTAGAATTATTTCTTTCTGAATGTAGGTCACTACAAGAGCGAACTATATTTTCCCTACTGTATTCTTCCGGAATTAGAGGAAGTGAATTAACAAATCTAAGAATAGCAGATATAGATTTTGAAAGAAAAACAATCTTTATCTCAAAATCAAAAACAAGAAAACAAAGATATACAATTTTATCCGATCAAGCCGCCACTTTAGTGAAAAATTATATGATGACCTATCAACCTAAAGAAATCCTTTTCTATGGATTTAAAAATAAGAATTCACACATTAGTATGAGATGTTTACAAGCGACATTTCAAAGAATTGCCAAAAGAGCCGGGATAAAAAAGAAAGTTCAAGTTCATACATTTAGGCATTCATTCGCTACTCATCTCATGGAAATGGGAAGCAATTTAGTCTATATTCAAAAGCTTCTTGGGCACAGCTTTTTCTCTAGCACTTTAATCTATTTACATGCAGATTCAAGTACATACCTAAAAACAGCTAGCCCACTGGAGTCAATAAATCTGAAACATTTCGGATCCTTTGGAAATCAAAACCAAAGATCCTTCGATTTTGCCGTGTAAAATAAAATCCAAGCAGCTATGGCGACTAACGACCAAGGTGCTCCGACGTTTCGCGAGTGCGCAAGCACTTGGCACGAGGCTTGCCCTGCAAGGCGAGTGACAAAGCGAAATGTGGCGAAGCCCAAGCGAGCGGGTTGCGAAGCAAGCCCCGAGCGGCGCGGAGGCACCGAAAGTTAGCCGACGTCGAGCACCTACTTACGAGGATTTGAACTATCTTTTAACCAAGTTGATAAATTGATTTCATCTATGCTTCCATCTGCAACTCGAAGCATAATCGATACAACTTCTTCTTCTGGCACTTCTATGCTATACCCATTCAATCCGAGAAATACGTACGTTGTCATGTAAGCGACACGTTTATTCCCATCAATGAATGGATGATTCTTGGCTATCGCTATGCATAATGAAGCAGCTAAATCAAAAATACTTGAGAAGGAGTCATATGCCCATTTATTCTTTGGGCGATCAAGAGCTGATTCCAGAAGCCCTTGGTCTCGGATCCCCTGAGATCCACCATGCTGTTTAACTTGATCCAAATGAATTGCTTCGACGATTTTCTTATTTAACCATCTAGGCTCTTTCTTCATTTAGCCAGTTCTCTTAAAGCATTACGGTATTTTTTAGACCCTTCCTGGTAAATGTCCATGGCCTCTTCAAAATCAGGATCGTATGGAGACAAAAGAATGCCTGCTTCAGTTTCCAAAAGAAAGACAGTATCCCCTTCATGGAAATTATACTTTTCCAGAAGTACTTTAGGAATTGTAGCCCCAGCGGAATTCCCTATTGCCCGAATTGTTGTCTTTTTTACTGATGAAGCATCCACGTTATAACAATAGTAATAACTGTATTAATTGCAAGTATTTTATTTTTTAAAAGACCTAAAAAGTAACTGAAATAGAAGCTTTTTGAAAAAGAACAAATGTTGTGCTCGATGTTCGGCTAACGACCAAGGGTTGGCGACGTTTCGCGAGTGCGCAAGCACTTGGCGCGAGACTTGCTTAGCAAGGCGAGTGACAAAGCGAAATGTGGCGAAGCCTGGAGCGAGGGGCACGAAGTGAGCCCGAAGCGGAACGCCAAGCCGATAGTTAGGCAGCCGTAAACTGGCCGCTGCAACTAAAAGATTAAGCCAAGGACGGCGTCACTTTCTTACTATCTTGGTCTTTATAAAAATCCTTATATGATTTCATACTTTTAAGGACTTTTGCTAATTTATGCTGCTCTTCCCGAATATCATAATCGTTCTGAAGGCCAATCCAAAAGTGTGGATTTAAATCAAAGAACTTACCGAGTTTTATTGAAATACTAGCGGTTATATTTCTCTTTCCATGAATAATATCTGAAATCTTCGACTCAGGAATGCCAGTTTCTTTAGATAATCTATAACCGGAAATTCCCATTGGTTCTAAGAATTCTTCCTGCAAAATCTCACCAGGGTGAACATTCAATAGTTTTTTACTTACCATTTTACTTCTCCTAATGATAATCTGCTATTTCAACATCGAAGGCATGATTACTTTCAAAATTAAAACAAATTCGCCATTGTGAATTAATTGAAATAGAATACTGCCCTTCCCTATCTCCAGACAATTTATGAAGCCGATTTCCAGGTGGAACTCGGAGTTCCATCACATCTACAACGTTGTTGATCATGCCAAGCTTCATTTGTGCTTTCTTCTGAATATCCGGTGGATATTTCTTTGAAAAATGACCTTCCCAAATTTCCTGCGTCTCTTTGTCTTTAAAAGACCTTATCACTAATCAATACTTACCATATTGAGTAGTATTGTCAAATGCTTTTTTGTTGAAAATCGATAAAAGATAGGCTCATTAATCCCGGACACGGATGTCCGGATGTAAAACTAAGAAATGTCGCCAAGTTTATGGCGCCTAACGACCAAGGTGCTCCGACGTTCGCAACGGCACGAGTTTGCGCATGCAAACGAAGTGACGGAAGCGAATGTGGCGAAGCCCGAGCGAAAGGTGCGAAGCAGCCTTGAGCGGAGCGGAGGCACCGCAAGTTATGCGATGGTGACCAATTTATTAAAGATGGTCCATTGCAAATTTTAAAACAGAAATTTTGAGGTTCAATGAATTAGCATTGAGAACCAAAAATAAAAAGGATATAATGAAAGAAAGATCAGCATCAAAGATGCGACTGAACGAATAAACTGAGGCATTTTCACATAGTTTATTTTGATTGCGTTTTTATTTTCTAAATCAATCTTAAATAAAAAATATATCGCCAAATACAAACAAAGAAAACCAAAAACACTTTTAAACAATGTAAAGAAACTATCTATAGGTTTTTTCCCAAACCCTGAATCTACTAACTCAAAACTTAGCCAAGAAACAGGAATATAGAATAATCCGATAAAAATAGAAGCAATATAGAATTTTGTGCTTTTTGATATTTTCATAAAAAAAGTTTGCTTGGTCACTTTCGCATAACGACCAAGGCTTGACGACGTTTCGCGAGTCCGACAGGACTTGGCGCGAGACTTGCCCTGCAAGACGAGTGACAAAGCGAAATGTGCCGAAGGCCAAGCAAGGGTTGCGTAGCAATCCCGCAGCGCCGCGTCAGAGCCGACAGTTAGACGTAGTGGCGTCTTATAGAGACCAATCTTCGATTTTTAGATTCTTTACTCTATTAAATTCTTTAGTGTTGTTTGTTACAAAAATAAAATCACGTGATAAAGCTTGCGCTGCTAATAGTGTATCAATTGAACCAATTAAATTTCCTGATTTTTTTAGATCTGCTTTAATGAGTCCAAATGCTTGTGCATCAGATTGCTCGAAAGGAAGAATATCAAATATAGATATAAATTCGATTAGAGAAACTCTATTTTTCTCTTTGTGTTCACTATTTTCTATTCCAAATTCTAATTCAGCAAGTGTTAGCGAAGAAATGAACAAACCTTTATTCAGATTTTTCTTTAATTTATCTAACACCATTTGGTTTTTCTTTTTAATGAGAAAAATACAAATATTCGTATCAAGAAGATACATTAAAGACTTTCTCTTTCAGATTCGGAGAGCGTTTCCCTTCCTTCTTTCAAGAAATCATCGCTGAAGCTATTCAAACCATCGAGAAATACATTCCATGCTTTATTCTTCGGTACCAAAATGACCGCTTCACCAACCTTTTGAATGAAAACATCGTCACCTTTGAATTGAAATTCCTTTGGCAATCTTACTGCCTGACTTCTTCCATTTATAAATAGTTTTGCAGTTTGCATCGTATTTGACCTAAATTCAGATATATACCATGATATATCACAAGTCAATACTAAATTTTCTTACGAAATCAGATTTTAGCCATTACGTCTAACGGCCAAGGCTAGCCGACGTTTCGCGAGTCCGTAAGGACTTGGCGCGAGGCTTGCCCTGCAAGACGAGTGACAAAGCGAAATGTGCCGTAGGCCAAGCAAGGGTCGCTTTAGCGATCCCGCAGCGCTGCGGCTGAGCCGATAGTTATGCGTCGTTTTTAATTTTTAAGGGATAAGAGTAGTTTGATAGATTTTCTATATTCGTTAATATCATTTTCCGAAACTTTTTTTTGTTTTCTATGAATTATCGTATTCCTCAAGTTATGAATATGATTAAAAGCATCATATTCGCTGTTACCTTCAGTTAGATTAAAAAATTTAATTGAGTCACCTACACTCATTTTATCTAGCATATTCTCAATATAGGAGTTTGTCGAATTCGGAAGGTTCGTTTTGAGTTTTTTAAGTAATGCTTTTTTTATAAAGATGTCTATAGCTAAGTCTAGTTCGATGATAGCATTTCTTATTTGATTATTTATATAGAATTTATATGAAAGTAATATATATTCATAATGAGGGCTAACTTTGTTTTCTTTATTAAATGCCTCTGCTAATTCTTCGAACTCGATTATGGATGAATATATTTTCGGATTTGGGCCATCTTCAATTATTTCAAACTCTAAGTTATCATATGTTTTTCCCTCAAGCATCAAATAGTCGAAATAATTGACTAGATTATTATTTAGCGAATAATCAAGAGTTATATGTTTATAGGAAAAAGCCAGGTAACTCTTTGAGACCATGTTTTTGCAAAAATCGTTATATATGTTTACTGATTTTTTGAGATAAGTTTCCCAAGGATTGTTTTTTCTTATTATAGTAACATTTCCTTCGTCTAGTTTATTTGTTTCGAATTCGCTTGTATCTTCTAACTTGTGTTCAATTCGTATGGATGAAAAAACAGACATTGAACCTGGAGATTCTATTTCTGGGTTTTCTTTACTATATAAATCGTATACTTTTTTAAGAAATTTTGCATTTACAAAAGTCATATTCTGAAACAGTTGAACTACATAATCTGGAGTTTCATAAATTTTGTCAGGATTCATGAATAATCCATTGTTTTTTTTGTAGATCATCTCAGATCCTAAGTTGAATTTAAAAGAAATTTTATTGTTCATGATTTTTTAAAAATGACGCATAACGACCAAGCCTAGCCGACGTTTCGCGAGTGCGTAAGCACTTGGCACGAGGCTTGCCATGCAAGACGAGTGACAAAGCGAAATGTGCCGTAGGCCAAGCAAGGGTCGCTTTAGCGATCCCGCAGCGCTGCGGCTGAGGCGAAAGTTATACGCCGTGATTTACTATTGATAAATCATCTCCAGTAATTAAACCAATTCCCATTATAATTTCTGTCGAAGTTTTCCTTTGAATCGAAGGAAAGGGTAAACAAATCCCTTTCGATCAATGAAAATTCATCAAACCGTTTCAATAAGTTAAAATACGACGATGAAATCAAATCTGTTTTGCCTTTGTTTATAGCATTCTCTAATTGTTGATTTTTATAAAAAAAGCAAACTGCTGCTCCAAATGAACGCTCAATTTTCCATATCTCTAATTTCGAATAATTTGAAATTAATTCCTCAATTTGCCAATTTGAGATATTTTCATTCGCTTCAATTAATGCTATAGAATCGAAAGCTGAAAATACTGAAAATATTGAGTTTGTATCAAATTGATTAATATTTTTAGATTTAACTAACTCTACAAATTTCTCTGTTATCTTTTTCTGCTTCATTCTATCGAAATTAATTGAATCTTTTTCTTGAAATGACAACAATTCGTTTCTTTTTTTCAGAATAATTTGCAACCGAGGTCGATTATCAGGAATAACTTTATCATATACAATATTCAAAACATTAACCCCGTACTCAATACTTAGCCAGTTTGCAAATTCTAAAAAAGGACTTTTTAAAACAGTCTTTCCTTTTATTATAAGCTTAGTATCTCTATACTCTTTGTCCGCAGGCATTATCATATACTTTCTAAGTGGCTTGGGAATATTTATATTTTGTATATGTTTTAAATCATGGCGTATAACGACCAAGGTGTTCCGACGTTCGCAACGGCACGAGTTTGCTTTGCAAACGAAGTGACGGAAGCGAATGTGGCGAAGCCCAAGCAAGGGTTGCGCAGCAAGCCCGCAGCGCTGCGGAAGCACCGAAAGTTATGCGATGTGCGATTATTTCATCCACATTTCTTCATACGGAAAAATATACCGATAATGCAAACTTAAAGTATTACCGTAAAATGAAATTACTTGTCCTTTATCAAACTTCCGGACAAATTCTATAAACTCTGAACAGTTCTTTCCTTCCACGTATATAACCTGCGTACCATCTATTTTATCTTTTACAACGAAAGGGATCTTTGTCGGCCATTTTATTAGATTCTTAGGAATTCTGCTAGTATCAAGGAATCTAATTTCTATTGAAGTCGGTATCCATGGATTCCCATCGTTTTCGGATTGTTTAAGTATCTTATCGTAAGTAAGCAGAAAGTCCTTTGGAACTCGCTTCCTATCTTCCTCAAATTGCAAATTAGCATAAACGTCAACAAAATGAGTATTTCCATCTTCTAAATACTTTATTGAAGTTAATCCCAAATCGGTTGTATATGAAGCATCATAATATTCTTTTAATGATTTAAAAGAATCCCTAGGAAGAAGATCTTTATATATATTTTCGTTAATCTTGGAAAATTGATACTCATTATTTCTTTTTGTATATATTATGCTTCCATCATCATACAAAATAAATTTTGGGTTAGTTGGCATAATATCCGAACTAAACCCCTGTTCTTCAATCAATACTAAGACCGGAAGTGGTTTTCCAACGCTATTTTTACTTTTGCCTACTTTACAAAATAAAAGGAACCCTGCTAAAAAAATTAAGCAGATAGTTACGATTCTTGTATTCTTCATATAGTGAAAATTTTAATCGCATTTCGCATAACGACCAAGCCTAGCCGACGTTTCGCGAGTCCGAAGGACTTGGCGCGAGGCTTGCTTAGCAAGACGAGTGACAAAGCGAAATGTGCCGTAGGCCAAGCAAGGGTCGCGTAGCGAGCCCGAAGCGCTGCGGCTGAGGCGACAGTTATGCGCAGTAATGTCGTTCTACATTGAATGGCCCATATTAGAAATGGTTTTCTGAAGCCTCTCTACAACAACGAGAAGCATCACCGCTGAAAGTAAATTTATGAGAAAATATATTAATTTAAAAACGAAGAACATAACGTCTCCACTACCTAATGTAAATAGATGATGACCCTCCAGGAATAAGACGGAAGTCAAAAAATACTTATTAATCTCAGGGTCTAACAATAGTGCTTTTGCATATTTAGCTAGATTGTTAAAACTCCTAGCAGCAATAAAAGGTATCAGAATACACAAAAAAAGTAACATCACAACAAAGCTTAACACAAATAGCGTATACTTCCCTAAATTGTAAGATCCGTTAATTAACAGAATTAGAACTTCCAAACATAAATATGTAAGCCAGCCAGCTATAAATACAAAAGAAAAGTACTTATAGCTAACAGTTTTTTCAGGAAAATTTGGCAAAGTGAGCGTATACACTAATTTTGTACAAATGTGAATAGATAATATTATACTTATAGCAATAAAAAGTATGGAAAGGACATGGGGAACAAAAAGAGGAAATAAAAAAGCCACTTCTGTAACTGCAAATAAAATAATACCTTGGTAAAAATATTTATTCTTTAGTATTCTTTTTATAATTATTAACATAACCTTATCTCTTCTCTCTATATTGGTTCTATTTAAACTAAGAATCTGATTTTAAGTATAATTTGCATTTGCAAAGCTACATTATTGCGCATAACGACCAAGGTGCTCCGACGTTTGCGATGGCACGAGTTTGCTCTGCAAACGAAGTGACAGAAGCAAATGTGGCGAAGCCTGGAGCGAGGGTCACGAAGTGAGCCCGAAGCGCAACGGAGGCACCGGAAGTTAGGCGACGTCCGATCCAAACACGGTGCATCCAATAATTGCATTTTGCAAATTCGGCAAATTGCCGTTACTGTAGAATTCTGTTTTCAGATGGCAAATCCCCGCTCCGAATACGGCAACAGTTAAAAACTTTTACTGCAATCACATTAACTGGATGAAACTCAAATCTCGGCAACAGAGCATCAAAGGAGCGGATAAACCTGAGAAAAATTTACTACGGCTCTATCTAAAAGATATTTAACCCTAAATAAAAAGAAAGAAGTTATCGGATGTCCGCCTAACGACCAAGGTGTTCCGACGTTCGCAACGGCACGAGTTTGCTTTGCAAACGAAGTGACGGAAGCGAATGTGGCGAAGCCCAAGCAAGGGTTGCGCAGCAAGCCCGCAGCGCTGCGGAAGCACCGAAAGTTAGGCGCAGTATGGGCTACTTAATCGGAAGTAATCCTGAACTACTTTTTCGGGAAATATTTAACACCATCTAAACCAATAAAATCTTCGTCTTGAGTCCATAATATTGCATTATACTTACGAGCTGTTGCTAAAATAATACTATCAGCCATCGGTATTTTATGATCCTTACTTAATTTTGCGGCGAATATTGAAATGGAAGCATCTAAATCTATTACAGCTCCTTGTTGCATATGAGCAATAACTCTCAAAGCACTGTCTTCATCTCTTTCTATATAGATTTTCTTAAACACTTCATACAACGATATAGTAGGAACAAGGAGTTTATCTGTCTTTTCAATTGCTTCTGAAAATAAATCAGAACGTTTTGTACCAGCAAAATACTCAAGCCAACCTGAAGAATCTACTATATTCAAAGACGGTCCTTATCTCTTTCAATTTTAGTGTCCATTCCATTAAGGAAGCCTTTTAGCTTCTTAATCGGTTCAATTGGAATTAATTCTATTCTATTTCCATAAGAGATTACCTCTAAGTGACTACCCACTTTGATTCCTGTTTTTTCACGTATCTCCTTAGGAATAACTACTTGAAATTTAGGCGAAATAACAACTTTGCTCATATATCGATACTAACATCGTAAGACATATTGTCTATCGATATTTCTTTACGCTTTAGTATTTTTACCAACGCAAAATTTTAGCCCATATTGCGCCTAACGACCAAGGTGTTCCGACGTTTCGCGAGTGCGCAAGCACTTGGCGCGAGGCTTGCCCCGCAAGACGAGTGACAAAGCGAAATGTGCCGTAGGCCAAGCAAGGGTCGCGTAGCGATCCCGCAGCGCTGCGGAAGCACCGACAGTTAGGCGGAGTCATTGGCCGATAAGAAAATGTTAATACCCTTTCGGGATTAACTTGGCTCTATATACTTTTACTGAATTTTCTGACCAAACAATAATATTAATATATGAGTTTGGTCGTATTTCTTTACTGTATTTCTTTATAAATTCGGAAGATGCTTCTATCACTTTTGGAACATCGCTATAAAGTGAATCATCCAAAAGATACAATATTTCTATATTTGCCGTCTTGCCCATCATATGATTGATTAAAGGCAATTGCCTATTCTTATCCTTTAGTTTTCCTTTCAAATCGGCATTTGCAGATTGCGGAGAATAGACTTGGCAAAGGTGCAAACTAACGACCTGTTTATCTTTTTTGACAAACAAAAGACGATCGATATCTACAGTCTCCTTTTCACGATCTGGAATAGATGAATGCGACCTAAAAGCCCAATCACCTTTACCATTTGTTGGATCCTGTCCAAAAGGATTTATTTGTATAGCTTCACCTATTTTTGGGTTAGTATCTCCTATAACTTCCGTTGCGAGGACTTTACCCAAAGCCCATACAGCTGCATCTTCTTTTACTTTTGGTGAAACTTTAGAATCTCTTTGATAAAATTTCGTATATTCAGACTCATCATCAACGAAACCCGGAATACTTATTCTTTCATCGAAAAATTCTGGTTTACGCTCCCTCAAAAATTCTTCTATGCTTCTTCCTTCCTCAAACTCATAGATAACAAAATCTATTTTATTCAGATTTAGCTCTATCTTTTTCATCTAAAATTGTAATGAACGAAATAATTTGCCAATGATTGCGCCTAACGACCAAGGTGTTCCGACGTTTTGCGAGTCCGAAGGACTTGGCACGAGACTTGCCACTGCAAGACGAGTGACAAAGCAAAATGTGCCGAAGGCCAAGCGAGAGTTGCGAAGCAAGCTCGAAGCGCCGCGGAAGCACCGATAGTTATGCGTCGTATTGATACTTTTAGTCACCTGCAGTAGCATAACCAGTGACTGAAATACATCTCATAAAAAAGTAAAATTCGTCAGTAAATTTCGCATTCTTAAGTCCTTTTTTTCCGGGCGCATGCCTCAAAGCTTCTGCGATCGCGAGATTCATCAAAGGATGCTGTTCGGAATTGAAAAATGGACAATGCCTACCAAAGACGAATATATCTTTATCACTTACACTACTCGGGTTCATATCTATAACCTTATAGTAGCCCCAGCTACTAGTAGTTCCACAATTTGAAATTAAGGAAACGAGAATTATAATAGATAGCCTAATCAATTAATCTTTTTTCCTTTTCGACATAGTATATTAATACACACGGCGGCAGAAACTTATTGCTATACATAATTTCTAGATTTTCGATCCTTGTTTTACCTGTAGATTTTTTCAATTCTTCCAAAGAATCACCAATAATGGTCGGATACCGACCACAATACTTAAATTCTTTGACATCTGCTTGCTGGTTAAAAGGTTTTGTTTCAGATAATTCTATATAACCAATGGTTTTAGACATCGGGAAACAAGAAGCGAAGAAAAAAGCACTTAGGATTAATATTCTCACTAGTTTGCTTATTATAAATATTTTTTCAATATGACGCATAACGACCAAGCCTAGCCGACGTTTGCAATGGCACGAGTTTGCTTTGCAAACGAAGTGACAGAAGCAAATGTGCCGTAGGCCAAGCAAGGGTCGCTTTTAGCGATCCCGCAGCGCTGCGGCTGAGGCGAAAGTTATGCGCCGTGCTTATTATAATTGCAGTAATGCCGTTAAATTTATTTCTTCTATATTATCAATAGGTTCCCAAATTTCACTTTCTGGCTTTCTTCGAATAGCTAATGGAATCTTTATATCTCCTTTCATAAATGAAATTCCCCTTTCTGTAAGTTTAATTGGTAAACCTTTACCAGGTTTTTCTATTAAAGCCCAAGCCGGCTTATAACTTAATTTTGAATAAGTTGTATAAACAGAACGTCCAAGTAAAAACAGTTCATCAACAGATTTCGAAGTTGGATTTCCTTCATTCCATAGAGAAAGCAAAACATCCCGGTGACTTTTTTGCATCGTTTCTTCTCGCGGTTGAAAGAAAGCATTACGAACAATACTAAAATCCGGCAACGTATCACCTATAAATAGTAATGGTTTAATATCTGTCCATCTTTCAGCCTCTTTGCGGATTTCTGCAAAAAGATCCTTCAATGATAATTCTTCTTTCCTCTTAAGTTTCGCATTATTCCCGACTGCACTTGCAACAGAAACCAAAAGTTCACAAAAAGGTCCACCATGTTTGCCATCAGGCGTTGTCTCATACTTTCTCGACGAACACAATAATGCATAGGAACTAGCGACTTCTCTCTGGATATTCTTTTTTAGCTCAGTTAAAGACCTATTAATTTGATCCCCAGCTTGACCACTATAACACGAATCTAAAATAAAGACTGGATCCACAGCAACGAGCGACAATGTTTCCACTATATCGCTGAATCTCAGTAAATCTAAAGGAATCGCTGTCGACTTTTCCTCGATAATGTTTGTCTCCTTTAAACAAAGACCATAATCATTATTGCCGAGAGGAACCCCATGACCTGAGAAATACAACACAAGTATGTCATTATCAGCAGTGCGGCCAAATGCATATTGTGATAAATGACTCCTTAATTCACTTGAATTTGGATTAATTATTCTTTTTACTTTACTATCCGGATATAGTTTCGTTTCTTCATTTTCAACCAAAAGTTTGTAAAGCTTATCAACATCTTTCTTGGGTCCTTGAAGCGATGGCAAATTGATATACTCCTCGACTCCAATTAAAAATATAGTAACTCTATCTTTCATAAAATTTGAATAGTTACGGCTTAATAAAGAAAATTCTAAGTATGGCGCATAACGACCAAGGTGTTCCGACGTTTGCAATGGCGCGAGGCTTGCTCTGCAAGACGAGTGACAGACGCAAATGTGGCGAAGCCCAAGCGAGAGTTGCGAAGCAAGCTCGAAGCGCTGCGGAAGCACCGAAAGTTATCCGACGTTTCAGCCACTATTCCTAAAAATTTCGCACGCTTCGAAGCAGAAGAATTCAGTTAAAAAACTCTGTCCGCCCTCAACGCTATCCTCAAAAACCAACAAAGCCAGAATCGCAAGATGCACCTCAAAGAGTACGACGGCTATTAAGAAATAGCAGCTAATTAATTAGCAAGCATCCAAGCACTCGAACCTATATTACAAAAACCTTTAATTGAAAAACAAACAAAAAATAATTTTTGGCTGAAATGTTCGGATAACGACCAGTAATTGTCGAAGTTCCGCGCGTCCGAAGGACTTGGCGCGAGGCTTGCTTTGCAAGACGAGTGACAAAGCGGAATTTGGCGTAGCCCAAGCAAGGGTCGCGAAGCGATCCCGAAGCGCCGCGACAATTTTTAGTTATCTGCTGTGCCGCGCCCCAAATGTCTAATCGGCGTAGCCATGGAAGGCGAAGCCGGTTAGGAAATGCCAACAGAACTTACTTCTTTTTATTTATCCTTTTATCTTTTATTTTTTGATAAAGTTCGGGCGGCGTTAAGTGATCCAGTTCCATAAGGTTTCTATAATTTGCTAGAAAATCCAAAATGCTCGGACGCAGACTTTCCTTTTTATCTTTTCCTGATAATTTTCTTTGTAAGTCAAGTTTAGTTAATTCAAGAGCGTGAGAACGCCATTGGCTTTCTTTATCTTGCTTATCTCTTTCTTTAGAGTACTTTTTACTTATTAATGCCCCTGCTATCCCAACAACTAATGCAGAAGATAAAGTACCCGTGGCTGTAATTATTGCAGCAATGACTTCCTTTTCCATTATGAATACAAAAAATCACTTCTTACCAGAAAGGTAAATGATTCTGAAATATCTGCACCGGTATTCGAGTATGATATTTCTAATCTTCCCGGCCCAAATTTTCTATCAAGTGGAATCACGTCATAGCAAGGTGGGTCAGGGCATTCAAAGGTTTTCTTATATACTATTCGATTATTCAGTTTTGCGATAATAGTATGTTTAGAAAATCTATTTCCGTCCCTATGTCTTTGAATCGTAAACTCAAAATTTTTTCCAAGTATAGGTTCTCCATTAAACTTGATCATAGAACTTACCTCGTACTCTTTTTATAGAGATTTGATTTAAGAATTGAATGATTACTTCTTTTTGGCAAATTCAGAGGCTACATCAGCGATGATCTTCCGCTGGTCAGGAGAAATTTGCAAAAGCGTTTTTACGATTTCCTTTAAGCCTTTCGTACTTTTGATCTTACTAAATAGAGTTTTATCCTCATCCATCTGAAAAACCTGTCCTTCATCGGCGGAAGAATACTGAACAGGTTTGATAGGTTTGGAATCATCTAAAAGCCAATCGAGGTTTACCTTGTATCTTTCCTTAAAAGTAGTGAGAAACGCTTGAGAAAGCGATTCCACCCTACCTTGGATAATATTGTTCAACCCAGCGGGAGAGATATTTAGCCCGGGAGCAGCCTCTTTTTGACTTTCGCCATGATCTTCTAAAACTGTTTGCACCTTCTTTCCGATTAGTTTTTCAGTTTTCTTTGAAGTCATTAAAAATACACTAATAATTTATTTTATATTGACATTAATTCACTCATAGTGTATTAATGTATTTACCGATACCCGGGCACAGAATTAGTTTTCATGGCATCTCCTTATCCGAAAAGCAGAAAAAGATCTATTCAAAGGCGTTCCATTGCGCCAGAAGAGGCAAATGCAGATGTCCTCCTACTTGCATGTGTTCTTCCAGAATGGAAAGTCTCGGAAAAGGAAAAGAAATACTTCTGCGAAGCATTAAGGAATGCCAGAAAGGAAGCGGGACTTACTCAAGCCGAAGTAGCAGAAAAATTAAAAAGAAGTCCAAGTCATGTTTCAAAAATAGAATTAGGATTCAGGCGTTTGTTTATAGATGAGTTCTTAGTCTTATATCGGCTCTATGATAAACCTACTATTTATTTTTATGCGTCTTTTATAAGAAGTGATCTTGTAGAGCAAAGTGAGAAGGCCCGAGTAAAATCTGCGAAGCAGTTTTAACGAGGGCGATTAGGACTGGCTAAGAACGGGGGGTTTCTGCGGCCCGATCGCGAAGCGTTCGGGTGGACCGGTTCGAAGAACCAGGACAAGCATTCAACAATTTAAGGAAGATCGTCCAATCCTTTTTCAATAATTTCACTCCGTCTGATCTTTTCTGCTCCAGGGGAACTGTCCCATTTCTTGACCAATTCAACAAAATCTTCATCACCTATCGTTTTAGGTTTAAGGTCTTCATCGAAATCTACTTTAATTACGAGAGGGAATCTAACAGACTGCCCGCTAATAATTCCTTGCCCCGGGCCAAATCCTGGGATCAACTTAGCATCTGAAGAAGTTAGATTTTCCATCACGCTTTTTATAAAGGTTTGATCCTTAGGATTCACTAACCTAAATATTAAAAATGTATTACATTGTGATAATGTTGTCTCATCTAACCTACTTGGGCGCTGACTAACAAGTAGTAAACCGCATCCAAATTTTCGTCCCTCTGTGATGATTTTTCGAATTATTTCGACTGATGGCGTCTCAGCCTGCCCTTCTCCTTTTGATGGAATAAAATTATGGGCTTCTTCAACAATACAGAAGAAAGGAGGAATCTTATTGCTCATTGAAGCTCTAACATCGAAAAGAGACTTGAGAATAATTGAAACAATTGTCGATTGTGTAAGGTGATCATATCCACCAAGATATAGAATGCTTGCTCGACCTGGTCTTATGAATTGTTCTGGCTCACTCTGAGGATCCGGCATTGCCTCAAACGGGTATTCACTAAGTCTTTTTCGCAACTGCATGTTAGACGTATTCATGGCCTCCATATGATGAAGTACGTTCTTTAAATTTCTTTTAACAACTGATAGAGTACGGTTCTGCATCTTGTTATTATCTCCATTTTCGTTCATGCGAGATTCAACTACTCTAATTACTCTATTAATAAAATCAGCGATTGGAATGCCTTTCTCATTGTCCTTTTCGTTTATTTTTACACTTTCTAAAACATCTTCATATTTTTCTAGCTGTGCTTCAGAATAACCGCGAGTCATCCTACTTATCAAATAACTAACTATATCTCTATTTTGTTCATTTACTTTAATGTCAGGGAAATACAACTTAATTTCTGCATCAGGAAATTTATCTCTTTTGTCCCAAAAACCGAGATAATCTCCATGCGGGTCTAATATTAATAAAGGGTAATTTATTTTCAGTAGTTCGCTTATAACCTGTCTTGAGGCGACAGTTTTTCCGCCCCCGGTCATAGCCAAAATCGCCATATGCCTACTAACAAGAACATTTGTAAGCAACTCGACATTTACATCTCTTCTCCCTATCAAAGAGCCAATTTTCATTCTAGCAGATGCTTCCTTACCATTAAGTATTTGCTTAATTTTAGATGCAGGAGGGAGTTCGACAATACTGCCTGGCTCAATTGGATAATTTAAAGGAACAAGATCCGTCAAATTATCAACTGGCGTCGAGCCAAGAACCAATACTTGACCTTGTATTTGGTCCTGTGAATAGGAAAGAACAGTATCCAGTAAATCGATCCCTTCCTCCGACAGTTCTTTTGCGGATTCTGTCGGAAGAAACGGATTAAATCTCTCTAGTTCAACAATGCGCCCCCATACTAATATTGATTCCCTTGGATAAGCTTCCGTTGTTTGTTTCTCCGACGGTATTTCCATCTCTAGGACTACAATATCCCCTAACTTTGCTGAGAAACTTTTTAACAAAAATGAATATTCTTGCGGAGAAGTATTTCCAATAACTGTTCCAATTTGAGGTCCATGACTTTGCTTTTTTCGTTTATTCATTAATATGATTCCTATATTATTGAGAAGTTGGTCTAAAGAAAAAATCCCGCGGATTCCGTGAAAGTCGCTGTCTGGTTTGTTCAATTAATCTTGGATTTCCCGTACGCATTGCTTTCATCAACAACTGAGAACTTAACGAAGTGGATATTCCTTTAGAAAGCCAATCTGGTATTTTCACATATTTATCAACTATATCTAACCCGACTGGAAACGCATAATTCGGAAGCAACAGCGAGGTATGATAAAGTAGCTTTGCAATATCCTCGATGTCACGTTTTGCAGCCACGTTCATTTCAACACGAAAAGGAAACTTAAATCTGGAAGTCTTGATCATTGTCGTCCATGGAGACGGGATTTGATCGACTACTGAATTCCAATGACTTCTTGCTCTACTATCTTTATTCTTACTAAATTCCGTCGGTTCGATCCACTCTCCTTCATCTAAAATACATCCGAACAGATATTCATCTTGCATTCTGAAACGTTCAATTTTGGAAATAAATTTCCGATATGTTCGATCAGTTAAATATTCTTCTTTTCTTAATTTAGCTAATATGGTTTGAGTAAATCTGGAAGACCCTGTTCTTTCCACTACACCTATAATTTTCGAATCACATTCGAATATTGACAAACATAGAAATGTATAGACCGCAATTGCTTGGTTCCAAAGTTGTTCTTTAGGAATATCATCGACTCTATTTTGTATATTCGATTTATTAATGCCGAATTTACTTAAAATATCCGGACTTACACCCGGAATAAAATGTGGTTCCCCTTCATCGTACATTTGAAAACTATTAACTAAGGGGCCATGAATGAATAAATACTTTGTATTGATACGGATTTTTGGATAATAGAAAGCCATAAGCAACTCTAATATGTATCGAGCAGCTTCACGGACTCTTCTATCATCGGGCTCTTTACTATAAGGGTCATTGTCCCTATATCTTTCCGTCATGACATCACTAACCACAAAAGATTGGTTGTACCACGATTCTCGATCCGAAAGTTCGCGAACTCCTGGTTTTACGGAATATACTCCAACTCTTACTGCATTTGGTTCTACTGAGGGAAGACCGCTTACCCGAGACATCCCGCCATCTAAGTAGGCAATTTCATTTTGAAAAAATTGATCCCAAGTCGACCTATGGTCTTTTTTGGATTTTTTTAGTAAATTAGCCTCAATAAGTAAATTTCTTAGCTCATCAGCTATATAGCGTAAGTTTGAAATGAAGTCAATTTGGTCCCGACTACTAATAGATAAAACTTGACCAAACAAATTAGTTAGCACATGCGGAGACTTTAAGAAAGTATCAGAAAATGGCTTATATAAGTCTGGAGATTCTTCTTTAAATATCTCCGACAACAAACCAATAATTTCTTGAGAATCGATTAATTCGGTTTCAATTGGAGGGAGGCCGAACGAGATAGCTCTAAAAGTTGGGACCTCAGCCTCTATTTTAGAAAATTTACTTTGCCCGGGATGATCCCAATGGATATTTACTCTGACTTTATTCGTTGAACCGACAATAAATAAATATAAAAATCCGATAGTATGTAATTCCAGGAGAGATGATAGTATTTCTTTTCCTTTTATAAAAAATATTCCGGATGCTTGTTGAATAGATTCGGTTTCAGTTTCGACGATTTTACCTTTGCTATCTTTGATAAAAAGAGTAAACTCGCAGTCAGTTGAGATAAATCCAAGTTTCTTTCCTAAGGGTAGGCCCCCTTTATCTATTATCTTACGATAATTAGCATTACTTAGGATCTTATTCCAATCTAAACAAATAATGTTTTTATTTTCCATTGTGTTTAATCAGATGCTGGTGTAAATGCCTAGCTTGAGCTTTTGCAAAGAGAGGAGGTAAAGCCTCGCCGATCATTGAGGCAAGTTTCATGATTCCAAGTTCGATTGGAAATTTATAACTCTTTGGGAAACTTTGTAAAATTGCAGCTTCATAAATAGTTAATCCTCGATCTTGCACCGGATGCAGAAATCTACCCTTTGAAGGATTTGTGCTAAACCTAGTTATGGTTGAACTTTCTTTGTCCCAAGACAATCTCCCATACACATCATTAAAGCCTGTTACATTTTTTTTAATCAATTTTGCATGACAAGGTAATTGGTCAGTTAAGGCTAAGTGGCTTCGGCTACCTCCGTCCTTTGGAATTTTTTTGATTTTCTTCATTACTTCTGGTGAAATTTGCGCGTATAAGTTATGAAGCGGATTTTTTGATAACTTTGGAGGCTTTAATTTACCAATTGCTTTACGAACAGTAACTATGTTTATTTGCTTGGGTTCTGGAAGTGCAATTGGAGCAAACTTAGAGGCCATTAAAATCATTCGGCGACGACGTTGAGGTACTCCAAAATGCGAGGCATTCAAGACTCCGTCGCATATATAATAGCCTAATCTTTTTAATTCTTTTTTAACCTTTTCAAGACGTGGGTCAAGCAACAAGCCTGGAACATTTTCAATTAAAATTGTTTTTGGTTCAAAATCCTTAGCCAAACGTAAGAAATCTAAAATTAAGTCATTCCTTTCATCTTCTACTGGGTTTTTCCTATTCTTCGTTCTCATTGAAGAAAAACCTTGGCATGGAGGACAGCCAGCAAGAAGGTCTAAATCGCCTTTCTTAATTTTAAGTGATCTTAATATATCAACACCCTTTATCTTTCGAATATCTTCAAAAAGTAGCACTTCAGGGTGATTTATTTTGTAAACTTTTCTAGCAGATTCTAGTTTTTCAATCGATGCAATAACCTCAAAACCAGCATTCTTAATCCCCTGGCTTAAGCCGCCGCATCCCCCAAACACATCAATAGCTATACGCTTCATTCTTCTTACTTTACTTTAAGATTTTTAATTTAAGTATTAATTTAGAAGGGAGTTGGCCCTTCTTTATTTTACATTCCCAAATTCGAAAAACAGACCAACCTCTCATTCTAAGCTTTCTCGATTGCCTTAAATCTCTAGCTTTATTCTGCGAAAGTTTTCGTGTCCAGAATATAATATTCGATTTTGGAATAACGTTCCTACAATTGTGACCATGCCAAAAACATCCGTCAGCAAAAATCGCAACTTTTTGTTTAGGGAAAATAATATCTGGCCTACCTGGAAGTTTTGAATTACGCCTCCAACCTTTTAACCGATTCTTCTTTAGAAGTACAATTAAGCCTAACTCAGTTGTCTTATTTCCTTTTCCCCTGATCTTCGACATAACTCTAGATCGAGTTTCATTGTCAAAAATGTCAGCCATTACAATGCATTATGCTATCATATTTGCTTTCTAACAAAACTTAAATTAACACTACCTGGAAGATAAACCTGTTTCGATAAGAGCAATAGAATTAGTATATGTACATTGAAGCTTATTACATTCAGAAAGAAATACCTGCAATTTTTCTTCATTTAAAGACACGCTTTGAATTAGCCACGTATATTTTGCCAGTCAAAAGTGAATCAAGAATATCATCGTCTAAAAATCTTAATAAATCTTTTAGCGATTTTTTATCAGATGGAAATTCAATTTTTTCTTTACCACCGACAAGGTTGGTCTTTAAAACGAGATTGATTTGTTTTGCTCTTTTCTTCATGTCTTTTATCGGAACAGCATCAAATATATTACTCGTATGGATTAAATAGATTTTCTTTCTTATCCATTCGTCTTTGATTTCTTCAAAGTGAGTAGGGTCCTCTAGATTAATAGGGCTAGTTTTCAAAAAATCTTTGATTTCTTCATCGGAAGCTTCCTTCAAATAACTATCTAAATCTATAAATCTCTTAGCAACGACAAAAGATTTAAAATAGAATCTCCCTTTTTTATAAACAGCAGACACAAAATCGTTTAATGTTATTCCCGGAGTATTTATTTTCTGAAAAGTCCGCCCGGAAAGAAGAATATTTAACCGATCACGGCTTATCACATTATTTCCTGTTAACCCTTGAAACCCAATCACAGATTCTTTCGAACTAATCAATTTAATACCGAATAGGGATTTCACTTTTCCCAATTCCAAATCATTAGCAGTAAGATCGTCAATTTTAATCTGGCCTCCCATTACATCGGATATTTCCTGAGGCAAAGTAAAATCATCTATATATAATACTTCGTTAGCATCTACTTTGTAACGACCATCGTATAAAAATTCCTCGTCATAATTCATGAATTCGTTTATCTGTTTTTCGAAGATAAGCCCAAGTTCACTTTGTAAATTTTGATCTAAACTCACATGACGATAAGTCAATTGTCCATCTAAAATAATAGAACAATAAAACTGTGTTATGGCCTTTGTCATTTTTCTTCCTTATCCATAACCAAGTAATCCGTAATATGGACAACTTTATTGATAGATTTCATATTTCTAATTTTTCTTTTGGTAATCAATATATAAGAGACTTTTGTATTTGTTTCAATTTGATAAAAGTGATATCCAATTATTCCTAGAAGCGGGTTGAAATGGTATGAATTGCTATTAAAAATAGCGACAAAAATTATTAAATAAATGATGAGCGCATTTGAAAATTCAACGCTTGCAAGGAAAGGAACCAAATATGTAACCAAAAAGGCAAGCACCTCTTGATCTGCGTTCTTTAACGACTCGATATTAATAGGTTCAATTTCGCCGTTTGCCTGAATGTAAACTAACGTAATCCAAGCTATGAAAAATAATAAGACCGCGGACGAAATCAAAGTTAACTTCTCAAAAGGAGACATCTTCTGGGATACTCCAAAAGAAACTAATACGGGTGCTAAAGATGTTAAAACGAAAATTATTTTTGCAAATAAACTTAACATATAATTAGCATTCAAGTTAATAGTAAAAAGGCAACTCTTAAATATAGAATAAACGCTATATTAAGCCTGCCACGGACGGCAGGCGCTATAATGAGGGGCGCGGCATGGCAGATAACGACCAAGGTGTTCCGACGTTCGCAACGGCACGAGTTTGCCCATGCAAACGAAGTGACGGACGCGAATGTGGCGAAGCCCAAGCAAGGGTTGCGAAGCAAGCCCGCAGCGCTGCGGAAGCACCGAAAGTTAGACGACGATGCTATCAATTAGCCATGGATACCATTTCCTCGTTTTCTTAGCACCATCGTATAGGTATCATGATATTCATCACTACCATCTCTATACTTTAGCTTTACTGGATGCTTCTTTCTCAATAATATTTCGTAAGAACCCAAACATCGAGCTGACAATTGCTCAATTAGATTTTTATTAATAAATGAGCCTACTAAATAAATGCTATTGAAGTTGTTCGGAAGAATTTTACCGTTAATGTACCTTTCGTAAACTTCTGGCGTTTCATGGACTTTTATATTTTTCCCAACAATCACGACTGCTAAATTTGAATTAGGTCTTTGAAAATTTAAATTTTTATCTTCACCCACTTTCTTGTCAGCAAGCTCCAAGAGAAATTCAATTAATTGATCAACTTCAACTATTAGCGAAGCGTCTTTAACTTTCCCATAGACTTTTCCGCCGATCAAGTCCAACTCATTCAGCAGTATCGTATAAAAATGCCCCAACTCTTCAATAATTTGGTATTTTTCATAATATTCTTTAATTTTACCGGAAGCTTTTAAAAAGTTTGGAAATGCATAATTTTCTAAGTAGTAATCTCTTACGGCTATTTTCTCTTCCTCTATAATTTTACCTGTAACAAACAAGTCTAGCGACTCACGTTGCGATGGCGAAATGTATCTTTTCGCTTTCATTAGCAATGAAGTGGACACAAAGTGATACGTGGCATGAACAAAATTTTCATTGTCTTCCGCTTTGTTACTTAATCTAATGATTACTTGATCGTTTTCTAAAAATGTTTTCTTATCAATTTTATCCAAATCAACCCAATCGATTCTACATTTTTTAAATTCCATCTGCGGGATCGAAGCAACAATTCTTCTAACAAAAATATTAATTCTCGATTGAATATCGCGTTGAATATAACGTTTCCTAGCCCAACCAGCAAATATTCCAATTTGTGTGAAGAGCTTATATATTAGAGAAGCCCATTTTTCGACTATATCTGGATTTTTAACAATTTGATATATTATAATAAATAAACTTAATGTTGAGAAAGAACTGAAAATTAAATATAGAATTATCAGGTCAACCATACTTCTTTTTCTCCAATTGTCTATGAAACTGGTCAATGCATTCTAACGAATCGCAAACTAACTTAATCTCTCCTGACTCGGGAAAAATTGAATGTAAATTCTGTTCAGTAATGACCGACTTGCAAAACTTACATTTCAATTCTCTGTTTCTAAATTTTCCAAGAATTCCTAACCGAGACATTATAAGCTCTGTTTCATCATCCAAAAAAGCGCTTAATTTATTTTTCATCTTACACTCCTATTTATAGCATTGTCGTCTAACGACCAAGGTGTTCCGACGTTTGCAATGGCACGAGTTTGCCAATGCAAACGAAGTGACAGAAGCAAATGTGGCGAAGCCCAAGCGAGAGTTGCGAAGCAAGCTCGAAGCGCCGCGGAAGCACCGAAAGTTAGGCGATGCGACCGCCCCTACTTGTAGCTATCTTTTCTCTGATCTATATCTACAAAGATTACTAATAGCTCGTTGTCTTTAATCAAATAAAACAAGCGATACTTACCAATACGATATCTATAAAGACCGTCAAACTCCCCTTTCAGCTTTTTGATATTCGGTCCAAAGAATGGATTCTTTTTTAGAATTGGATAGACGTAATCTGTTAATTTCTTCTGAAGATGAGAAAACTGACGATCTTTGAGTTTACTTTGAAATTGTTCGGTCTCCGCTATTTTATATTCAGCGGACAACTTTATATTT
This sequence comes from Leptospira sp. WS58.C1, assembly GCF_040833995.1. NCBI lineage: Bacteria > Pseudomonadati > Spirochaetota > Leptospiria > Leptospirales > Leptospiraceae > Leptospira > Leptospira cinconiae. The sequence continues at coordinate 299,338 of NZ_CP162138.1, forward strand.
TCCTTGAGCTACTTCTTTCAGTCCCTTTTTCAAGGATGAAATAAGCTGTTTATCTGAAAGAATTTCATCCATCTCTTCATCTGAGGCATAAAACTCATTTGTAAGATACTGAATGGCAGCATTTTCAACAAAGTTCGAAATAGTACGCCTTTCGCCTTCGGCGGCTTTCTTAAATATATCGTAGATCGGATCTTCAATACGCAATGTAATTGTCTTAGACATACTCATTAGACCTGCATTTTTATTCAAAATATAGCATTATAATTCGAATGTCAAATTGCTTTTTCAAAATTTTTGAAGCGAAGTCCCTAAATAATCCTGCTTTCAAAAAAGAATTTTGCGGTCGTTTCGCCTAACGACCAAGGTGTTCCGACGTTTTGCGAGTGCGAAGCACTTGGCACGAGACTTGCTCTGCAAGACGAGTGACAAAGCAAAATGTGCCGAAGGCCAAGCGAGAGTTGCGAAGCAAGCTCGAAGCGCTGCGGAAGCACCGACAGTTATATGCAGTTGCCCGAATATAAGAAAGTGGAGAAGCACTATCGAGCTTTCTGGATAATGGCTAATGCTTCCTTTTTTAAAGATTCATATTTTGCAGCATACTCATTACATTTTTCAACCGACGACGGATTATTACACTTAACTCTCCCAGCGCTTTTACCTAAAAATTCAAACCATTCGGAGTTGGGATCAGCGATTTTTCTTTTCCCTTTATAATCAATTTGAACCTCCGGATGATATTTACGAATATCATCGTCGGAAAGTGATGCTCTAAAATCAGTCTTCGGAAGAAATATATCAGAATAAGCGATCTTAGAGAAAGGTGATCTTATTGCACCCTCTACTTTCGGAAAGCATACTTCGATAAATGCAAATTCTCTAACATCTAAGATATTGCTCGGGATCTTAATCCTTTTTAATTTTCTTAATTTTACAATCGGAAGTAACGAAGGGAAAGGTAATTTATTTAGTATACGTCCAAATGCCAACACTTCCAAATCCTGAAGTTCTGCTAAAAATTCAAAATCATCTATTGGTTGTGACCAATCCAATGTTCCATCAATATATAAATATTTTAGCTTTTTCAACCCATTGAGCCCGGAAAAATCCGAAACTCGTCGAAGATTTTCTAAGTGCAAAGATCTTAATTTCTGAAGTTCACTAAGCGGCGATAAGTCCGAAAAGCCAGAAGTGTATTCGAGAACTAACTCCTCTAATTTTTTAACCGAGGAAAGGAAGTTGAGATCTTTTAGCTTTACAAAGGAAATTCGTAACCGTTTTAAAGATTGTAACTTACAAAGTGACTCCAACTGTTCGCTATCTGGCTCATGAAGCGTTACTTCTTCGATATTAGGAAATGAAAAGACTTTTCTCCAATCTTTATTCTCTTTCCCATATTTGATTATTGAAACCTTTCTATCTCCTTCTTGAATATTTGTAATATCATATTGATAGCGATCCCTATTGGGAACCATTTTCCAATATCCACCCTTTCGATCTAGAAAATCTATAAAATGATGTTTCATTTAATTATCTCAATTAAGTTTAATTTGGGCAATTGCATATAACGACCGAGGTGCTCCGACGTTTGCAACGGCACGAGTTTGCTCTGCAAACGAAGTGACGGAAGCAAATGTGGCGAAGCCCAAGCGAGCGGGTTGCGAAGCAAGCCCCGAGCGGCGCGGAGGCACCGGAAGTTAGGCGCCGTAAATTATGTTTACTAATGGTTCATTACTTAATTCGCAGATCCATCCCACATTTTGGGCAAAATCTTACTGAATAAGCTCGAGGTGAGTAAGTAAAACTGCATCTTGGACAAGTGGTAAAATATTTTTTTCTAGAAAATATGGAAATAATTAGATATATTGTAAATCCGAAACTTAGCAATATGATTATCGAATATAAAGCTAACGTAAGAACCGTTGAGATGAAAGGGGACAAAATGTGACGGGCTAGATAAAAATGTAACTGCATAGTATAAGTTAATTCGAATACTCTCTTATTTACATACGAATTCAATTAGTTCAGTTTATTCCAACCCAGCGGAATAGAGAACCAAAACTAAACGACTCTATTTAGAATAACCTTCCTTCAATTTAACACCAACTCTTTTCTATAAGGTCATATTTTGATTTATGGCGCCTAACGACCAAGGTGTTCCGACGTTTCGCGAGTCCGAAGGACTTGGCACGAGACTTGCTCTGCAAGACGAGTGACAAAGCGAAATGTGGCGTAGCCCGAGCGAGAGTTGCGTAAGCAATCTCGAAGCGTAGCGGAAGCACCGATAGTTATGCGCAGTGGCTCCGCAAGCCTAGCAACTCTCAGTATGTGTCCAGAATTCCCCTTCGGGATCGCGGAAAAGATACAGCACCGCCGCGTCTCCGAGGACTTCGAGTGGCGAGAAGTAAGCGGAATCGAGTTCAAGAACTTGATCTGAATTATTTTCGGTCCATGGATCATCGGACTGAGTAAAAGTCGGGTGACCACCCAACTTTAAGCCGGAAGTGGGTTCGGTGAATGCGGAGGAGCGGGTCTCATGACTTAGAGGATACCAATGCAATTTTTTTGCTTCCGCAAGAGTCCGAATTGGAGATACAGGATTCACATTGGAATGGGAAATTGCGATCACAGGCCACTGAGCTTCGAACGGAGTGAGGATCTCTCCATTTCGAGTTGGCGCAAAAAGCCAGAGATACTGGATATCCGCGAGGCAAACAGGAATTGCTGAGAGTTCCTTGAAGTTTATCTGACAGATGGGTAAGCACGGCTCCGAGGAATATTCGGGCCATTGAAAGCTGGTCGGGAGACAACGGATTGATCCTAGTGACGAGCAGAATGGCCCGTCCGCAGGCGATAGCAAACCCGAAAAAGAACGCACCGTCTGCAAAGGAATCGTGGTATTATATTTTTGCGGAGCCATTGCGCATAACGACCAAGGTGTTCCGACGTTTTGCGAGTGCGCAAGCACTTGGCGCGAGACTTGCTTTGCAAGGCGAGTGACAAAGCAAAATGTGCCGAAGGCCAAGCGAGGGTTGCGCAGCAAGCCCGAAGCGCTGCGGAAGCACCGTAAGTTAGACGACGATCCTATGTCAGACTTGCTTAACTTGTGTAAAGCGTATTCTCATACTAGCGGTTTCATCAAATGGAATAAACTCAACTTGAAAACTCTTTCTATAAAAATAGAAAAGAGATTTAAATAATAATAAAATTCTATTTCTAATTTGAAATCTCTTCAACTCAATTTGGAATCCTCTTATTTCGAGGTTAGCCGATTCAAATATAGTATCTTTAGCTAAATAATCTCCGTCTGCAAACATCATGGACTGTAAGCATTTCTTTTCCTTAAGCAAAAAGAATATTTGCTTTCTAAAAAGTCCGGCCGTTAGTGTAGCATGTTTCTTTTCGACAAAGCCGTTAGTAAAGAATTCATTTAGCTCGAAAATCTTTACTAGATCTTTATATTTCATGAAAATCGGTAATTTATGAATATTATTGAATATGCCTTTAGTTTTGAGAAATTCTATATATTTTATGGCTTTTAGATTAGCCTCGCATCCCATAGTCATATCTGATTCAGCGAATGAGCCAGATTTCAAATCAATGGGAATGAAACTTTTTGAATTGCTCTTTTCGTCGAGTCTGAGTTCTTTTGAAGAACCCAGACATAGAATAAATGAATACCATTCCTTAAGATCATAAATTGAATATTGCCTATCGTATTTTGGAACTATATTTAAGTTAACAGTTTTACCACTCGAAATTATTCTAAATACAAACGGATGATGCTGTTTTATATTTGATATCGATAACCTATTCAGCTTTTCATTAGTTTCATCATCGAATTCGAATTTTATAGGATTAGCAAATGCTTTTTTACCATCCAATCGTAAGATAAATATTTTCGCAGGGGGAGAATTTTTTCTAAAGGTTATATTGAGATTTTCTAATACCTTTTTCTGTTTTTCTTCAAAGAATACAACTTCCTCAGCAGTTATATTCAATTCTTCGCTAAATTTGCCTTCATCAATGAAATTCAATAGTCGATCATAATTTTCGACTGTAAATTTCATTACTCCTTGTTCTGTTGATGGATTGATTCGACTTTTTAGATCTCTACCTTCAGCAGAGAGTTCTGGTTTAACTTGCAAGGATTCTATGCTTTTTTGGAAAAGCAAAGGTTTAATCAAATCATAAATATATGCCGCCACAATACTAGCGAAAATTGCAATTAGTATTTCCATCATTTTAAGTTTAGAGTAATTTTTAGGATTGTCGTCTAACGACCAAGGTGTTCCGACGTTTTGCGAGTCCGTAAGGACTTGGCGCGAGACTTGCTCTGCAAGACGAGTGACAAAGCAAAATGTGGCGTAGCCCGAGCGAGAGTCGCGTTAGCGATCTCGAAGCGAAGCGGAAGCACCGACAGTTAGGCGAAGATCGATGGCTTTATCGTCTTTTTTTGCATCTTAATCTTATTCATAGTAGAAAACTTAACCAATTGTGACTCTAAATTTGCTGAATCAAAATAGGGAATTTCAGCAAATGAATTGTCTCGAAAAATAAATTTATACATTTCCAAAGTCATAATAGACGAATTTTTTCCGCGATGGTAACTTCTTATCTTATACAATTCAACAACGTCCTCCCAGTCAATAGTCCGTAAATCAGGAGAGTATGAGATGCCCGACGAAATCACAATGCAATTTTTATCCATTTGAATATATCTTTCTCTAAATATAGGCCAGTATCCTACACATATTAAGAACCAACAAATTAATGATAATATGAGACTAGTCTCTCTTTCAAGATATCCCCGTTCGCTCAGCGAATATAGTGCGCAAAAGGCCAAGGCCGAGTATATTAAGGCAATTACAAACACATAGTACGCCTTATCTATTATTTCGAGTCTATAATATTCGGGGGTTATGAATTCTTTGTATTTTCGTCCTATAATTTTGTTTTTCATTCTAAATTAGGTTTGCATCGATTTTCGCCTAACGACCGAGGTGTTCCGACGTTTTGCGAGTGCGAAGCACTTGGCGCGAGTTTGCGCATGCAAACGAAGTGACAAAGCAAAATGTGCCGTAGGCCAAGCAAGGGTTGCGTAGCAAGCCCGCAGCGCTGCGGAAGCACCGAAAGTTAGGCGTAGTTGATGCTTTTGACAGGGTTAAACCCCTTCTTTCTTTGCAATAAAGGTAGTATATATCTTATCTGCAATATCAAGCGAATCAGAAATCCCGATAGCTTTCTCTTGCTTGATATTTAATACATTTGCAGTAGTAAATTCATCCACTACTTTTCTAATCAACGCTTTCTCAATATCTTCAACATATTTTCGATTATTAACATGAACTGAGTCCTCGACATGAGAATTAAATTCTTTTATCGGAAAAGCAAACATGCTTATTTCTGAGTCTGTTAAAAATTGTGAAACTTTTTCTTTCAACTCGTTACTAAATTTCTCATTATCATTGAATTCAAGTTTTAAGATTTGCCGAGCAATACGCCTGTATATCTGATTTTCTGTCGATTTACCCACATCGCTAAGATGCGCAGCAAGCCTACGAAATGCAGGCCTTGCTGTTTTATGGTTTCTATCACCAGTCTGACCAACATAATAGTAATCTGATTTTTTATGTTTTAACTTTACTATATAGATTAAATATGACTTTTTAAAATCTCTTCCATTGATTTTAATTTGATAGTAATCCATTAAAGTTTCTCTGCTAACAATTATAATAAAGGCAGCTAATATACAATTCCCTATTTTTAGAAACCATTTTAGCATCAATTACGCCTAACTCTGACTTTCTGCTAGTTCGCCCATCTGGCACAAAAACGGAGCATTGGCGAAGGTGCGTAAATCATAATTCATCCAGCGGACTTTTTATCTTAGAAACCATAGGGTCGACAATGCGAGCATAAATTTCAGTGGTTTTGACGGAAACGTGGCCAAGTAATCTTTGGATTAGCTTGATGGAAGTTCCGGATTCCAGAAGGTGGATCGCAAATGCATGTCGAAGATCATGGATCGAGACATCTTTAGTGATTCCTGCTTTTACCTTCGCCATAGTGAAAATTTTTTCCGCGCTTCGGACACTTAGATTTTGGTTAGGGATTTGGCCTTTAAAAATCCAAGACCTCATTCCTTGCTTATGTAGTATATTCAACAATTCATTTTTGCAACTAGTGGGAAGAAGAGTGAATCGGTCCTTTTGCCCTTTCCCTTGACGGATACGAATTGACTTTCGCTCCCAATCTAAGTCATCTCCTCTTAATTTCACAAGTTCACTCACACGAAGGCCTGCCCCATAGCAAAGCCGAAGAAGAAGGCGATGTTTAAGGTTCGACGCAGATTCAATCATTCTAGCAACTTCGGATCTCGATAAAGATTCTGGAATTCGCTTCTCCCGTTTTGGATATGGATAAGTTTTTAAATATTTCTTACCAATTACGATATTATAATAAAACTTTAAAGATTGTAGAATGGATTTAATTGAATTGGAAGCTAAGTTCTTCTCATATAAAATCCTGTCCAGATAAGATTTTAAATCAGATTCGGTTACTATATATGGGTTTTTGCCTAAGGACTTTAATAAAGCCCTGTTGTAAAAAAAATAGGATCTTAAAGTTTTCCTACTGTAGTTTCTTCTTAGTAGTTCCGTTTTAAGGGGGATTAATATAATTTCAGGATCAGCATCAATTCTCTCCCCATAATCCGAAATAAATTCGGAGAGAAACGATTCGGAAAATGGAATTTTCCAGACTCTTTGAACATTATCCCAACGAGAATTCAGGACCTTTCTTATTCTTTGATATAACTCCGTGTCATACGAAAACGAAATTACCGAGAAACATTTTCCATTCTCCCAGTGTTTCCAAATTTTGATTCGTTTGGGCATAGGGGAAAGGATAGAAATATACTAAATATTTGTATAGTAAATTATTTTAATTATAAGATATAGCTCCGCCCCTTCAGTCACACTGAAACAAAAAAAATTCATTCGAAAGGAGATCGTCAGCCCTCATTTGACGTTTCTGGTGAAATTTTGCCTTTTTTATTCGTATTTCGACTTATTGCCAGCAAATTCCGAATTTTCCAGAATATTACCTGAAAAATATCCGTTATACGCTTTTTTAGGACAAATTAATTGAAGCTAACATTAGAAAAAATTTTACAAGGCTACTTACCTCATTTTTGTATTCGCTTATACTGTTTTGATGGAGAATTTCGGAATTTTTCTCTAATACCTCATTACTCAAAGGATAATTCTTTACTGACAAAAGTTATTCGGTTCTTTAAAAACGGAGTGATTCTAATGGATCTTTTGCGGATAATAGATATTATATTTTCTTCGTATTCTTTAATTTTGAAATGAGTTCGTTTATTCTTAGATCAATTTGTATCCCTGTATTAGGCAAACCAGATGGATCGTTCTGACTCATTAAGCCCTGATTTTCGCCTTCTTTTCGAATCTGTGCCAGGCTTGTATTTGGTACTTTCTCCCGAGTCCAAAATTATAGCAGTAAGCAACGCCTATCTCAAAGCAACTCTGACTGAAAGGGATAAAATTCTAGGCAGGGGAATCTTTGAAGTTTTTCCGGATAATCCGGACGATCCGGATGCAACCGGTGTAAGTAATCTTCGAAGCTCCCTCCTCCGCGTTTTGGAAACGAAAGCTCCGGACACCATGGCAGTCCAAAAATACGATATCCAACTTCCGGAAGAAGAAGGTGGGGGTTTTACCGTTAAATATTGGAGTCCTTTAAATATTCCGGTCTTAGACAAAAAAGGAAAGGTACATTGCATCATCCATAAGGTGGAAGATGTAACCGAGTTTGTTCTCCTAAAAGAAAGAGGAGAAAAACAATCGGAGATGACCGAGGCTCTTCGTTCCCGCACAGAAGAGATGGAAACGGAGATCATCCGACGTTCCCAGGAATTACAATCCGCGAACAAAAGCCTAAGAGAAACCGAAAGGATCAAAAACGAATTTTTTGCGAACGTTTCCCACGAGCTTAGGACCCCTCTCAGTTTGATCCTAGCTCCCGTGGAATCCATCCTTCTAGATAAAAGATCCGGTCTTTCTCCCAATAACATCCAAATGTTAGAAACGGTTCACAACAATTCCGTACGACTTCTTCAAATGGTGAATAGTTTATTAGATTTTTCTAAATTTGAGGCGGGGAAGATGAAGGTGGAATTGGAATCCACGAATATCGGCGACCTGATCCAAGCCATTCTGAAAGATTTCGAGCCGAGCGCTTTGGAGAAGAATATTCGGATCCACCATGAAATACCTTCTTCAGATCTTAATGTTTTGATCGATCGTTATCTTTTCGAAAGGATCGTCTTTAACCTTCTTTCAAACGCGTTAAAATTCACGCCAAAGGACGGGAATATCTCCGTTATCGTAACGTATTCGGAAGATCAACTTTTTCTCTCCGTTCAGGATTCCGGAATTGGGATCTCGGAAGCGGACCAGAGGATCATCTTTAAAAAATTCCAACAAGCCGAAGGTTCTACCACCAGAAGGTTTGGCGGAACAGGACTCGGTCTCGCAATGGTAAAAGATTTTTCGGAACTTTTGGGCGGTTCTGTGGAGGTTTCCAGCAAACTCGGATTAGGGAGCAAATTTAAGGTAACCATTCCTGCCCAAAAAGTAGAACCGGATGAGAAGGGAACTTCTTCCAAAATTTTCTCCCATTCTCCTCAATATTCTAGTTTAGAGATCTCTAATGCAGCAGATTACAACTTTTCCGATAAGCCGAAAGTTTTAATCTGCGAGGACAATGAGGATCTTTCCAATTATATTTATTCCCTTCTCTCTCCGTTATACCGGGTGAAATCCGCTAAGAATGGAAAAGAAGGGCTTAAGTTGGTATACTTCTGGGAACCGGATCTGGTCCTTTCCGACGTGATGATGCCTGAGATGGACGGATTACAACTTTGCAAAGAGATCAAAGCAGATCCTAAAATTTCCAAAACTACCGTAGTATTACTTACCGCATTAACTCACAGAGAAGCCATGTTAAAAGGTTGGGAAGCCAAAGCGGACGAATACTTGTGTAAACCTTTCCATCCGGAAGAATTGATGGTAAGAATGAAGTCACTTCTGACCATCGCAGAGGATAGAAAGAAAAATTTAGAGGCTTTGGAGCAGAAAAATTTCGAATTAGAATTTGCAAATGCGGAATTAGAAGCGTTCTCCTACTCTGTTTCCCACGATTTGAGAGCGCCTTTGAGGGCCATCCAAGGTTATACTCAAATGATCTTAGAAGATCATAGTTCTGTTTTGGACGTTGAAGGGATCCGATTCCTGAATGTGTTAATCGAATCCGCAAAAAGAATGGAAAATCTGATCGATAACTTATTAGAATTCTCTAAAGTAGGGAAAAAGGAACTAAAAGACTCCACCTTCGATCTCACGGAAGTCGCTCAAACCGTTGCAAGCCAGATCAAGGACCAAACGGATCATAACGCGGAAATTATTGTCCATCCCCTTGCTAAAGTGACTACCGATAGGGATATGATGTCTTACGTGTTCCAGAATCTGATCTCGAACGCCGTAAAATATTCGGCTAAAAAAGAAAAACCTAAGGTGGAGATCGGGGTCACAGATACGGAAAAAGGGAAAACATTTTTCGTAAAAGACAACGGCGCCGGTTTCGATATGAAATATTATAACAGACTTTTCGGTGTTTTTCAAAGGTTACATAGACAGGATGAATTTGAAGGTACAGGTGTGGGACTTGCCATCGTACAAAGGATAGTCACCAGATACAAGGGTTCGGTCTGGGCAGAAGGTAAACCGGGAGAAGGCGCCTCCTTCTTCTTTACCTTGGGAGAAAAAGCAGGGACCGCGGTCGGTTTTCATAATTGAAAAAACCCGTCACTCTATAATTTCTTTACTTAAGAGATAAATTTCATTTTCAAAGATAGGAATCTATCCGGCGAAAACGTCTTATATTTTAAACCTAGAAACTTTCTCCTTGAGCCGAAGGAGCGGCGTTCGAAATTAGTTTTCATGGGAACGGAAGTCCAAACTTTATCCTGGTTCAAATGGACTCCTTACGCGATCCTTCCTCTATTTAGTCTTTTTCTTTCCATTCTCACTTTTCGTTTAGGTTTCAAAAATAGACAAACTTCCGGAGCGCCCGAATTCATTCTCGTATGTCTCGGAATCACACTTTATAGCTTCGGATATTTTTGGGAAATTGTCAGCACCAAACCGGCAAGTATCATTTTCTGGGACAATTTTCAATTTATAGGCCCCGACATTCTGATCGTTTCTCTTCCGTTCCTATGTTTGAGAATTGCCAATTTAAGTAGGTTTATTCATCCGATCAGTATCGTTCTTTTTTCAATCATTCCAATCTGCACTGAACTTGTAGTCTGGTTCGGACAAGAAGAATGGATCCGCCCTTCTCTCAGATTCGATAACTCTGCTCCATGGCTGGCCTTGATCTATGAATACGGTCCTTGGATGCAGATATACGTAGTCAATTTCCTTTCCGTATTCCTACTTTGCATTATAATTTTATTATATGGTGTCTGGTCACAAAGAGCATTTCATAGAATAAGATGTTTGGTATTCCTGATCGGCATTTCCCTTCCATTCGGAAGTCAAATAATGACCGCCGGTGGTTTTGTACCGTTTATCCATCCGAAGTTGGATATTTTTCCTTTGGCGGCCGGTTTCGCATTACTTGTCTGGATGTACGGTCTTTTTTATTTTAGGATATTAAATCTGATCCCTTTGGCAAGAAATCAGGTTTTTGAATATATACAAGATGCGGTTTTTGTAATGAATTCCTCCGGGGTCCTTCTGGATTGTAATGTTTCCGCTTTAAACCTTCTCGGAACGGCCAGATTAAGACAAGATCAGAAACTTTCCGAATTCCTTCCGGATTTGGACACTCTTGTGGAAGAATGCCATATTTCCAGAAAAACCAATACGGAATGGAGAACAAACCACGGAAAATACTACGATGTTTCCGTTCGTTCTCAGAAAGCGGAAGGTTCTCAATTTAAAATTGTCGTACTTAGGGATGTGACACAAAGGGCAATTTCGGAAAGAAAACTTTCCGAAAGAAGGGACATTCTACAGAGTATTTTGGACTCAACTAGTATTCTTTTCTTGGTCTTGGACGGCGACGGAAAATTAATTTTATTGAATAAAGCCTGTTTGCAGATCACAGGATTCGACCTAATGGAGTTGGAAGGAAAAGTTTTTTGGGAAACGGAACTATTTGCGGACGAAAGAAATTCGATCGCGAAGGTTTTCGAGAAACGTTTTGCAAAGAAAAGATTCCCAAAACATACAAGCGTACTTCTAAGGACCAAAGACGGAAAATCCAGGAGGACACTTTGGGAGCATAAGGAAGTCAGGGATCGGTACGGTCTTTTGCAATACGTAATTTCCACAGGAACCGATGCTACTGGCCTGGAGGAAGCGGAATTCAGGATCGATACATTACAAAGAGCGAATAAAGAGATCTTGGCTCAAAAAGCGATCATTGAATCCCAAAAATCCGATCTGGAAGAAGTTCTACAAAATCTGAAAAAAACCCAGGCAAAATTGATCCAGGCGTCTAAGTTAGCGGATCTCGGTCAGCTAGCCGCAGGTATAGCGCACGAGATCAATAATCCGATCGGTGCCATCCAAGCGGCAGGTTTTAATATACTTTCCTATCTGGAAAAGATCAGAACGGAATTAAGATCTATCCTTCCTCTTCTCTCCTCTTTATCCGATGATGATTGGAATTCCTATAAAGAACTGATCTCAGTCGGTGTTTCTTCCAAAGAAATACTGATCGGCCTGGAAAGAAGAAGAGTTCTTGCGGAGATCAAAACGGAGATGAAATCCGCAGACATCCTTTTTCCGGAAGAAACTGCGGAATTTTTTGTGGATTTCGGGGTAGCTTCTTCTTGGAGAAATTTCGAGAGTATATTAAAAAATCCGAATGCAAGGGAACTTCTCCCCTTCTTTTTGAATCTTTTGGGACCGGAACAATGTGTGGATACGATCAAGACCGCAGTGGATCGTTCCGCAAAAATTGTATATGCACTTAGAAGTTTCGCACATTTCGAGTCGTCTCATAAGAAGAGAAAATTCTCACTTAAAGAAAATATAGATACCGTACTGACATTATACCAAAATTTGTTTAAACACGGTGTCGAAGTTTCGACTAATCTGGAAGGGATCCCAGAATTTTTGGGTTTTCCGGATGATCTAATGCACCTATGGACAAACTTGATTATGAATTCCGTCCAGGCAATGTCGTATAAAGGTTCGATCGGGATCAGCGCCTATTTACAAGAAAATGAGGTAATCGTTTCCATCCAAGACAAGGGGCCCGGGATTCCGGCGGAAGTGCAAGACCAAGTATTCGATGCATTCTTTACAACTAAACCTTTGGGTGAAGGTTCCGGTTTAGGTTTGGACATTGCAAAACGTATTGTGGAAAAACATAAGGGAAGGATCTGGTTCGATTCTTCTCCCGGGAATACTATATTTTATGTGGGGCTTCCCTTCGAGGTTTGAGTTTTTGTGATCGCATTTTTAGATAATTTTTTCATCTATAATACTTCTGCTAAACTTCTTACGGCTACGTACAATCCTTGGTTAGTTGTCCTTTCCGTTTTGATGGCGATATTGGCTTCTTATATCGCTCTTCAGATCGTAGGACAGAAAGTCCCGGAATCCGCTCCGCCTATTACCAAATATTTAATTTCGTCCGCTGCTAGCCTGGCATTAGGTTGTGGTGTTTGGTCCATGCATTTTATCGGAATGCTTTCCTTCGAATTATGTACGACCGTTCAATATGATAAAAGCCTGACTATTTTGTCCGTCGCTCCAAGTATTCTTGCTTCCGCAATCGCATTGTCATTCGTGAATAGACCCAAAATTTCAGGCGCAGAATTAATATTAGGCGGTTTACTTGTGGGTTCCGGAATAGGGGCCATGCATTATACCGGAATGGCTGCCATGCAGACAAGCGTGTTCTTACGTTATGACCCATGGTTCTTCGCGTTATCCATAGTGGTTGCCGTAGTTCTTGCGATACTCTCTCTTTGGGTACGATTCGGTTTGGAGAGTTTACAATTACGGACTTTCTGGCCTTCTTTTATTTCGGCCTGCACCATGGGATCTGCTATTTCCGGAATGCACTATACGGGTATGGCCGCTGCAAGATTCATAGGAGAAGCGGATACTAACCTGGCTTCACAAGCTTCCGATTCCACTTTCCTTGCTCTTGCAATTTCTTTGATCACGATCGCTTTCACTCTTTTTGCATTCGCAGTCAACTGGTTCTTAAGATATAGGGATCTTGTGAATAATCTCCGGGTAAGCGAATCCAGACTTAGGACCATCATCACTACGGCGGTGGATGGTGTGATCACTATGGACTCTCAAGGTAAGATTCGGGAATTCAACCGTTCCGCCGAGTTGATATTCGGTTATAAAAACAAAGAAGTGATCGGGAAGAACATTAGAGAGTTAATGCCGGATCCGTACTATAACGGCAGAGACAAAAATTCCCAAACAATGTTGAGTGCCGGTTTCGCTAAAATTATAGGAAGTAGTAGAGAAGTTATCGGGATCAGAAAAGACGGCTCCGATTTTCCAGTACGTTTAGCGATAGGACACGGCAAATTCGCAGGGGAAGATCTATTCGTAGGTTTTGTAACGGATATCAGCGAAAGAAAAATGATCGAAAACGCATTAAAACAAAGCGAACAACAGGTGCGTTCCTTGATCGAAAATATACCCGGCATTACTTACAGATGTCTTCCTAATAACGATTGGAAGATGTTATTTATGAGCGACGCTTCCGAATCAATCACGGGATATCCGGTCCAGGATTTCGTAAGTGCAAACTCGATAAGATCTTTCAAAGATATTATCCATCCGGACGATCTAAAAAGAGTGGAGTTCGAAGTCGATGCGGCAGTTTCAGGCAAAAGGGCCTTCACTTTAGAATACAGGATCCTCCACCAAAGCGGTGAGATCCGATGGCTTTGGGAAAACGGTTGCGGAGCTTACGGTGGAAATGGAGAAGCGATCTTTATAGACGGAGTTATTCTAGATATTACCGAAAGAAGAAGAATCGAAGAAGCGTTACGTAAAGAAAAAGAAAAAGCCGAACTTGCGGCGATCACTAAAACTTCTTTTTTGGCAAATATGAGCCATGAGATCCGTACTCCCATGAACGCGATCCTCGGATTTACGGAAGTACTTCTTTCGGAAGAATTGGAAAAAAATCATAGGAGCCATTTGGAAACCGTCAAAAGTTCCGCGAAATCTTTATTAAGACTTTTGAATGATATCTTAAACACCGCGAAGTTGGAAAAAGGAGCGGTGGAATTGGAAGAAATTGACTTCTCCCTTGTGAAATTAGTCGCGGAATTAAAATCCACTTTGGGTATCAGTGCCAGAAAGAAAAATCTGGAATTCGAAGTTATCCAAGATCCGGAACTACCTGAATTTTATAAGGGAGATTCTTTGCGGATCAGACAGATCCTGATGAACCTGATCGGTAACGCCGTCAAATTTACGGACAAAGGAAAAGTCAGTCTAAAAGTGACTAAAGAAGCAGGGAAACTCCATTTTGCAGTCCAAGATACCGGGATCGGGATCCAAGCGGATCGATTGGATAAAATTTTCGAACCCTTCACGCAGGCGGATATTTCCACCACTAGACGTTTTGGCGGAACGGGACTCGGCACCACAATTTGTAAGCAGCTAACGGAATTGATGGGTGGGAAAATTTGGGTCGAGAGCAATTTAGGGAAAGGTAGTACTTTCCATGTTCTTCTCCCTTTAAAAGAAGGAAAACATAAACAGGAAAACAAGATCCAAATAGGGATCAGACTTCCTCCTTTAAAGATCCTAGTCGTCGACGATGTGGAAAAGAATACGGAACTCGTAAGCCTTCTTCTGCAAAACCTAGGACATCAGGTAGAATCGTCGTATAACGGAGAAGACGCGGTAAAAAAAGTCACGACCGGTTCTTTTGATCTGGTCTTAATGGACGTACAGATGCCGGGACTGGACGGTCATCAGGCAACTAGGGTTATCCGAATGCATGAGATCCAGGGGAATGTTCCTAGAACCCCTATTTTAGCATTGACTGCAAGTGTTTTTGAGGAGGATAAAAGTGCGGCAAGTTCCGCCGGAATGGACGGATTCGTCTCTAAGCCGGTGGAAATGGACCAAATGATTGCCGAGATCGCAAGAGTATTAGGTTATTCGGAAAGAATTGCCGATCCGGAAATCTATCTTAACGAAAGAGAAGTGGAATGGGATCCGGAAAGAGCTTCGATTCTCGCCAAAGAATTATCCGACTCCTTTCAAAGAGGTTCGATCGAAGAAGAATATGTGGAAGAATTTTCGGACCTGATCCGAACAAAAGTGGAAAATTCCGATTTTAAACTTTTTAGTTCTAAAATAGAACAATTCGAATTCGAAGAGGCTTATACTCTTCTCAAAAAATTCAGCACCCAACTCGGATTGGACACGGATCTCGGAAAATAGAATGAGCCATCTACTCGATGACAGACCGAAAATTTTAGTCGTAGACGACGAAGCGGCAAACCTACAAGTACTCAAACAAATATTACAAGAAGATTATAGACTATTTTTCGCAAAAGACGGGATCAAGGCTTTAGAGCTTGCGATCTCCGAAAGACCGAATCTCATCCTTTTGGACGTGATGATGCCCGGAATGACAGGACATGAAACCTGTAAAAAACTCAGGAATGAGTTCTCTACCTCCAGGATACCGGTGATATTCGTAACGGCAATGGCGGAAGAAGAAGACGAGGCGGACGGTTTCGAAGCGGGGGCCGTCGATTATATTACGAAACCCGTAAGCCCCGCCATCGTAAAAGCTAGAGTAAAAACTCATCTTTCCCTGGTTCGGAACGATGAACTAAAAGAGACAAGACTTCAGATCATTCAAAGATTGGGCCTCGCCGCGGAATACAAGGACAATGAGACCGGACTTCATGTGATCCGAATGAGCCATTATTCCCAAACTTTAGCAAGGGCCTTGGGTTATTCGGAAGATACCGCCGAAAAAATATTACATGCTTCTCCTATGCATGATATCGGTAAGATAGGTATTCCGGATAGTATATTACAAAAACCTGGTAAACTTGATCCGGAAGAATGGGAAATCATGAAAACCCACCCCACGATCGGAGCCGAGATCATCGGAGACCATGATTCGATACTTTTGCAAATGGCGAAAAGTATCGCTTTGAACCATCACGAAAAATGGGACGGGAGCGGTTATCCGAACGGGATCAAAGGAGATACAATTCCGGTGGAAGCGAGAATAGTCACGATTGCGGACGTATTCGACGCACTAACAACAGAAAGACCTTATAAAAAAGCCTGGAGTATAGAAGACGCAGTCAATCATATACGAAAGGGAGCCGGGTCCCATTTTGATCCGGGTCTTGTACCGGTATTTCTGAATCTGATGCCTGAACTTTTGGAGATCAGAGAACGTTGGGCAGAAACTTAAAATTTATAGTCCGTCCCAAAGTATAAGCTATCGGTCAACCAAGTCACGGGCTTCATGAGACTGGACCTTTTGGGACAGGCCCTTATAACACACCCTTAGGCGGAAGAAAAAGGATCTCGTCCTGATTAAAACTTGCAGGAAGAGAATACAAACTTTCCAAAAAGATCGCAGCATCCGAAGCAGGGATCATATCTTCTCTTTTAAATCCTTCTCTGCCGTCCCAGATCGGAGTGTCTATCGCTCCCGCAAACACGGTAGTCACTCTTATCCCACGATCTTTTACTTCTTCCCGGATCGCTTTTGCAAAGCCGGCAATACCGTGTTTAGAAGCACAATAAGGAGAAGACCCCGAGAATCCTTGCCTCCCAGCGGTGGAAGAAAGATAACAAAGTAGAGATCCCTTCTTTAATAAAGGTAGAAGTTTAGAAGTCAGTAAAATAGGTGCGCTTAAATTCAGGATCAGATGTTTTTGAAGATCTTCCCATTCCAGATCTTCTATTTTTAAGAATAGACCGTCTCCGGAAGCGAAATAGATCGCATGGATCTCTTCCCAACGCTCCGAAATAAAAGAGGAAATTTTTCGTATTTGATCAGGCTCAGCAAGATTGCAGTTATAATTCTTTCCTCTTTCGAAACTTTCCTCCAAGGGCCTGCCTCTCCTGGAGATCCCGATCGGAAAATATTCGGGATTTGCATTCAATTTTTCTAATAAAGATCTGCCGATCCCGGAACCGGCCCCGACTACCAGGATATTCTTGGAACCCATACTATTACTTGGACATCGCCCGCACTTTTAATAAAAAATCGGCGGCTTCTAAATGCCGATTCGCCTGGACCAGATCCTTTCCCCAAACGGTAATCCCGTGTTTTTCTATAATACAGAAGGGGACCCTAGGTTTTGCCTCGATGAGATGTTTCTCCAAATGATCGGAAATATCCTGCACATTCGGATAATTGTATAGGACAGGGACGGATACGTTCGGATCCTCATCCCAGATACCGAACGCCTTAATGATCTCTAAGGGAAGAAGCGGAAGTTCCTCGATCGGATTCTCTTTGGAAACTCCTATTTCGATCAGATTAGATTCCGGTGTATGGACATGAAGAGAACATCCCATTTCCGGAAATGCTTTATAAACTGCTCTGTGTATGGAAGTTTCCGCGGAAGGTTTCAGACCTTCTCGACCTTTCCAACCTTCTAGTACTTTTCCGGATTGGATCTCTACCGGAAGAAAATCTTTTCGGGTCAGTTTGTTCTTATCCAAACCGCTTCCGCTTACCCAGAATACGTTAGGATCTTTTTCGTCCTTGATGGAAAGATTGCCCGCAGTTCCGGGCATCCATCCTTTGGAATGATACAGGACCCCCGACTCCGCGAGGCGGGTCAGGATTTTTTTTTGGGACATTTTTCAGACTAGGGCCGTAGTTTCTTCTACGTAATTCGGGACCCAGCCGCTCATGTCTTGGAAATAACGGACCGCCTTAATTCTTTTGTTCTCGTCCAAAGTGAACCAATGGTTCGTATTCTTTGGAACGGAGATGAAGTCGTCCTTCTCCACCTTTACTAAAAACTTTTCACCCGCAAGTGAGAATCCGAAAATCCCGGAACCGTCCACAATATAACGAACTTCGTCGTCGGTATGATAATGCACTTTATCGAATTTGGCCAACATCTCGTTCAGGCCTGGGACTTGCGGATGAAGAACGATCAGATCCCTGGATTGATAACCTTCTTTTTCCTTTAAGGTTTCGAAACGACTGTCCAAATTTTTGAGAAGAGTTTCCTTCTCATCGTCCACGAGAGTCAATTTATCCGTAAGAGAATAAGAACTAGTAGGAACCGGCCAATGATCGTACTCGATCCCTCTCTTATTCAGAAAAGATTTTACTTCGGAATTGTCTTTGATTTCCGGAAGTCCCGGTTTTTGGATAATTGTCGCCATTTGTTCCTCCTTTAGGTGGTTTCCCTTTTTTTGCTCCGCACCCTCAAGCGGCAGTGACGGCCTAGTTTGTATGTAAGGCCGCTTTCAAGTTCCTTATTTATTGACCCTTTCCACGTAGGTAAGATCTCTCAAGTCGATCCGGATAGAATCTCCTTGTTTGATAAAAATAGGTACGTTGATCTCTCCCCCGGTCTCTACGGTAACTCTTTTCAGAGCGGTTCCGGAGGTATCACCTTTTAGACCTTCTTCCGCATACGTTACTTCCAGGATCGCAAAGTTCGGAGGAGTCACTCCGATCGGTTTACCTTCGTAGAAGGAAACTTCCATAGCCGTCTCTTCCTTTAAGAACGGAAGAATATCTTCCAAGTATTCTTTAGAAACAGGAATCTGTTCGAAGTCGTTTGTGTCCATGAAGATGATATCATCACCTTCGGAGTAACAGATAGTCATCTGTCTTTTTTCCAATTCTACGGATTCTAATTTTTCCGCAGCCTTGAAGGTCCTTTCAATGGAACTGTTACGGACCAGGTTCTTTAATTTTGTACGGATAAAGGCGGATCCCTTTCCCGGATTCACGAATTCGCTTTTTACAACGGAATAAAGTTCTCCTTCTACCTTGAGGACCATTCCTTTTCTAACTTCAGTGATGCCTAAGTTCATAAACGACCTAAAATAAAGATTACGCTCTTTCTATATCCTTGTAGGAAAGCCGGGTGTCAAGCGATGTACTCCGGCTACCTTCGTTAATTGTAATATTTCAGGACTAAAATTCGGTTCGACTTTTCCCCTTACAAGAGGAGAATCCCCTTTTGGAAAAGATTTCCGGAGAACCAAAGATTCGATGAAACAAAAATTAACGCTCTTACTCCTTCTGTTTACCGTGTTAACGGTTACCAATTGCAAAAAAGAACCCTTACTGATCACCGGCTCCGAAACCATGCATACCTTGCTAAACGTGGTAGCGGCCGGATACGCTAAAAAGAATCCGAAGATAGAAGTTACCGTCCAAGGTGGAGGTTCCTTCGAGGGGATAGAAAAATTATTCGAATCCAAAACGGATATAGCTGCCTCTTCTAGAACATTAACTCCGGAAGAACAGACCCAATTCGAAAGAAAAGGAAGATTCGAGAATGTATTGATCGGCTATGATGGGATCGCAGTTGTAGTGAACCCTGCAAACCCCGTTTCCAAATTTACCTTAGAGCAGATCTCCAAAATATTCTCCGGAGAAATAAAAGATTGGTCGCAAGTAGGCGGAAAGCCCGGACCGATCCATGTGGTCCTTCGAAATGATAAAAGCGGAACTGCCGCTTATTTCGAAACTCATATCTTAAGACAAAAAGACCTGGGAGAAAAAGAATACCAAGCTTCCAAAAAGAAAGAGTTCACTACCGATTCCAAGGTGGTGGCGGATAACGATGAGATGGCGGATCTGATCGAAAAAGATGCAGCCGCAGTCGGATTTATGGGGATGGGAAGCGCACAGATCCAAAATAAAGGAAAAGTGAAAGCGGTTTTTTATTCGAAAACAGGAAAGGATCCTTATGTGGAGCCGACGATCCAAAATGTTTCCGAAAGAAAATATAAACTCTCTAGAGGGTTGTATCTATTCTATCTATCCGATAGAGGTAAAAAAATCGATGAGTTCATTACCTATATCACTTCCGAAGAAGGGCAAGCTCTGGTATTAAAAAGCGGCTATTTACGAAGTACTTTAAGTACTGTGGAAGTGGAAGCTACCAAACAATAAATTCCGATTTTCCCCTCGAAAAAAGGTTGCGAAAGCCGTTTTGTTCCGTCTAAGTTTAGGTAGTTATGAAGCGGCTTTGGCTTTTGCCTATAATCTTATTCATGGTAGTAGCCCTCTTTAGTGAGGTCGCGTCCAGAGATTATAGTACGGTCAAAAGTTATTCCTTCCAAAAGAAATCAAGGACCCAATCCTTCCGAGATGGCGACGATCAAGGACTTCCTTCCTTGTTCTCCGCGGGCGCAGACGATGCGGTCTTCGGACTTATCGCTAAATTCTCTCAAACTGCCTGCGGATTAAAGAGCAGTCTTCTGCCAAACGATCCAGGTCGCAATTTTTACTTTCACACCCTAGCCTATCGTTATCTTTTCCTTCCCCCTCCGGTCTGACCGGTTTTCATTCTGTAAGTCCTCGGGAGGACTTTTCCCCGTAAAAAGCTAGATAGCGGTTTCGGGCAAAATTCCGCTTCGGCAAAAATAGAAAACGGGAAATCCGGCTCATCCTTCTCCTAAGTCTCCAACTTTAATCGATGGGCATTCTCCTTGAGGTTATATAAAGAAACAACTCGAATGGAAACCTATGTTTGGTTTCCTTCTTTTTTATACGGATACTCGGTTGACTATAATTGCCGGCATGAGAATCCATCAGTAAGAGGGCTTCTTGGAACTCGTTTCCTCATATCAAAAACAAAAGACCGGTTCCGGTCCGGAATGGTTGGATTGGAAATGGCAGATCCAAAATCGGATCAAAGATTCATCCGAGTTAGAAAACTATATCCGGATCAGTTCGGAAGAAAAAGAAGCATTGCTAACCTGTGGCGAAGTGTTCAGCTTCTCCGCTACTCCTTATTATCTTGGCCTCGCGGATCCGGAAGATCCGAACTGCCCTATTCGATTACAAGTCATACCAAGAAAGGAAGAGTTAGATACGAGAGCCTGGGATAGAAAAGATCCGTTGGCGGAAGAATCCTACATGCCGGTCAAAGGAGTGACCCATCGTTATCCGGATCGTGCACTTTGGTATCTTTCTCATGTATGCGCGGTTTATTGTAGGTTCTGTACGAGAAAAAGAAAGGTGTCCCAGTCTGCGGAAACTCCGGGAACAGAAGATTGGAAAGACGCAATCCATTATTTTAGAGAACACACTGAGATCAAAGAAGTGATCCTTTCCGGGGGAGATCCTTTAAATCTTTCCGATTCCAAGCTGGACTATCTACTTTCCGAATTAAAATCCATCCCGCATATCAACCAGGTGCGGATCCATACTAGGTATCCTGTTACACTTCCCATGAGGATTACTCATGAGCTTTGCCAGGTCTTAAAAAAACATTTTCCGATCTATCTGGTCACTCATTTCAACCATTCCAAGGAACTTACGGAACTTGTGAAGGAACGGATCGGGATGTTAGCGAAAGAAGGTGCCGTTACAGTCCTAAATCAGGCTGTACTTTTGAAGGGGATCAATAATTCCGTAGGAGCTTTGACGGATTTATTCTACGGACTGACCAAAATAGGGATCAAACCCTATTATCTGCATCATTGCGACGAGGTATTCGGGTCTTCTCATTTTAGGGTCCCAATAGAAGAAGGTGTGGAACTCATGAAGCAGATCCGAGGAAGTATCAGCGGACTAAGCGTTCCGTTATATGTGGTGGATCTGACGGGAGGAGGAGGAAAAGTGCCTCTGCCTGCGAACTATCTGGAAGAAACCAAAAATTCTTCCTATGTATTCCGAAATTATAAAGGAGATCTGTATGAGATCGGTTTCTAGAATTGTAATTCTACTCATATCCGCCCTGGCCCTAGAGGTATGTAAAAGCCACCAAGAGAATCCAAGCTCAGTCACACCTGAAAATCCGTCGGCACTTCGACTCAATTACGATGTAGTATATTATACCGGAGGACATTCCGTTTTACTCAACTCCGGAAGATTATTCGCCCGGGGTCTATTTTACGAATGTAAAATATCGGACAGCAATTCCAGTTTTGAAAGTTTCCGGGCCTCCTCTTACACGGAAGATAATTCCAACGATTTCAGACAATTGGTATCCGAAACGGACCAGTCCAAATTCAATTCTAGACAATTCCAATATTTCCCTATGGGAGAAAATTCCAGAGCCACAGTATTCTCAGGTTGTGCCAAAGGATCCGGGGCAGAAAAATGTTACGTCCGATGGGAATGGCAGAAAGAGACCTTCATTTTTGTGTTCGAAACCCAGTTGGAAAACAAAAAGGGATTGGGCACTGCGGAATTAGGAAAAGAATTCCACGAATTCGTAAGTCGGGGAATAAAAGCGTTTTAAGAGCGTATTTTCTTGACCGATTTCGATCCGGAAAGTATTTTATCCGGCGGGGAGAAGAGATCCCGGGGATAAGATAAAATGTGGTTAAAATTGGGGGATACCGAGGTCATTAATCTAGACTATATCTCCTCGATCAAAAAGAACATGGCGGCAAACTCCATAGAAATCACCTACCATGACTTCAACCATGTAAAATCATTACCCTTCGGAGATCCGGAAGATAGAGATCGGGCCTACAAAGCCATTTTGGAAAATCTTTCCAGAATGCGTTTGTTTTTCGAATAGAAATATCTTCTTATATTCCTAGAGTAGAGACCAAAGCGATCTTAAGTCATGGAACGTATTAAAGAAAATCTATCCAGTGTCTCCTCCCTAAAACCATTCGAACTTATATTTTTCGGGTCCAGACAAAGAGGAGAAGGAGACGAATTATCCGACTTCAATTTTCTTGTGCTCGCAGATCCTTCCGATCAGCTCAAAGGAAATTTTATCCGAGAGATTAATAGAGCTATGGAACCTCTCCAAAGCCAGGGACAGGTAAATTTACTCGCAGCAGACTGGGACGGATTCCGCACCAGAATGAAAAGTTACGACCCGGGAGCCATCCATATCTGCGAATTGGGTGAGCCTTACTTTGGATCGGAATACTTCCCGGTAATTAAAGAAGAATGGGACAAATTCAAATCCGAGCCTATCGACGGAAACACCGCTGGCAAATATTTAAGAAAACGTTATAGATTCTATAAAGGGATCGTACCTCGCAACACGAAGGAAGACGTGGTTCGGATGGAAAGACTTCTAACAGTCTATCTCCAAAACTGGATGTTCCGGTATATTGAAGATCTGGGAATTGCTGAGATCGTAAACTCGGATATTCCTTCTAGGATCGGGCCGATGTTCCGCGCCCTTTACTCTAAGGAAGCCAAGGGAAATACTTTGGAGCTACTTGAACTATATGAAGAAGTTCTAAAATTGAAAAAGGAACTCCGTTCTCCCGAGTCTCCTTTCTCAGTGGAAAGATTCAACCAACTCAAAGAAACTCTCCGCTTCGAAGAAAAAGAGATCCGCATTTTAAAACTGAATTATTGAAAGGCGGCCCCCACCCTGCTTTGGGAGGGGGGAGAGGCTCGTGGGAATTTCGAAAATTTCTATATCACAAAAAAAGCATTTTCACAATGCATATTTTTGAGGGGCGCGTGTAGGACCTCCTACAAATTTTTCTTTGAAAAATCGTTTACCTCTTTTGCAAAGATTGAAACGGCAATTTCACCACATCGTTTGCATCCAACGCAATAACGATCGCATCCGGAAAAAGTTCCGGTAAACGTGAAATCGTTTTACGAGCCTTTAACACCTACATAAAAGTATGAGAGACAGAAGAAGGCTCGTAGTATAGCAAGGAACTTTTTTCATTAGGATTTTCTAATTTCTTAATTCTCTCAGAATATCCGCATTTCCAGTTACCGCTAACGCGGCGGCCAAGCCCCCCATCATTGCCCCTGCAATGCCGGGAGAAGCCGCGTCCGCGCCGGTCAAATACAAACCCTCGATCGGGGTCCGCACATCGAACCAAGGACATTTTTCCTTCTTGTATCTTTCCGGCACACAGGCCAAACCGTAGATAGCTCCGTCCGGATGAGAAGTAAAGTGTTCGTTCGTGATCGGAGTGGAAAGTTCCGCAAATTCCACCAATTTAGTGAGGCCCGGGAATCTTACCTCCAAGGTGGAAAGTATACGATTTATAATTTTCTCTTTTAAGTTTTTATAATCTTCTCCCCTCTTCTTCCAAGGTTCGTCTTTCCAATCCGCAAAATTGGAATAATCCGTGAATGTGATCACATCCATCGTATGAGACTTCGCTTCCGGATTTTTTAAACTCGGAAAAGAAAGATATAAGTTCGGTATCTCTCCACTTTCCGAAAGCCAATCATTTCTTTCCGAAAAATTCTTATCATGGTCCGGAGAAGAGAAAATCCAATAATTCTCACCTTTAAATCCGAATTTTGCAGGACTCTCGGAAAGACCAAGATAGAGACAAATACTTGTGGTCATTCTTTCTCGATTATAAAAATCTTTTAGCTCCTTTCTGAAAGGTATCGGAACGGAATCCGGGATCAATTTTGTATATGTAGGATAGGCTCCTGCACATGAGATCACCAACGGAGCAAAAAAGTCCCGCTCATGGCCTTCTCCCCTCAACGCTTTTGCCTTAACACCTACTACCTTTCCATCCTTGATCAAGATCTCCTTTGCTTCTACGGAAGATAGTACTGCGCCTCCTTTTTCCTCAAGGATCGGTTCTATAGAATCGAAAATTTTACCGGCGCCTCCCACAGGATAATAACCTCCGTTTAGATAATGTTGCACTAACGTTGCATGCATCGCAAAAGCAACTTTAGAAGGAGGAAGACCGTAATCTCCCCATTGGGCTGCTAAAATTCCCTTCAAATCCTCACTCTTGAAATTTTTATCGAAATAATCCTTGAGAGTTACTATATTCCCCTCTCCAAGCAAGCCTGTAAGAGAATCTAGTGGAGGAGGAGAAAGCCTCATCATGATCGCTTTTCCAAAAAGGCCCGAAGTCCTTTTGATATCCTTGAAATATCTCTCGATGGCCTCTAATTCTTCAGGGAATTGACTGATCAAATCCGATTTGAACTTTTCCGGATCTCCATAAATATCGAATTTTCTAGACGGAAAGACCAAACGTTCAAAAGGTTCCGGCATTCTTTTCCAAACAAGTTGCCCTCGAGTGATCTTATCGGAGATCTTCCTGCAAAGCCCACCTTCATGCATGTCGCCTACATAGTGAATACCCACATCCCAATGGTACTTTCCTTGTTTTCTCTGGAATTCATGAGTAAAACCTCCCGGTTGAAAATGTTTTTCCAGGACCAGAACCTTCTTCCCTGCCGATTGGGCCAAAAGACTGGCGGTACATAAACTTCCCATGCCGGAGCCTATAAATATAATATCGAATTCGCTGCCTACTTGATCAATATTCATTGACAAACCTCTTATTCGCATTCAATGTGAACACTGAACACATTAGTAAGTATAATTAGACCCTTTAATGTAATACGTGTCAACATGAAAAATCTCCAAGAAAAAAATTCCTACCACCATGGGGACCTAAAAAGAGCCTTATTGGACGCCTCTATAAAGATCTTAAAGGAAGAAGGTTATAAGGCGTTAAGCCTCAGAAAGGCTGCCACCTTGGCCGGAGTCAGCCAATCCGCTCCCTATAGACATTATCCGGACTTGGAATCCTTATATGCCGATATTGCGGAAGAAGGATTTAAAATACTGGCCGAACGACAAAAGAGGTTAAGAGGGAAATATAAAAAGAGACCTTTACTTCTATTCAGAGAATCGGGAGTTTCTTATGTGGAATTCGCATTAGAAAATCCTGATCTATTTCGTATCATGTACGGAAATCAAATAGAAAGCCACCTAAAATACGATTCTTTGATCAAAACAGAAGACGAAACCTTTCAGATTATTGTAGAGATCATTAAGGATTGTCAAAAGGCGGGTTTGATCCCGGAAGGAAATACGGAAAAAGCGGCCACCTCCGCCTGGACTATGGCTCACGGAGTCGCAGTACTTTTATCCGGACAGCAGATGATGTTCAGGAATATCGATATAAAACAAGCAAGAAAGATCACTAAGGATCTAATCCAATTCTTATATACCGGACTGAAAGTGTAATCCGTAATTTAACGGCAAGACTACGAATTACACTGTTTTTGTACAAAAGCGAAAGTTTTATATTACGGAAGATATTCTACCTCTTATCAAAAAGATAATGAGAAACAATCCATTCTTCTCCGTTTTTGTATTTCCAAAGTTCTGCACAGGCCATAAAGAATGTTTTCCAATAGACAAACCATTTCACCGCCTGTTCTTTACCGTAAGTTTCCCCTAAAATTTTCAGGACTTCTTCTTTATTCTTATACATATTGGAGAGCCATGCTTCCGAAGTAAGAGCATAATTTTTACCGTTTACCACCCATTGGTTACGGATCTGAAAATTTTTCTGGAAATATAAAAAGAGATCATGAGAAGGCATTTGCCCTCCCGTAAAAAAATATTTAGCCATCCAATCCGTATCATCCACTACTTCGAAAGAATAAGCGAACTTTTTGTGAGTGAATATGTGTACAAAAAATTTTCCTTTCGGTTTTAGAAAATTTGCCAACCTTTCAAATAGGGCTTCGTAGTTTTTCATATGCTCCAACATTTCTACGGAGACGATCCTATCGAATTTCTGACTTGTTTTAAATACGTTCATGTCAGCGGTAATTATATTCAGATTCTTTAATCCTCTTTTTTTGGCTTCCGCATCTATGTACTTTTTCTGGCTTTTAGAATTGGAAACTCCCGTTACTTTGGATTTCGGATACTTCTCCGCTATATAAAGAGAAATAGATCCCCAACCGCAACCCAAGTCCAAAACGTTCATCCCATTTTCGATTTCCGCTCTTTCGCAGGTCAGATCCAACATGGTTCTTTCGGATTCATCTATTCCAACATCGGGAGAAGTCCAGTAACCGGAGCTGTACTTCATGTATTTCCCCATCACCAACTTAAAAAAAGCGGCAGGCACTTCATAATGTTGCTCATTCGCAGCCTGCGTATCTACGGCGATAGGAGATTGTTTTAGCGCATTCACATATTGAATGAGATGTTCTTGATTTTTCTCCAGACTTCCCTTGTCTTCCGTACGAAGTCTTAGACGCAAAAGTTGACGTATCCTGAATCGGATCAACCAGTCCGGGAAAACGTCTCTTTCCATTAAAGTATAGATCAGACTCATATTCAATTTTCCTATATTCTAAATTGTGAATCTACTTTTTGCGGAACCAAGGGAAGAAAGAGCTGGTCTTGGATTTGTATTCCAGGTAAAGATTACCTTTGGATCTTATTTGCCCGATCTCGTTTAAAGGGATCCCTGTGATCTTCGTTAAAAGGATCAACATGATTAACGGGGAGATAAGACCGATCCATCCCCAAGGCGAAGCGAGAGAAACAAGACCGAAAGAGACCCAGATCACCCATTCAAAAAAATAATTCGGATGTCTACTGTATCTCCAAAGACCAACATCGCAAACCTTTCCTTTATTCGCTGGATCCAATTTGAATTCCGCCAATTGAAAATCGGCTACCGATTCCCCCCAAAGCCCTATTATAAAAACACATAGACCGATCAATTCCAATGGATGTGTTTGTATGGAAGGATTTAGCGCGGGAAATAAAAAAGGAAGGCTTAAGATCGTCCCTAGGATTCCCTGGAATTGGAATACGTTCGTAAAAAACTTTCGATCCACCTGGTCTCCGTATTCTTTTCTGAATTCGGTATATCTTGCATCTTCATGGCCTGTCAGAACTCTTGTGGTAAATATAAAATAAGAAAGTCTCCAACCCCAAACTGTTGCCATAAAAGCAAAAATCGCCTTTCTAACCGAATAAGCGTCGCCTAATAGAAAATATATGATTGCAATCGTGGAGATACAAAGCCCCCATCCCACGTCTACTATCGCGTAGTTTTTGATCAACTTCCCGATCAACCAAAGGAAGCTCATCAAAAAAAATACGACCACCCAGGCAATGAACATCAAGGATACGGCTTTTTCGTACATTAGGATACTCCGATATATATGGATCTTACTTACGAACGATCCGGCTTGCTTTTCTGACCAGGATCAATAATAGAAAATACGAGATACCTGCAGGTATAGGTACCATACAACTCCAACCCAAAACCGCATATCCTGCGGAATGAGAAAGACCTTCCAAAACCTGGGAACTGTCCCCTTCTACAAGTTTATAAGCCCAAGCCAGATCCAATTCCTTACCCGATAAATAAGCCCCTATTTTTAAAAAAGGGACAATTAGAATAACTTGAAATGGATACATCGCATAATTCGCAATCTGGATCGAGACCGGGTTTAATCTTAGAATGAAACCTAAGAACGCACATAACGCCATAGTAGTCCCGATCAAAGGAAAAATACCTATTGCTCCTCCTATAGCAAGAGACAACGCGATCTTTTCCGGGCTGGTTCCGGTTTTTAATTCTTCTAAGATCCTTGTTTTTGTCTTAGCCAAAAAAGAAGGTTTCAATTCTTGGTTTTCTAATTTTGTCACTGGGTATTCAATCCGAGATTATTCGGCCTGGTATACACTACCTGCACCACGCTGATGTTTCTCATATAGAATGCCGCGGCGCAATACGAAAAATAATATCTCCATTTACGTAAAAAGGATTCGTTATAACCCATGTTAGCGATCGCAGAAAGATTCTCTTCGAATCCCTTCTGCCATGACATTAGAGTACGATCATAATATCTTCCTATATCTTCCACTTCGTGGAGGAACATATCTCCAGTTTTATTGATCGCCTGATTGATCCTTGCAATGGAAGGTATGAGCGAACCGGGGAAAATATGTTTTTGGATAAAATCCACGCCCTTTCTAAAAGACTCATATCTTGAATCCGGGCAAGTGATGATCTGGTGAGCCATAAGTCCGTCTTTTTTCAGGACCCGATTACACATGGCAAAGAAATCTTCGAAATATTCGTGCCCCACTGCTTCCAACATTTCCACAGTTACGATCTTGTCATAAGATCCTTGCACTTTCCTGTAGTCTTCGAGCCTGATTTCTATTTTATCTTCGAGACCCATTTCGGAAATTTTTGTTTTTGCAAATTTATATTGTTCTTCCGAGATCGTATAAGAAGTTACTTTGCACCCGTAGTTTTTAGCGGCATACGTAGAGAAAGCCCCCCAACCTGTTCCAATCTCCAAAAGGTGATCAGAGGGTTTAATTTTTAGTTTTTTACATAAATTTTCTATCTTTGCAATCTGTGCTTCCTGCAATGATCTTGCCGGATCGGAAAAATATGCGCAGGAATAAGTCATTGTAGGATCCAAGAACTTCTTATAAAAATCGTTCCCTAAATCGTAATGTTCCGTAATATTCTTTTTACTTCCTCGAACGGAATTTTTTCGGAATAAATGTAGGAGTCGATTCCCCAAATTCATTAAGGTAAGATGAAGAAAGTTCTTATTAGAGCCGCTGACAGAAGGTGTACTTTCCAAATTTAAAAGAAACCAACAGATGATTGCACGAATATCATCCGTATCCCAATCACCGTCCATATAAGATTCTGCGAGACCAATATCTCCGTACAATACCAATTTTTTGAAAAACTTTCTGTCTTTCACTTGTAAGATCGCATGATGAAACTCAGGAGGATCAGAAGAATTCGGATTTCCTAAATATCTTTGTCCACCGTCCGGAAAAAGAATGCGTAAAGACCCTCTTTGCATTCCCGACAAAGCGGAGAAAAAGAGTTTTTCATAAAAACTTAAAGTTCCGGTTTCGGAACCTGAAGTTTCCTGTAACGGTTCTACTTTTACAATATTATCGCCTTCCAAGATGCAAACCTCTTTGTTTGTCCAACCCTTCGTTCTTTCGTATGAAAGGTAGTTTTTTTAGGTAAAGAAGTAAGGCCTGCCAGTGAATGAGTCCGATTACCCTAATAGTTACGAAAGGATATTTTAGGAACATTCGGATCAGATTTAGATCCGTTAGATCCAAAACCTTTCCGGTATAAGTTGTCACCATGACCCTTTCTCCTTTTTCGAAAGCGTCTATCCTTAAGTTTATCTTTCCACCTTGGGGCGGATTTAAATAAAATTCGAACTCCGAGTCCAAACTGACGAACGGAGACACATAAAAGAACTTCCCCTCTTTTTTTTTAAATCCTTTTTGATCAAAGGATCCTTTTCCAAGGAAGTATAACTTCATTTCTCCGAATGTATTTCCAACCTCAGCAACGGCGCAGAGTGGATTTCCGTCCTTATCCTCGGCAAAATAAAACGATACCGGATTGAAGACGTAGCCGAATACTCTTAGGTTGGTGATTAGCGTTACCTTTTCTACCTTTTCTTTGACTCCCTCTTGTCTTAAGTACTCTAAAAAATTTTCTTTTAACCCTTCTTTTCCGAAGTTTAAATGGTCCTTATCCTTAAAAGAAAATACTCGAAACTTATTATTTCCAAGCATCCATAAACGATCGTTTACTCGATCAAGTTCGTCCAGGTCCAATTGGAACGTAAAGATCCCATAATTAAACCGATTCGGTTTAGGGGTCTTACGATCGTGCATAACCCTGGCTTCGACTATCTTGGAATTTAGTTCCATACCTTCCTTCCCAGCAGGGTCTCCGATAATTCTTTCGCGGACCAAAAGGCATCTTCATGGAATCCGTATCTAAAATAACTTCCGCAGAAATAGATCGGTCCCTTACGATTCAATTCGGATAATCTTTCTTGGGCTTTCAGGGATCCGACGTGAAAAAGAGGATGTTCGTATTTTATCCTTTTCAAGACCTTTTTAGGATCCAGAAGCCCAGGGTCTCCTATGGAAAGAAAGTAATCCTTCTTTTTGGAAACTCCTTGTAAGCTGTTCATCCAGTAGATCGTATGCGGACGTATCTGTCCTTGGATCAGGTCCATTCTATAATTCCAAGAAGACCAGGCTGACCTTGTATTCGGCATCACAGCATCATCCGTATGTAAGGTTGCAATATTCTCCTGGTATTCGAATTGAGATAATAATTCTTTCTGCAAAGTTGACGGCTTTTTTAAAATATTTAAGGAACTGTCTGCATGGCAGGCAAGTATCACCTTGTCGAATACTTCGGACTTCTTTCCTTTGAAAGTAAGTTTGGCCTTTCCGGCCGGAGTAACTTCTACGCCTAAGACCGGTGAGTTAGTATGAAATCGATCCCGATTTGGCGTGATCAACCTCTTTACATACTCAATCGAGCCTCCATCCACAGTGTACCATTGGTGTTGAGTGTTTAACCCTAAAAATCCATGGTTTAAGAAGAAGCGAACTAAAGAATAGGCGGGAAATTCCAACATCAAATCTTCCGGAGTGGACCAAACCGCCGAACTCATCGGTACAAGATAATATGTCAAAAGATCAGGATGATACCCTTCTTCTCGGATATATCTATGTAAGGAATACTCTTTATATTTAGGATCTTGTAATATTCTAGGGGATTCCTGGTTGAATCGATTGATATTTAAGAGCAAACGTAAAAATCGAAAATTGAATATATTCTTTCTTTGGGCGAACAAGCCACCTAATCCGGAACCGCAAAATTCCAAATCATCAGGAACATGTTGGACGCTGAAAGACATACTCGTCTTTTTTGTAGGAACGTTTAACTCTTCGAAAAATCGTTTTAAGTTCGGATAGGTAACGTGATTGAATACTATAAATCCGGTATCTATAGGGATCTTCTTTTGTTCTTCCGGAACGAATACGGTGTTTGTATGCCCTCCTACATAGTCGGCTTTTTCAAATACCGTAATTTCGTAATGGTCCCGTAAAAAATAAGAACAGCCCATTCCGGCAATACCCGAACCTACAATGGCAAGCTTTTCCTTTTTCTTCTTGGGGATTTGTTTAGATTTCTTTTTGAGGGGAGGATTCTTTTTCAAAAACTTCCTTCTTCCTTACTGTTCCGTATCTCATTAGAAAACCTTTCGAGAAAAGATTCCGAAGGTTTCTGTATAGACTCGGTTTTTACAAATACGGTTTGGAAAATTTTTTCCAAAACTCCGCCATTAAAAGGAAATTCCTGATTTTAGTAAAAACAAATTCGTATCCGTTTAGATTCGGTTTGTTTAAACCTAGTAAGAATATTATAAGCTCTTGTATTTCTTAAACTTACAAGCCGAACCCATAAGCAAGAGTAATATATCTTAAGATACGAAGCGAAAACACTACCAATGCAAAGATCCAAAACTTCTGGCGAAAGAATCCGGAAAGTACAGTGATCGGGTCTCCTATAAATGGAAGAAAAGAAAAGCCCAAGGCCCAGTATCCCCATCTGGACATTCTTTCGGCCCAGCCGGCATACGTTTTCGATCTGGAAATCCTATCTTCTATTTTTTTTCCGAACCAATAGCCCAGAGAATAGTTGAATGCGCAGGCGGCACAGTTCCCGATCGAGGCCCAAAATACCGCTTCGGATGGAGAAAATCCGGACCAGATCGCCCCCATAAGCGCTGCCTCGGAACTGAATGGTAACAAGGTAGCGGCGCCGAAAGAAACAAGGCTTAGCCCAGGGCCTGCGTATGCCTGTAGGAGTTCCGACAAAAATTTTGATAATTCCAACGGAGACTCCTGGGCCTATATTTTTTTCAGTACAAATCCAATTTCAAATGACCCCTTCGAGCCTTGGAGCGGATATGTAAAGTAAGACAATTTTGGTATAAGAGCGCCTAACCTAGTAAACAATAAATAGATTTTTATACTATAACGTTCTTCATCCATTACATTTTTGACCGGAGCCCGATACGTGAGATCCACAAAACTCGATAAAAAGATAATATTCTACCTTCTAGTTTCCCTTTTTACTCTTTTTCCATTCTCTTTATTTGCGGAACCTTTTACCCTAATTGGAGAGGGAACTCAAACCTCCCCTTTCACTGCAAAGATAGGAGTCGGAGCTGGACAAGCAGAATATCAATACGGTCTTGCGGGCAGATCCGAAACTTTCAGAGCGGGCATCGAATATAATCCCAGAAATTTGGGTTTCGAACTCGGAGTCAACCGTGCTAGTTATTTCGTTCCCCAAGACCGTTCCACGGAGATGGCTTCCGCGATGATTCTTTCCGCTCCGTCCTTCGAAAACTTCGGATATTATTTTGCTGCGGCGGCAATGATCGATAAGGTTACCTTCTCCAAAACATTTTTAGATCTAGGACCCACATTCCATTTCCGTCCTGGATCCAAATTCGATCCATATATCGGAGCGGGACTAGGGATCGCAGATATGGGCGCAAAACAATCCACATTAAGAGCTTACGGTAAACTAGGAGTTCGTATGAACTTCGAACGCAGCTTTGTGTTTTTAGAAATCGAGGGCGCTTCTATCAACCGTCATTTCCAAGGAGAAAAGTAC
Organism: Leptospira sp. WS58.C1; assembly: GCF_040833995.1. Lineage (NCBI taxonomy): Bacteria > Pseudomonadati > Spirochaetota > Leptospiria > Leptospirales > Leptospiraceae > Leptospira > Leptospira cinconiae. The sequence continues at coordinate 332,856 of NZ_CP162138.1, forward strand.
ATCTACGGCGAAGGTTCTGGAATTTTCGGATTCGGTTATTATTTCGGATCGGGCTCCGCATCCGACAACAAGGAAACTCCTCCCAAAAAAGAGAAAGAAGAAGAACCAGCACCTAAGCAGGAGGAGATTAAAAAAGAAGAGGTAACCCCTTCTACGACATCTACGACGGAAGAAGATAGATCCACGGAAGAGAGTCGTTAGAACCTATCTCAAAAATACTTTAGAATAAGCCTGGAGTAAATTCTTCTTATCTTTTAAGGGGAAATAACGCAATTTTTCGTTTTACCTCGGCAAACGACCTAAAAACAATACGAAGCAAGCGATAAGAGCCTGCTTCGTATGGACATCTTCCAGTTTTCCTATCATTCTATCGGCTATATTTCCGGGACCATCTTTACCGTTTTTCTAATCGTTTCTTTACTGAAATTAACAGGTAAAACTATACAAGCCTGGGTTTTGGTAGTTTATCTATTTTTCGTACTATTTTTAAATTTCGGATTTTTAGTCCGAACTTCTTTTTTTCTGCCTTCCTTATCTAAACCGGCATGCTTCCTGATCGCTCTATATACATCCTTCTCAAACTTAGTACTTTTGTATTTTATATATTCCTTTTTCGGAATAGATCGTACAAAAGAATCTAGGCTCGCATTATTAACGATATTTGCAGCCGGGATGTTCGGGTTTTCGTTCTATGTATCGAAGAACATCAATTCGGAAGTTTCTTATAATTTCAGCATTCAAATGTTCGAATTTCAAAAACCGGAGTCTACAGCTCCGATGGGGTCCATCCATTTTTTGACATTTATTTGGATCTTAGTAGTGATCCTTAAGCAGAACATAAAGGTAAAAAATGAACTTACCCTTGGGCCCGATGCCGATTCGAAATTAAATAAGGAAAGAACCGTCCAAATGTCCCGCAATTTCGGGTTGGCGATCTCGGTTCACGCGTTGTTCTCCCTTACTTATACTTTTTACGGATTGGGCTATCTTTCTTTTTCCAATTTCCAACTGATATTGACTTCTGCCACAAGTTTACAACTCTTCTTGTATACGGTTCTGTATTTGAATTACTTTCCGGAACCTTCTTCTTTTATGATCAAGATACTGGGCGTCTCTCTGGCTACGGTATTGATCTTATTTTGTGTGGTTTCTCGGATCAGTTTTGTTCTGATCGAAAGTCATTATGACGAGGCGAGAAAAACGGAAATAGAGAACCTAAGAGAAAATATAAAATTAGGAAGAGGCAATATTCTGCCTAAGGATGTGTTATATTTAATTTCCAGTTCGAATCCTAATAACACATCTCGATCGGACCTTTCCCGAAACAACGAGGGGGAATATATCTCCAAAAGAATGTACAGATCATTATCACTTCCGGAAAGTAAACCCGTATACATTATCTGGTATACATTTTACTCGGAAGGAAGGATCTACGAAATAGGCTATCCGTACGAATCCTATAGCAAAATGGTCCATTCCATCGTTTCGATCATTGCCTTGATCTTAATTTTTTCTTCCCTCTTTTTGGTCCTCGCACTTCCTTATTTGATCCGTAAAGGACTTAGAGATCTGCAAACAGATCGAAAGATATCTTGAACTTCCGATCTTCTTTATATTAAACCAGGAGCTTTCGCATCTGCTCCGTGACGGAAGCTGCCGCTTTTCGGGCCCCTTCCGCAAAATCAGGGCCGGAAGAAGAAAATATGATACTTCTGGAAGAATTGACCAAAGAATTTTTTCCGCAAACGGAGATCACTTCCTCTAAAGAAGCTCCCTGTGCACCGTAACCTGGGATCAAAAAGATACGATCCGGATGGGCTTTACGAATTTCTAATAATTCCTTGGGATGAGTCGCTCCCACTACCAACCCCACATTCTTAACAGGAAATTTTTCGCTCAATGCAGCCACTTCTCTGTAAAGCGTCCTACCTGTTTCGGAGAATGTTTTTTGTTGGAGTTCCGCAGAATCCGGGTTGGAAGTTAAACAAAGTAAGAACACCATCTTGGACTCGTCCTCGATAAACGGTTTGATCGTATCCGATCCCATATAAGGAGAAAGAGTCAGTGAGTCCACTCCCAGCTCTTTAAAAAAGAACTTCGCATACTGTCTTGCGGTATTATCCAAGTCTCCCCGTTTTGCATCCGCAACGATCGGGATCTCGGGATAATTCGTTTTGATATGAGAGATCAGTTTTTCGAATTGTTCGATCCCTTTGGAACCGAACGCTTCGAAGAAAGCGATATTCGGTTTATATGCGACTGCGTATTCTGCGGTAGCGTCTACAATCTCTCTGGAGAATACGAAAAGTTTGTCCGGAAATTTTTCTAAGGATGGCGGAAGTTTAGCGATGTCAGGATCGATTCCAACGCAAAGAAGGGAGTTTAACTTCTCCCTTCTTTTTACGAATTTGGAATAAAAATCCATTATTTCCTTACGATGTACTCTTGCGCGAATGGAGGAAGAGTAAACGCAGCCTTATGGATCTCGGCAGAGTAATATTTTAAACCTTTCGGAACTCTTTTAGGATCCGGCTCTACCTTATAAGGGTCCGGTCCTTTGGAGCAATACGTGAAACCTATAATCCCGGAAGGATACGTAGGAACCACCGTAAAGTAATATCCACAGTGATCAAATACCTGAGGAATGAACTGAAATAATTCCTTAATTACTTTTCCGTGATAGTAAAAACTTTCCGCCTGAGTGGTACAGATCCCTCCTTGTTTCAAGGAAGCGGCCATCGTCTCATAGAAAGGTCTTTTAAATAGAACTTCCGCAGGGCCGACAGGATCGGAAGAATCCACGCAGATCACGTCGAAATATTCCTTATAGTCCTGTACGTATTTTGCTCCGTCTTCGTATGCGTGTTTGACTCGAGGGTCTTTCATCGCATTTGCGATCTCAGGGAAATACTCGTAACAAACGTCTACGACCCCCTTGTCAATCTCGCAAAGATGTACTTCTTTTACGGAAGGGTGTTTTAGGATCTCACGAACGGTTCCTCCGTCCCCACCACCGATCACTAAAACTTTTTCAGGATTCGGATGGCTCATCATAGGAACGTGAGCGATCATTTCATGATACGCGAACTCATCCGCTTCGGTCATCATGACCACCCCGTCCAAGGTGAACATACGACCGAAACTTTGGGATTCGAATACGTCTATTTTTTGAAAAGGAGTCTTACGGGAATGTAAGAACTCCTTCACTCTAATCTTGAGAGCCCTTCCGTTGGGTAACTCGAGGGTCTCGTCCAGCCAAAGTTCCAATAGTACCTCTTAGAAGCGGTTTGTTACCGTAAGACGCATTGCGGCGCCTTTAAAAAATTTGCGAGTAAACTCAGCCGCAACTTTAGGATCGTATCCTTTACAAGAGAAGATATCGATATAAGAAGTATTGGTATCGTTTGCGAAGTGAGCGGAGATACAAGAAGTCTCGATCAACTGCACCATAGAGTAACCGGCAACACGATCGTCTTCTCCGAAGTAAACTACTTGGGTCTCGCCGAAACGTTTCATTTCGATCAGATCGCAGAGTTCGATCACATATTGTTTGATTGCATCCGCGTCACGGATCAGAGCCGCATCACAGTTTTCCAGATCGATGGAAGTTAGAAGTCCCCAAGCTCCGTCTTTGAAAGGTTCATACACTTTCAATTCAGGATCCGATTCGATCTTGGACTGGATATAAGTAGGGAAACTTCCGTTGAAACGTTTACGGACAATTTCTGCCTCTTCGTTGCGAGCCCATGCGAGTTCAGGGTTTTTCATCGCAGGATGATACGTAATCTCTTGGCCGGCTTCGATGTCACGAAGAGCAACCAGGGTGATATCTCCCTGAAAACCGCAATTTGCATCCGCAGACTGGCGAATATAATGTACGGAATCAATTCCGTCATCATGCAATGGAGAAACCAGATAGAAATCCTTATGAACCCTATGCGGAGAAGAAAGTCCGGAAAGTCCTGCAAGTTCATTCTTATGAACTGCTTTTCCTCCCCAAACTGCCACAACCTCTCCCGCAGAGATAGTTTCCTTCGTATAAAGGAAAGCTTCGCCCTTGTCGGTAGTAGCGATTTCGATACTGTTTCTTAAATAAGAAAAACGATTAACAATTTTAAGTTGGTCTTGGATCTTTAGGCTCATTCTCTGATACCTCTCCTCATAAAAGTTTGAAAATAAGTGAAGTCGACCCTTCCTCCCGGAGAGGGGAACTCGTCTTTATCAATTAGGGTGTTTCCGGCTCTGCCGGAGAGAAGATACTTATTTCCCAACTGGCTTGTGAGGTAGGTCTACGCCAAGTTTCAACAAACCGCGCTTCATTTCCACTACGGAGATGCTCTTTGAGCCGAAGCGTTCCTTGAGATATTCCAAAGCTGCCTGATTATCGATCAAGTCTCCGCAAGTGAAGACGTCGATAGCGCAATAACCGTATTCTGGCCAGGTATGTATGGCAAAATGGGACTCGCTCACGACAACCACACCGCTCACACCAAACGGACTAAATCTATGAAAAACAGATTTAACTGTGGTGGCGCCGGAGAGGTCGACTGCCTTCAACATGATATCTTCTACCAATTCGTGATTGTTGATGGTCTCGTAATCACACTCATAAAATTCTGCAATTACGTGCTTTCCCAATGCGTTCATCTACTGCCTGACACCTCCGAACCGGTTTTGGTTTAGTAACCGAGCATGCGTATGACTATGTTTTTTTGTCAACTCTCTACGTAAATTTATATTTATTTTTTCTGTTCAGCTTTTTCTAAGATCGGAAGATCCTAGAAAGATTTTACATTAGAATTTTCTGACGAGTCTTAGTCGGAGATTCACACAAGGAGCATTATCATCAAAAATACACGAATTCAAAAATGGGTCCTTTTGAGCTTTTTCGGGGTTTTTTGGGTTATTTTAGGTACGCTACTTTATACAAATAGGGAGAAGTTCGGTTTCTTAAAGACTTCTTCTTTTGTTTTTCATTCCAAACAAGAAGCGATCTCTAACGCGGAGAAGAATGGAAAAAAAGGGATTATACTAATCTTAACTCCTAACTCTTGCGGCGAGTGTGGCGTAAGTACCACATTCCTAGAGGAATTAAATACTTTAGGTTGGACTATCTTACGATTGGAAGAAGAAGATCCCGACTATGAAACCATCCTCTTGGACGATAGATTTTCGGAAATACTGCCTGCAATCCAAGAATCTAAACCAGCTTGGGGAGTTTTCAATTTGGGAGAAGGGCTTTTGCTGACCAAACCTGGATTGCCCAGCAAATCGGATCTAGAAACGATTCCGTAATATTAAGAAGAGGCAAAACTCTTTTCGGTTCGCACGGAGGCCACAAAATTCACTGAGGGGGTTGGTCCTACATGAATCACTCTGTGTGCTCCCGTGTTCTCTGCGCGAAACGTCTTTCTCTAAACGTTTAATCTCCCTTTTTCAGGAATTCGGAGATGGAGTTCTTGTCCTTCTCTAACGAATGTCTATGGATCTCTTCAATCACAGTTTCGATCACGGAGCCCATTAAGAATACTCCGGAGTTTACTTTTACGTCGTAACTTCTCTCGGATTCGCCCGGACCAATCTCCTTGTATACGGAGAATCCCTTGATGGTGACGATGGAATCGTTTCCTGGGGGTGCGATCGTAAATTCATGGGTGTTGGTGGAAAGATCGAATACGGAATCTTCCAAAAGAGAAGGATCGGAAAGAAGTGTAGCAAGCACCTTTGGCAGGGATTCGGCTAACTTTACCTTTCTTTTTTGGTAAACTTTGTTTCCCTCTTTTCTTTCCTCTAATAATTCCACGTTCTTTAATTCGGGGAATCTATCTAAATATTTGTATCTATCTTCTCTCGCTCTGAGTAGATCTTGGAGGGGAACTGGGAAAGTTTGTACTACTTTATATTGTTTCATCCGTGGTGCCTGAGGATTTGTTTAAGCCGTTTCCCGGGCAGTTTGTTCATATTTCCCCGCTCGGGAAACCCTTTTTTCCTCCCGGTTGAAAGGAAAAATCCGAATGACAGGCTGGCCGTAAAAGGGGCTCATGACTGAAGATCTTGCGCTAATTTCAAAGAATGAAAGACAGAACTTGGATAGAACTTTCCAGAGCGGCGATCTCAGCGAACCTGAAAAATTTTCGCGCCCTTCTCTCCCCCAAAACCTTACTAACTGCAGTCATCAAATCAAATGCGTACGGTCACGGACTTTTAGAAACTGCAGAGCTTGCCTACCAAGCCGGAGCGGATCTTTTCGGTGTAAACTCTTTGGAAGAAGCAAAACTTCTACGCGCAAAATATCCCGAGTTTAAGATCCTGATCATGGGAGAAATCCCGGGACTTGCAGAAAGAAGTTCCGAAGTTTCGGACCCGAATTTTTGGATCATCGTATCTCGAACCGAAGAAGTAAGAATTTTAACAAATTGTAAACCTTCTCCTCAGATCCATCTCAAGGTGGATACCGGAATGGCTCGCTTGGGTTATTCAGGTACGGATTTGGAGAGAACACTTTCAGAGATCAAATCGGAAGGGCTGAAGGTAGATGGGATCGCGACCCATTTCGCAAGCACGGAAGATGTATTAGAGCAGAAATACTCCAAAGAGCAGATGAAATCTTTTTCGGAAGCGATCCTTCTCGCGGAAAAATTCGGATTCAAAAATTTAGTCAAACATGCATGCGCTTCCGCGTCTACAATGTTGTTTCCGGAAGCACATTACGATCTGGTACGTGTAGGGATCTCCCTCTACGGACTCTGGCCTAGTTTACAGACTAGACTTTCTTTGCATCTAAGCGGCAAAAATAATTTTAATCTTACTCCCGTTCTTTCTTGGAAAACCAGGATCGTTCATATCAAAACCGTTCCGGAAGATAGTTATGTGGGTTACGGATCCACATACCAAACAAGCGCCCCTACGAGGATTGCAGTCGTGCCGGTCGGTTATTACGAAGGATTGGATCGAAAACTTTCCAATAATGGAGCCATGCTCGTAAAAGGGAAACGAGCGAAGATCCTTGGAAGGATCTGTATGAACATGACCATGTTGGACATCACACATATCCCCCTGGCCCGGATTGGGGACGTGGTTACGATTTTAGGCAAAGAAGGGGAAGAAGAAATCTCCGCCGACGATTATGCAAACTGGACTTATACGATCAATTACGAAGTTACCACTCGGATCAGCGAGTCGGTCCCTAAAAAAATAACAGAGTAAAAAGAGAAGAGGAACTGTATGGATCCGATTATGGAAAAGGAAACCGCAAAACAAGTTCAACCCGTATATACTACAAAAACTTACAGTTTTATGATCAAGATCGTATTCAAAGCAAGAGGGATCCTTTTTGATGCTTTTGAAGAACATTTTCCTGCAAGTAATCCTAATAAAATTTTAGAAGCTCCCTATCCTTCCATTCTTATGGCAAATCATGTTTGGGAAGGGGATGTCCCGGCTCTGGCGGCAGTCTATCCTCATGTTCATCCATCTATCAAATTTGCGATCCCAGCCAGAGAAGATATTTTGGGAAAAAATTTTTTAATGAAGGAGTTCAAACCGAAGGGACTTCTTAAACTTTTCTTTTTTCTAATAGATAAATCAGGGCTTATTCCTAAATATATGGATTATATCGGCTGTGTCCCGATCAAAAGACCGTTTAGAGATAATGCAAGGGAACTCCTGAAAAAAGGAATGCTCAGAGATATGGTAGACCAGGAATGGAGTTATCTTTCCGATCGGATCTCCGAAGGAAGAAACCTTTTTCTATTTCCGGAAGGGGTTTTTAACCAAGACGGGTATATGGCCCAGATAAAAAAGGGAGTATATTTTCTTAGATCTAAATTCAAAAATTTGAATTTTACATCCTTCACTTTGACCTACGATTATTTCTCCTCCAAAAAGTCGGAACTTCATATTGGCTACGGAGAACAATTTCCTATTCCGGAAAATGCGGATGCGGACCAGGTTTCCGGGATCGTAAAAGAAAAATTAGGAAGCGGATATACGATTACTGCAGGAAATTTAGCTTCGTATATGGTCCTAAAATTCGAAGGCAAAGCGAAAGAAAGTAAGGAAAAATTATTTTCTCTCCTTATATCCTTAGCGGAGAAGATCAGGAATGCTCATCCTGAAATTTATATCTCGGAAAAATTTAAAACGGATGCGTTGAAACATGCATTCGATTCTTTTTTAGAGAAAGCTAAAAAAGGAGGTTTCGTCCGACTAGAGGGAAACGATATCGTTTTCTTGGAAAAATTATTTCAGATCCCCAAAGATCTTCATAATTTAAAGAAAAAAAATCCGGTCTTATATCACAGAAACCAACTCACGTATCATATTCCTAAACTAGATACGGTTTGGTCCACGATCGGCGCCTGAGGAGATACTTTTGGCATTTTGGAAAATATTCGTTTCCCGTAAAACTAGGGTAGAGAACTGGATCACTAAACCCGGAGCCTTGGAAACTAGCATACGTAAAAGTTTACATTTTTTATTTAGATCCAGCTTAGAGGAAATTTTCCCGGAAGATCTTGCCATCTCTCCTTCCGTTTTGGGGCTAGTCCGTCTGCCGGAAGAAAAGTTAAAAGTTTTAGCCGAAGAATTTCCAATAGAAAAAGCGTTCCCCTACACTTCTGCGGATGAGTTCCTATCGGAAGAATCCATGGATTCTATCGTGGAATTTATCGCGGGAACTCAAGCGGCGCCTTCTAAAAATCTGATCCTAGGAATCTTAAATCAGCCGGAAGTCCAAGCGATCTTCTCCCAAGGATTGGAGAAAGTCCTGAATGAATTTCATAAAAAGATAAATCCTTTACATGGTGTATTCCAAGCCGCCGGTCTGGAAAAACAGATCTCTCAATTTTTATCTTCGCTATTACCTACGTTTACGGAAAGAATTGCGGACTTTGTTTCCATCGGTTCCGGAACCCAAGAGATCCAAGCAGTGATCCGAAACACATTGAAAATCCTTTTCCAAACGGGCTTTAACGATCTAGGACGATTGGAAACTTCCAGATTCGGTGCAGGAACGGATCGGATCCGACGAGCGATCGCAAGCGATGAAAAAGTCCGCGGAGCCTTGGAAAATTTATACTCGGTAAGTAGAGATACATTACTGAATCATTATAGAAAAGAAACTTTGAAAGAGTTTATAGGACTTTCCGAACCTGAATTGGATCTATGGATCAGTAAGATCGCGGAAGATACGGCATCTAATATCAGAAAGGTCCACAGGAAAAGATCACTCTCTCCTTTAGTTCTAGATCTGCTCTCGGATATTTTGGGATGAAGAAGGTAATATCCACCATCCAAAACGCATTAGAATACCTGGATAAACTGGGGCCTCAGAAATCCTTTCAGTTATTCCGTAATCTAGGTTATGAGGCGTTATTTTCCATTTCGGAAAAGGTGGATCATAAGAGGCTTTTATACCTAAGCCAACATCTGAGTGAAAAAGAGATCGTAACCCTTTTACAGTCTATTCAGGAATCCATTTTAGTGGATTTGATCCAAAACACGGTACCTTCCGATCTGGTATACTATGTAAAACACCTCGGCCTGAAAGACCTGCAATTTTTAGCGGAATCCATTTCTCCTTTAGATGTTTCTAAGATCAATAACACGATAGGCTCTAAAACGATCGTAGAGATCTTAACTCATATAGGTCCGGATTCTGCGATCGATTATTTGAATTCTATCGGTATAGATTCTTTCCTGGAACTGACCAAGGCTCTGCCGGTAAAAGATTTTGTTCCTTTAACCAAGGCTTTAACCCCGGAAGAATGTGCCGAATGGATCCGTAAAAGATCCATCTCGGAGATCCCCGCTTTGTTGAAAGCATTAGGAACTAAAAATGCAGTCGGTCTTTTACAACAGGTGGGCTTTCAAAAGGTAATTTCCATCCTTTCCGTTTTGAACCAGGAAGAACTCGTTCATTTAATCCATACTTTGAACAAAATGAAACTACCTTCGGTCAAAAAACCTGCCGCTAAAAAATCAAAAATCGTTCAAACGAAAAGAATTTCAAAAAGAAAACGTAAAGGTCTTTAGGACTTCTAGTTCCCTTTTTGAGCGGAAATTACTTCTTCCCTACTTTTAGAAAGTCCATCCAATCTTTCCTTTAGAAGTTTCTCATATTCTAGATTGGCATTTTTAGGGTTTTCGCCGACTAACTTTTGATAATTTTCCATTCCATATTTTAGGATCTCCAACATATCGTCGGATCTTTTTAGTTTTGTATTCAGGTAGAAGGACATTTCTTCCTTGGAGACATCCTTTCTTTCTAAAATTTCCCTTTGGATCCTGTAATAACGGTCTTCATTCTCTTTCTTTTTAGCGGATTCTTCTTCCGATAGTTTTTTAGGAATGAGAGAATTGTTCGGAAATTTTTCGGTAAGAGGTTTGAACTTCTCGTAAAGTTGATCGTATAATTTGGCCTTTTCTTCCGGACTTAAACTTTCCAGATAAGATTTTGTTTTACTAGGTTTAGAGCCCGATTCCCCGACGATCGCAACAGGTCCAGATACAGTCTCTTCTACATGTCCCGAAAAATCCAAGAAAGACCCCCCTTCGAATAAGGAGTTTTCTTTTTGAGTCAAGGTCTCCTCCGAGAGACCACCTTGGTAATTTGTATTTTCGTTTGTGGAAGTTCCCGGAAATAGAAGATAAAAAATTCCGATCAAGGAAACAGTAAGTAAAAATAGGATTAAATACGTTCTTTTTTGGTTCATTCAGAATACAAAGGTAAAATCACCTTAAAAATACTGCCACCTTTTTGGTTCGGCTCTAAGATGACTTCTCCCCCCATTTTATTGATCAATGTACGACTGATGGAAAGCCCGAGTCCGGTGCCTCCCACTGTTCTGTTTCTTTGGTCCGGGACTCGAAAAAATCTTTCAAAGATCAGTTCCTTGTATTTAGGATCTATACCGATCCCGGTGTCAGTAAATCGGACCTCTACTTTTTTATCCGAAATTTTTCTAAGTGAGACGTCGATTCCGCCTTTTTCCGTATATTTTATGGCATTCACGAAAAAATTCGTTATGATCTGTGAAAACTCGAATCTTACTCCTTTTAGTTTTAGACCTTCCGAAAGATTAGTAGTAACCGTTAGTCCGCTTTCGGACGCGGAAGGAGAATTGATATATAATACTTCTTCGATCACAGTCAACGGATCAAATATCTCATACATCTCTTCCGAAGTTTGAGAGTCCTTCTTTTCCAATTGTAGAAGGTTATCTATCAGGAAATTCAACCTTCTTACGTTCTTACGGATTACATCCGTCATTTCCTTCTGATCCTTGTTCAAGGAAAGTTGTTCATCAGCGAACAGAAGGTCAAAATATCCTTGGATATTCGTCATTGGAGATCTAAGTTCATGAGATATATTGGATATGAACTCGTGTTTGATCTTCTCGGATTCCAAAATTAACGCGTTATCGTTTACTTGGATCTGATAGAATCTTTTTGTCTCCGCACTGAAGCCGGTCACACTAAGTCCCACCGAAAATTTTGTCCCGTCTTTTAGGATCAAACCCGCTTCCGGAATGAAAGTCATGTTTTGGTCCTTCCCTCCCGGAGATTTCAGTTCCGTTTGTTCTAAAATATCCGGGAGGACCCTTGCTAACCTTATATTTTTAATCTCGGAGGTTTGGTACCCGGAAACTTCCCTGAACCTTCTGTTGGCATCCACGATCATTCTAGTGTCCGCGTTCACGATGATCATCGCGTCGGTTGCAAACTCGAACATATAACGGTATCTTTCTTCGGTGGTTTGGCGTTTTAGATCGCTTATATCCAGCCTAGTTTCCAAAAGATAATTATCTTCGGAAAGCCTTTTGTTCTTTTCCTCTATGTCACGGATCTCTTGATTCAAATAATCTAATATTGCGTTCACCGTGGAACGTATAAAAAGGTACGGGCTTTTGGGCAGTTGTGTGTCCAAAGAAACTTCTCTTCTTCCTAAAAAAAGAGAAAGAGCCAATTCTTTCATTTCGGAGACCAGACTTCTGAGAGGAGAAATATCTTTTACAAAATTCCCTAATTTGGTTTTCCCGTTGGAATAATAACTATGATAGAGTTTCGAATTTGTTTGTGTAATCGAAGATGGAAATTTAGGGAAAGGATTGTCGGCAACCGAATGGGCCAGATTTTCCAAGACCTTCTTTCCTCCATCCAAACCCGGAAACGTTTTTCCGTACATTTCCGTCACGAACCGGACATCTTCGAAGGAAGGCATTCCCGATAAAATTTTTCCAAGCTCCGGAACGGGCCTTCTATAAAACCCGTCCAGCTCTCCTGGTCTCCAAGGACAAGGGCCTACCCAATCCGCTACAAACGAATCCCCTTCGTATGCTACGTGATTGGCAAGATCCTCCATTGCCTTTTTGATCGCCCTGGAAACCCTATTTGCTTCCTCCGGAAACTTAGAAGCAAATCTTCCGGTAAATACGAGCATATTCGTAGGAAGATAATATGGAGGGATCTCGTTCTCCACTGTGAGGCAGTAACCCTTCTCCCCAAAAAATGGATACTCCTGGAGAGAAGCGGCAGCTCCCAAACACTCTGCACGGATGAACTCATGAGCGAGTAACGTAGGCCTTGTAGTAAGATAAGGCACCGGTTTTCTGCGATGATAATTTTCGGAGCGAAAAAATTCCTCCGCTACGAATCTATCCAAGGAATAAGGGTGTAAGATGGGTAAAAAACTATGATAGGAATCCCGGATGGACTCCGCTTCCATGTAAGATGCCGAATAAAATCCATGCACCAAACAAGACAGAATGACTCCTCGATAAAAAGTCCAATGAGGAGAGGTTTTTCGTAGTTGTTGGTCCATCCATGCCGTGAAAGGAATTTCTCCGGCTTCTGCCCGGCCTTCTCTCAAGTGAGCAAGAACTGCTTCGTAACTTTTGAGTGCACGGACTCTGACGAGTACGTCTTCTTCCTCAAAGTATCCCCGACTAAAAGCTAGAAATACCGGAAATGCTGTGAGCCTTGGTGTTGTGACTATCTCTATTTCTATCACGCCCGTCTATCGTTCTTAGGCCGCGGGTTTTTTCAAGAAACCCTTGGATTTCCTTTCTAAAAGCTGCAAAAAAGACTAAACGGATCCTGGTTTTCTTCCGAGAGACATAATAAGGACGTGAAGATTAGCCATTTCGGCATAGGTAGGAACTCCTGAGGATTGTATGAAGTTAGATGATTTAGAATCTTATCGTAGAATTGTCTCCAGAATGGAAGAAATCCAGGGAATTACCGAGAGATTTCAGCCAAGATCTCCTGCTCAGGAAGGAGATCCTACACCTAAGAAGATCGAGTCAGAATTCTCCCAAGAACTGGACGCCAAAATGAAGGGAATTTTCTCCCAAGAGAACGATCCAATTCCTAGGGACCTAACTAGTATTATAGAAAGGGAATCCTATAAAAATCATCTGGACCCGAATCTCGTCAAGTCTGTGATCAAGGCGGAGTCCAATTTTAGACCGAATGCCGTTTCTTCGAAAGGCGCGATCGGTCTTATGCAACTTATGCCTGGCACGGCGGACATTTTAGGAGTGGAGAATCCTTTTGATCCGGAAGAAAATATTGCCGGTGGGACCAAGTTTCTCGCGGATATGATGAAGAAGTTCGGAAATACGGATATGGCGCTTGCGGCTTATAACGCCGGACCAGGTGCCGTCCAAAAATACGAAGGGATCCCTCCATACAAGGAAACGAAAGATTACGTAAAAAAAGTGAATCGTTTCTGGAAAGGGAAATATTAAAAAAGGTTTAATAATACTTTTTTAATTCTCCGAACAGACAGGAGGTTAATTCGGAACAACTTACCATTTTGTCCGGCTGGAGACATACCTGCATTTTATCGAAATGTTTTCTGCAACCTCTTAAACAGGCATTTTCCACCTTATACAATTGATCTTCCGAAGTTTGGGGATATTCCTTTTTCGTACATTTCGCAAGATTATCGCAATAATCCAGGCAGATTTCCTTTCCTTCCCATTCCATTCCCGACTGGACCACAGTTCCTCTGGAATATTTAAAGGCGATAAACGTGCCCACGGCCAGACCCAAAACAAAAATGGGAAGATACGGGAAAATTTTTCTGAAAGAGATTGGGCTCATCGACTCTCCGATTCGGAATTCTTATTCCAAGAAGGCTCATAAAAATAGATCAATTCTTTTCCTTGGTTTGGGCCCAGGAGTTCCTGCAGGGTGACATCTCTTTTCCAAACAGTTTGGGTCTGAATAAGTCGGTATCCGGAAGGGATCCGGATCGGCTCCTGAAAAAAGACTAGGAATCTCCTCCCATCCACACAATTTCGATCCGCACCTGGAACGGAATGGATGATATCGGCTCCTGGAAGTGAGTTCCTAAAAGTAAGCGCTGTCCAAGGATTTTCCGAAACGATGCAGATCTGTTTTGCGCTTGTGAAAGGTCCCTTTTCCGGCACCTCGCTTAGGTTCACTCTGGGAAGAATAGAAAATTGGATATAAGAGAGTAAGCCCGCTGCGAGCACCAGATTCAGGACAACAATGGAAGGAACTCCTAATCTTTGCGATCGAACCCTTCTTCCCCATACAAAAATCAAAAGTAAAAATGCAGTGAATACAAATTCCGCCAAGATACTTTGGCCCAATAGAACCCCGAAACCCCACATGCCAACCAGGATCAAAACCCCGATCCCGCACGAGAAAAAGAAATTCAGAAACAATATTTTCGAGAATTGATATTCCTTTTTTCTAATGAAGAATAATCCGATTCCCAAAAAAGCCAAAGGGATCAAAGGAAGAAGGTAATAAAAATCCTTACGGTTTGGTGCCAGGTGAACCAAGCAGACGGTAAGAATTGCCCAGAGGTAGGAACTCCCGATCGTTTCTCTTACAGATTTCGGCTTTTGGAATAATTTAGAAGAGAATCCGGAAAAAACGGCCAAACTAAAAGGAAAACTATAAAGTAAGAATCCGAGCGGGATAATCCACTCAGATTGGTTAGCTGTGGAAGCTGAAAATTTTCCGAGATTCTCCGTGAAGAAAAAGATCGTTAGGAATTCTTTCCCCAATTCCGAATAAGAAAGAAGGACAAGTATCCAAATTGCAGGAATGATCAAGGAAGAAAAATGGAAGATGAGATGAGAAAGGAGTTCCTTCCCTATTCTTTTCTTACCTGCCCATTCCCCATTTGGGTGAAGCAGAAAAATTCCGATTACGGAATAGGAACCTAAAATAATTCCGGAATAAACTTGGAACACGGGACCTTTGACCAAAATTGCAATTCCGGAGAAGAGGCCTCCCATAAATAACCAGATTCGTTTTTTAGTAAGTCTGAATTCTAAGATCGTGATCGAGACCAAAATGATGAAAAATGTCAATAAGGACTCCATCATCACCAATCTGGAAAATTTGAACACTCCCAAGGTTAGAGTGTAAGCTGCAGAAATTGTGAACGCTTGTTTAGAACTCCCACCTGCCCTTCTAATTCCTAAGTAAATTAGGACGGAAGATCCGAAAAAAAGTAGAAAAGAAGGAAATCTTTCCGCAAAAAAACTGACCCCCAAAAGTCTGTCCGAAAAAATTCCGAGCCAAAATAACGCGGGCGGTTTGTAGAGATTTAAAACACCTTCAAATTTAGGGAAAAGATAGGAAGAAGAAGTTAAACTTTCTCGGATTGTGGCGATATGCATCGCTTCGTCACCTTGGGTCAAGATCGTATTTCCACCGGATCCGGGAAGGAGGAGGAATACGTTTAACAAAATGAGCAAAAAAATAAATAATTTATCCTCATTTAAGCTTTTTTTAAAAAACGAATTCCAAACCATAAATTTGAAGAAAGTTCCCTTTTTTCGAAGTTTCAGATCGAAACAGATCGATAAGTCCACATGTAATCGTTTACTTACTTATCGCCATACTGCGAAAATAAACGGAACAAGCAAGAGTAAAGTTGATCTAAAAAGTAAAAATGCGCTTGGCTGATTAGTCAAAGGTCGGGATACATCCTATATAGGCAGTTAGATGGTTCGAACCCCTAAAAAGAAGGTCAAAAAAACGAAAGCATCCAAGGCAGGTGCACACGGTTCTCATAAGGGCCCTAAAAAAAGGGACCGAAAAGCAACCGAGACTGCTTTGATGAGAGCTGGGATACAAGTTTTTGCCAAAAAAGGTTATGATGCAGCTACCACTAAGGATATCGCCAAGACAGCGGGAGCAAACGAGGCGCTTATCATGCGTTACTTCGGCGGAAAAAAAGGCCTTTTAGAAGCTATCCTAACGCGAACCGATGACCTGGGCGATTCTACCGCAGGAAAGAAAGAAGTAGAAACCAAGCCGGAACTTCATTTGGATGAGGCCTTGGTCGAGTCCATCATGGAAAGATGTTCCGATTTCAAACATTATTCCGACTTCATGAAAGTTGCAGTCAGTAGGATCATCCTAGATCCGGACGTTAGTAGGATTATCCAGACTAAAATTTATACCAAGGCTCTCCCTGAAATGATCCATGAGCTGGAAAAATTTAAGAAGGGGGGAGAGATCGACCCTAAAGCGGACCTGAAATCGGTTGCATTCGGGATTTCTTCTTTGACCTTTGCGTTAGGATTTATGGCCCAGGTAGTTTATAAAATTCCGGAATCGGAAATCAAGGCCACTATTAAAGAGATGGTGAGGATCCTACAGAAAGGCCTAAAACCGGACTCCAAATAAAAAAGCCGAGACCAATATTAAAGGCCTCGGCTTTCTTCGGAAAAGTTTTACTTTTTGCCGCCGATCAAATTCAAAGCACTTCCTGCCTTAAACCATTCAATCTGCTGTGCATTATAAGTGTGGTTCACTTTAAATTCATCCTTACTTCCGTCTTTATGATGTAAAACTAAAGTCAGAGGAGTTCCTTCTTTAAAATCGGTAAGTCCGATAATATCGATCTTATCGTCTTCCTGGATCTTATCGTAATCCGCCTTATCCGCAAAAGTCAGAGCAAGCATTCCTTGTTTTTTCAAGTTTGTCTCATGAATACGAGCGAATGATTTTACAAGCACTGCTCTTACTCCCAAGAATCTTGGCTCCATAGCAGCGTGTTCTCTGGAAGAACCTTCTCCATAATTCTCGTCTCCAACCACTATGGAGCCGATGCCTTTAGCTTTGTACTGGCGTTGTACTTTGGGAACTTCATCGTAAGATCCGTCCAGTTGATTTTTCACGCTATTGATCTTCTCGTTGAAGATGTTCGTAGCTCCTATCAAAAGGTTATTGGAAATATTATCCAAATGTCCTCTGAATTTCAACCAAGGACCTGCCATAGAGATATGATCGGTCGTACATTTTCCTTTTACTTTGATGAGAAGGTTCAAACCTTTTAGATCCGTACCTTCCCATTTAATGAAAGGAGCAAGTAATTGTAGACGATTTGATTTCGGATCCACAACCACTTGTACGTTAGAACCGTCGGCCGCAGGTGCTTGGTAACCGGGATCTTTCACATCGAATCCTTTTTTAGGAAGTTCGTCTCCGTTCGGAGGATCTAATTTAACCTTCTCCCCTTTTTCATTGGTAAGAGTGTCGTTGTTCGGATCGAAAGTAAGATCTCCAGCAATCGCAAGTGCAGTCACAAGCTCTGGAGAAGCTACGAATGCAAAAGTGTTCGGGTTCCCATCGTTCCTAGATTGGAAGTTGCGGTTAAAAGAGTGAACAATTGTGTTTTTCTCCTTCTTCTCCGCTCCTACCCTGGACCACATTCCGATACAAGGACCACAAGCGTTTGCAAAAACTTTTGCCCCGATCTTTTCGAAAATTTTAATATACCCGTCTCTTTCTATCGTAAAACGAACGAGCTCGGAACCGGGAGTGATCGTAAACTCAGCCTTTGGCTTTAAGGATTTTTCCGCAGCCTGGTTCGCAAGAGAAGCAGCGCGAGCGATGTCCTCGTAAGAAGAGTTAGTGCAGGAACCGATCAGACCAACTTCTACTTTAGTAGGCCATCCGTTTTTCTTAGCTTCTTCTTTCATTTTAGAAATCGGAGTCGCCAAGTCAGGAGTGAAAGGTCCGTTCAAGTGAGGCTCCAACTCGGAAAGGTTGATCTCGATCACTTGGTCGAAGAATTTGTCAGGGTTTGTGTATACTTCCGGGTCTGCGGTGAGGTGTTCCTTCACCCCGTTCGCCAGATCCGCGATATCCGCTCTTGCGGTAGAGCGAAGGTATCTTTCCATGGACTCGTCATAAGCGAAAGTGGAGGTAGTTGCTCCGATTTCCGCCCCCATATTACAGATAGTACCTTTTCCGGTACAGGAAAGAGATGAAGCTCCTTCACCGAAATATTCTACAATTGCCCCTGTTCCACCTTTTACGGTGAGAATCCCCGCTACCTTTAAGATAACGTCTTTTGCAGAAGTCCAGCCGTTGAGTTTTCCGGTCAGTTTCACTCCGATCAATTTAGGCCATTTGAGCTCCCAAGGAAGACCAGCCATCACGTCACAAGCGTCCGCTCCCCCGACCCCAATCGCAACCATTCCCAATCCACCGGCATTCACCGTATGTGAGTCGGTGCCGATCATCATTCCCCCAGGGAATGCATAATTTTCTAATACTACTTGGTGGATAATACCAGCTCCCGGTTTCCAGAATCCGATCCCATACTTGTTGGAAACGGAAGAAAGAAAGTCGTAAACTTCCTTGTTTTCGGTGGAGGCAGTCGCTAAGTCCTCGGAGGAACCGATTTTCGCAGTGATCAAGTGGTCACAGTGCACAGTGGAAGGAACTGCTACCTTACTTCTACCTGCTGACATAAATTGTAATAAGGCCATCTGCGCAGTTGCGTCCTGCATTGCGACTCGGTCCGGGGCAAAATCAACGTAAGACTTTCCTCTCTCGAAATTGGAGGAGGGAGTTCCTTCCCAGAGGTGGGAGTAAAGAATTTTTTCGGTCAGAGTGAGAGGTCTGCCGACCACTTCTCTGGCTTTTTTAACCAGGGTCCCGAGTTTTTCATACCGGGCACGAATCATATCTATATCAAATGCCATTGTCATCTCCGATGATGGTTTCATCGTCTCTTAGGGTCGGGGTGCTTGTATAGGATTTTTCCGCCAAAAGGACAATTTTAAAAATACGGAATATCCGTTTACTATTTGATTAGACGGAGAATGTGGAGAAGTGTCTGGAGTTCCTACCAAAGATTGAGAGAAAACAGAAAAAGGAGATCACTCCCCTTTCACTTGACGATTTGGATATCCACTCGTCTATTTTTTTCAGGACTTTGTCCCTTCCTTTCGGAAGAAGAAACTATCTGAGAACCTTTTGCTTCCAAAATGAAACGAGAAGTTTCCAAACCATTGCCCAATAAATAATCCCTAACCATTTCCGCTCTGAGCTGGGAAACTTTCAAATTCACCTCTTCGGTTCCTTCGGAAGAAGCGTGTCCAATCAGCACGACCTTCACTCCCGAATTTCTTTTAAGAAGAAGAGTAAGGGAATCCAGGATCCTTCTCTGTGACTGAGGCACCTTTATATCATTTTTATCGAAAAGGATCGGGGAAGATTGGATTTTAGAAACAAGCTCCCCGTCCTTCCCAGGAAGATCCACAGGTTCATGTTTCTGAGAGAAGAAGCCAAAAATATTTCCCTTTTCCGAAGAAGGACTCTCTTTCTTCTCAGCCGGTTGCTTAGATTTACTTTCTTTAATTTCTTCGGTATGACTAATAGATCTCTTTCCATTGTTTCGGAATGCAAAATAGATTCCTATTCCAAACCCTGCTAGAATAAGAAGAGAGAGGACGAGAACAGGAATTTGATTCTGCTTTTTTGCCTGGCCTGCCGAAGGAGTCGGAATATATCCTCTGTATGATGCTTCTGCGTGTTGAGAACTCATGAGACTAATCGCTTCATCATGAGAAGTGTATTCTTCTTCTTGAGGGGAGGATTTAGTATGAGAAGATTTTTCTGCGGCCCACTTGCGGATCTCTGTGCGAAACCATTCATCCGCTTTTGTAGTAAATTGAAAATTCTCACGGACATATTCCATCGTTTTCTTTTCGATATCCGTGTAGGTATTATTATCCTTTACAGCATTAAGCAGTTTCTTTGCATCCGCGATTGAGATCCGGCCGTCTTTTTTACCTGAGGTAGCCTTCTCCGCTAATTCGATGAGGCCTCGATCATATTTTTTGCCTTTTATAGTGACGTAATAATTCTGCTTCTTAGTCATATTCTCCGTCCACACTATATAGGCCTGGGATCTTTTCAGTCGACGAACCCTTTTTCGGGTAAATCGAATCTTAAGTTAATTTGATAGACAATCCGTGCAACAAAAGTTTTGCGAGGCCTATATTCATTATCGAACCGTCTATGACTCTTTCTTGATTCGAAATGAAGTCGGAGAAGAATAAAATCCTGTGTTTTTAAATTTCTCGCCAATATGGGCTAACTTCCGAGAGGGAGTTCCTTCCCAAAAGTACCATTAAAAGACGATCCAATCCGATCGAAATTCCGGAACATTCCGGAATACCTCTTTCCAATGCATGAAGGAACCCCTCATGAACAGGAAAAACTTCCTTACCCAACTTTCTTCTCAGTTCTTGCTCTTTTTCAAAACGCGTTCTCTGTTCCACCGGGTCTAAAAGTTCATAAAACGCATTAGCTAATTCTATTTTTCCGAAATACAATTCAAATCTTTTTGCTACTCCATCTTCAATTCTGGAAAGAGCGGCCATTTCAGGAGGATAGTCATAAATGAATTGAAATTCCGAAGTGAAGTTCGGCTCTAATAAGTTTAAGAATATTAGAAAAAAACAGTCTTCATATTCCATGCCGTCGAAAGAAAGATTCGTAAGGGATAATTCGGTTATTTTTCGCTCCAATGAGTTTCTATCCCAAGGTATTCCTGCCCTCTGGGAGAGGAGTTCCTTCACTGATTCTCTTTGGAATTGTTTTTCCGGAAGGGGAAGGGTCAACTTGCAAGCTACCCACCGAATCAATTCTTCCAAAAGGTCCATTGCTTGGTGTAAATCTATATTTGTCTGGTAGAATTCCAGCATCAGGAACTCCGCGGTATGGAAGGAACTCCCCTTCTCCCCTGACCGAAACGTATGTGCGATTTCGTAAACCTTTTCCGCGCCTAAAGATAAAGCTTGTTTGAGCGAATATTCCGGGGAGGTAATTAAGTACCCTTTCTCCTCTCCAGAAGGAGATCCTACCATAAATGGATCCAAATAAGGCTCCATTCCAGGGATTTTTTTTAAAGATGGTGTATCAATCTCAAGGAATCCTTTTTCATGAAAAAAAGTTCTCGTAGCATGTAAAAATTTGGATCGAAATGACAATATTTCTAAACTGTTCAGATTCATCTTTGAATACGATTGTTCAAAATAGTAAACTAATCCTTTAGAAAGGGAACCGATTGTGGAGTATATCCGAAAATACAGCTACTTTGAAATAAGGAAAAAGTCCAAAGCCGTGGAGATTGAGCCACTCGTTGCTGAAGTTAACGACCAAGTATTGAACGAGTTGAATTCTGTCTTAGCCATGGCTTTTTATGAAACAAATCGACATGTAAAATTGGAAATTTCAAAATTCGACACCTTGCCATTTACAGTAATAGAAAAATTGATTAAATATGCTCTAGATCTGAGAGAAAAAAACCGAGTATTAATTCTTTCCAAACCGAAACCTCCGATTCGGAAATACATTAAAACTTTTTCTTTAGAAGAATTAATTCTGATCCTCTGACCTTCTCCTTCTTTCAGGAACATTCCAAGCGTGAAAGGTCAATTTCAATCCGAGATTTCCAAGAAGTAACAGTGTCCGTGCACTTAATGCCGTTTCTTCCAAACTACCATTATTAAATTCAACGGAACAATAAAGTACGACTGCATGTTTTTCGCAAAAACTTTGAAATTCCTTGCGACGAGGAGCTATTCTTTCCAATAATTCTCGGATATGGTCTTCCAATGGGGAACTTGCATCTCTTTTCGAATGAATTTGCCATAGTGAGGAGGTGATCGATTTTCCGGAAATGGCAGGAACTCCTCTATTCACTGACAAGTCCGGTCGGATTCCCAAAGTTCTGGTTACTTCGTGAACATCCAATCCAGGCTCCGAAACCGCAATAAGAGCCCAGCTTCGTGGAAAAGAAGGATTACTAATTTTCATAAACTGCCCAAAACCGGACTTTTCACATCGTTAAATCGAAATTCTTTGGAATTGCCATTAAAGCCAAATCTCAGGACGTCCAAAAACGCCAAACATATAGCATTTTCCGAATTTTTGTTTTCCAATCAATACATTTAAAATCCCATTTTTTGCTATGTTACAATTTTGGTGGGAATAATATGTTGTAATGAGGTTAAATTTAACATCCAATACATCTGAGGCGCTTATGAAGAATATTCTGGTAATTGAAGATGATCCGGACATCGGGAATTTGATACGAAAGTCATTGGATTCTGCTCATTACCGAACAACAATTCAAACTTCTGGCGAAGAGGGGCTAAAATACTATAAAGCAAACCACCCTGACCTCTTGATTTTAGATCTTTCTTTGCCTGACATCGACGGGATGGATGTATGTCGAACCGTCCGAAGATCTGATGAAAATACTCCAATTTTTATCGTTACCGCTCGAAATGAAGAAATCGATAGAATAATGGGGCTCGAGTTGGGAGCTGATGACTATATCACCAAGCCTTTCTCGGTAAGGGAATTAAAAACCAGAGTAGATGTATTCTTCCGCAGGTGGGATAAAAAAGCGGGAATTAAACCAAATATCGGAAGCGGCGGAGAAATCATCAGAGGTTCTCTGAAAATCGATCCAGTGCGCCGAAGGGTCACCTTGAAAGACCAAGTGATCAATATTTCGCGAAAGGAATTTGATATTTTACAGCTGATGGCAACTTCTCCAGGCAAAGTTTTCTCACGAGAAATGATCTTAGAAGCTGTTTGGGGAATGGAATGGGATGGATTTGAAAGAATGATCGATTCCCATATCAAAAGGATTCGTTCTAAGTTAGAGAAAAATTCTGCCCAACCGGAATGGATAGAAACAATATGGGGGATAGGTTATAGATTTACCGATAACTATGAGGGGATTGTAATAATCGATTAGATTTTTTCCCACGTATCGTAGAGAATCCGCTCTAAAACTTTTAAGAGCGGATTCATTAAAGGGAGTTCCTTCCTAAAACAATCTCCATCATTCTCAGAAATTATAAATCCTTCAAAAAAATTCGCTCATCCTTTCCATTTCGAGACCAGTCTTTTTTATGGAAAAATTAAAACCTGTTTTTCACCGTTCCTTTTCCCAGAACATTTCTTTAGGAAATATAGTTCAAAAAAAGCGTAAAGTCTCTACGCTTCTAATTCCTCCATATTTATCGAAATATGTTCGTAAACATGGGATTAGCAATTTGCTAAGAAAGACACTTGCAAGACAGCAAAAATGTTTTCATTCGAATAAACGTATTAATTCCGAATCCATATATACCAAATATCAGAACGTTCGGGGAAGATCGAAAGAGAATGGATATGTAAAGTTCAACTTCAGGCCAAGGCCGGAAGATTGGACTCAACTTCGAAGTCTCGCCATTAGTCACGGAGTTTCAATGTGCTATTTATTTGTGTTACTACTGGAAGAATATAAATCGAAAGGTTTTTCAAATCCAAAAAAAATCATTTGGCAAGTAAAAGCCGCGATACATGCAAATTTTAATTCAAAGATCTTCTTTCGAGAATTATGGATTTTAGAATATCAATCAGCAAATTCAGATTTTAGAGTAAAGAGAAAAGATCCTCATGGGCCAAAAATTGCATAAAACATAAGTTATTATTTAACAATTCTATTCTAAATTAAAAATTATTTAAAAGATTTTCAGCAGAGATCGCAAATTGCAAATCAAAGCTGGACAATCCCTTCAAGGTGTGGGTGTATAGTTCCACTCTAACGGAACGATAGGAAAAGAAAATTTCCGGATGGTGATCCATTTCGTTAGCTAGATTT
The DNA here is from genome assembly GCF_040833995.1 of Leptospira sp. WS58.C1. Classification (NCBI taxonomy): domain Bacteria; kingdom Pseudomonadati; phylum Spirochaetota; class Leptospiria; order Leptospirales; family Leptospiraceae; genus Leptospira; species Leptospira cinconiae. Next base: position 356,815 of record NZ_CP162138.1, read on the forward strand.
GCTAACGCTTTTATGATTTTGATTCCGTCAAGATATTGAGATAAATCATATACTCTAACAATTCTCGGAACTATATCTCCGGTTGCTATCTCCCAAGTTGCGGGGAGTTCCTTCCTAATTTGCTCTATCGAAAGCGAAATTGGAGAATTACCCATAAAAACCTCGGAATCAAAGGACTTTTTTCAAGGCTTGCTTGATCTTCTCCGCATCATCGATTGCACCATTTGAAAGAGATCCTGCACGTGCCATTAAATTGACAGCTCCGTCCATTCTGGCTTTTAACTCTTCTATTTTATGCAGTTGATCATTCAAAAAGGCGAGTTTAGACTCGATTTCCATTTCCTTCCTTTCCAGAAGTAGTTTGTAATTCTCTAACTCCTGAATTTTTTTGCGGGTTTTTTTAGCCTCACTGTCCACATCTTTACGATAATATTTCTCTAACTCTTTCTCAGCTTGTGCGTGACGATCAGCCTCTGCCTTGAATTCTCGTTTTAGGTGTTTCAGTGCCTGACGATACGCTCTGTTGTATATTCTTTGTCTTTGTGTTCTTCTTATCTTAGCTATTTTAGATAAAAAATTCATGTGCCATCCACCTTTTACCTTGCATATACCGGAATGGTTTTCGCTTCAATTTCTATCCGTTTGGTGGTTAGACCTAATATATCGACTTATTTATCCCTACGGTCAAATTTAAAGTCCTTAATTTTTGCAATTGTATGAATTCAAGATGTAAAATTCTTGAAATTGATAAGCTATACTAACATAAAAGTATCTGGAGGGCGTTCTTATGTCTAAAGGTGATAATCTAAGCGAAGAACTCCAAATTTTGAAAGATAAGGCCAAACAAATCACAGGTAAGGCCCGGGAGGAATACTTGGAACATGTATCTGATCTTAAGGAAAAGTTAAAGCAAGTTACTGGTGAAACCAGCGAAAAGGCCAAACAAATTATCGATCAAACGGGAACTTATATCAAAGAAAACCCACAGAAAGCAACTTTGATCGGACTAGGAGTCGGAGTCGGGATAGGCGTGATCATTGGTATGCTTATCGGTCGACGAAAATAGTACGGACATTATCCATTGGCCGCTAAAAAAAAGGATTCGGAAGAAATTCCTTACGAAAAAAGTGAAAAGCAGGAAGGAACTTCATTTTCAAGTTTCGAATTGAAGGAACACCTTCTCGCTTTTATCAATTCGATCTCCGAATATTTCGAAACTCTTCTTCTTCTCGCAAAAAAAATTGCAACGGAAAAGATTGTATTAGGCATCCAAGCCTATATATTCTTCAGGGTCGCTCTTTTCTTTATAAGTTTAAGTGCTTTATTCTTTTTGGCTGCTTTTTTCCTCTTTTTGCAGAGACAATTTGCAGGAGATCCGTTACCTGCAGCTTTAGGGACTGGAGGTCTTTGTCTTTTCATCTCTCTAATAGGCATTTTCGCTCTTATCCGGAAAGTTAGAGCGTAAAGAGTGAAGGAACTCCCGCCGTATGCGTAAGCGAAAATCCAAAGAAAATCTAATCTTCTCCCTAAATCCCCTTTCCGGAGAAGATTACACTCCCTGGAAAGACCCTTCCAAAATGAACAAGGAAGAACTCAGACTCTATCTACAGATCAAAAAATTACAGGTACAACTAAGTTTCGAAAAATTACAATCTTCCATTAGTTATACTGGAATGATAATCGAGGCCTTCCAAAGTCTCGGGCTTCAAGATTGGGTCCTAAAATTGCTAAACCAACAAGTCGAGGATACTTCAGAGTAAGTCTGGAGTTCCTACCACTCTATTTCACCTCTCTAATCTGGATCGTCTCCACCCTATCCGCACCTGCAATAATATCCGACAAGATCACCACTTGGTCCCCATCCTTCACTCGACCGCTCGACTTTAAGGTCTCAATTGCCAGTTTAATCGTTTTTTCAGGGTCACTGGAAAAATCGATTCGGTAAGGGATTACACTTCGAGTTAACCAAAGTTTACGTCGAACCGTAGTCATATTAGTGAAAGCATAGATGAGTGGGAACCTAGGATGGAAGGAAGCCACATTCAAAGCGGTAGTTCCTCTCCGGGTAATCACTATAATAGCAGGAGATTTGATGGAATCGGAAAGCATAGCCGCAGATTTGGCCATTTCTTCCTTCTTGTTGGAAGGAACTCTTTCCAAAACGTACCCAAGCCCTGGCGCCTTCTCCACTCTTTCCGAAATCTTATGCAGCATATCCACACAACGGACCGGAAATTTTCCTGCCGCGGTTTCACCAGACAACATAATTGCATCAGCTTCTTCAAAAACTGCGTTGGCAACATCCGTGACTTCTGCTCGAGTAGGAGAAGGATTATTGATCATGGACTCGAGAAGGTGAGTTGCAACGATCACTCGTTTACCTTTGATCGCACATTCTCGAATAATGGAACGTTGGATCAAGGGAAGTTCCTCGATGGGAAGTTCCACTCCAAGATCCCCCCTTGCTACCATCACACCATCTGCGGCTTCCACGATTTCCACCATGTTTTTCACTGCTTCTTGGTCTTCTATCTTGGCGATAATGTCCGTATGACCGTTATTATCTTCGATAATCTTGCGGAGTTGATGGATATCTTCCGCGGAACGGACGAATGAAAGTGCAATAAAATCCACATCTTCTTCCAGACCGAAAAGAATGTCCTTTTGGTCCTTTTGAGTGATCGACGGTAGATTTACACGGATCCCCGGAAGATTGATATGCTTACGAGAGCCTAGTTTACCGCCATCTACGACTTTACATTTGAGAGCTGTTTCTTGGATCTCTTCCACCACAAGATTGATCAAACCGTTATCTACGGTGACCCTGTCTCCGATCTTCAGATCTTTTACGATATCGCGATAATTTACGAAAACGGATTGTTCTTCGGACTCTTCTCCCGGGATAATATGGAAGGTAAAAGATTCTCCCACTTTCAGATCCAAATGATCTACTTGCAAATCCCCCGTACGGATTTCAGGACCTTGGGTATCCAATAGAATAGCGATCGGATGTTTTAATACATCTTTATTCAAAGATTTAATGGCACGGATAACCGATCTATGAAAGTCGTGATTTCCGTGGGACATGTTCAATCTGGCGATATTCATCCCCGCTTCCGCAAGGGATTGGATCATTTTTTTATCGGCCGTTGCAGGGCCGATCGTGCATATAATTTTAGTTTTTCTGAAATTAACTAATTCATTTTTCATGTATATTCGGTTTTATTAAAATTGCTCCAATGATCCGAGCTCAAATTTTAGGAAGGGTTCTGTTCAGAAAATCTTCTAAAGAAATATAAAAGTCGAACTTTTCCTGTTCCGGCATGCCCGCATTTTTCTGCTCGTCCACGATCCTCTTCGCTTTATCCAGCAAGGCCTTTCCGTTCTTTTTCAGGAACCTTCTCGAAATAAGGATCGGAAAAGAATACTGCTCTTCCTGATTTCTAACCATAAAGGAATGGATTTCCTTTTTTGCATTCTTTTTCAGGAAGTTGATCAGAGTATTTTCGTCCATATCTCCGCCTAAAGCTTGTAAGAGATATTCCCTGTCCGGAAGTTCGTCCTGACTCCAAGCATGGTCCAAAACATCCAAAACTGCGGAAAGGTTTCGTTTGATCTCTGCCTCTTGCTCCGAGCTCAATCCGGAACTTCTTGCAGGAGCGCCCGACTCGGAATTCGCAACGACGGCTACAGCTCTCGCCTTTGCAGTCGCCTCGGCAGCTTCTCTGTCTTTTACCCTTTTTTCGGCAAGCTTGACCTTTTCTTCCTGGGCAACCTTGGTCCTCGCTTCCAGGATCTTTTTATTCTGCTCTGCAGCGAGCCTTGCTCTGATCTCTTCCGCTTCAAATCTATGAACTACATTATTATTCCCGAAAAGGGATCTGAAAAATCTGGTGATAAAAGGAAGATATTTAAAAAGAGAAGAATATTCCAACTTCTCAAATTGAGAACTTGCCTCTTTGGACTCCATCATGTCCCGGATATTCATTTTTGCCAAAACACGGATCTCACTATCGTTCCCGGTAGCAGTAAAAACCCTTTTAGCAGTCTCGACCGCCCCGCTGATACATTCCTTATGAAGAACAAATATATATAGCCCCTTCTTATCCGCAAAATCAGCGTTCAAGATCATATCATGGTTGATGATCAGATTTTTGACTTCTTCTTCGATCGGTTCCCCCCGGAAGCGAAGATAATTCAGATCCACTAATCGATTTGCAGATTTAATATAGTCGAGTAACTCGGAAAGTTTGGCCTTTTTCTCTTCCTTCTCCTTTTTCTCCTTTTCCTCTTCTTCAAAATGGATGAGAGAAAGAAGTTCTTCGACTGCTGTTTTTTGGTCACCGTAAGCAGGGCTTAAAAAAGGAAGGACTTGTCCTGCAATAGAACGAGTATTCTGAAGATCATGTTCGGAAAAATTGCCTAGTACACCAATCCTTTGTAATTCCGGAATGATCCTTTCGTTCAGATATTTTTTATAAGCATCCAATCTCGCAATGATCTCGTCCTGAACATTATAATAAAAAACGGAACGGTTCCCGGGACTCAGAGCATTTTCGTTTCTAAAAAAATAAAGAATTCGGGAATCCACCAGCTTTTTGAGTACCGGCTTTAAATGAATATTGATCGTGGTTTGTTTCAAAACAGGAGTAACGTCAAAATTATCCTGAAACAGATTCCCTATCTCGGAAGAAGCATAGGTCTCGCTTAATTTATTATTATCAATACAATCAAAGATCCATTTCTGGAAGCTCTCCTTCCCTGGGAATTGCCTCTTCTCCTTTACCCACCTTTGGATGGAACTGAAAGAAGTTTGGTTCACTCCGTCCACGTATCTATGGCTAGAACCCGCATCCGTTTGAGAAGGCCTAGCAAAAACGGTGATCAATCTTAGAAAAGAAGCGATCCTTCCGTCGGATGAATCTCCGGTAGGATTATAATCCACCATGCAGATCTTTTTTACGATAGGGGGATTTTGGCGTGCACTCATCTCTCTAAGATAAGCGTTTACCCTTTCCTTATCCAAGGTCAGTTCTCTTGCGAGCTGTTCCGCACTGGGAAGAATTTTATTCGCTACAAACTTTTCCGTCCAATCGCCAATGATCAGTACTAATTTATGAATTCCCTTGTACTGGAAATCCCCTCTGGCCTCTAACGCTTGGGTTAACTGTAAAGCCGAGTTATAATCCGCTACCTTGAGTTCCGGAGATTGGGGATCCAGCATGAGTCATCCTCTTCGACTAGAGTAGGTTTTTCCGATACATCAATTCCGCGTTTAAAATCGCGGCACCGGCAGCCCCACGGACCGTATTATGACTTAGGACAACATATTTCCAATCTAAAATCGGATCAGGTCTAAGTCTTCCCACTACGGTAGTCATCCCTCTCCCTGTTTCCAGGTCCAAACGAGGCTGGGGTCTGTCTTCTTCTTGACGATAAAGAATCGGAAAATCCGGAGCGAGAGGCAACTTTAATTCTTGAGGCTCACCCTTAAAAGAAGACCAGGCTTCTAAAATTTCGGACTCTGTCGGCTTCTTCTTGAATTTTACGGAAACACAAACCGTATGCCCGTCAAAAACAGGGACTCGATTGCAATGAGCGGAAATTTTAAAATCAGCGAGTACGATCTTTCCACCTTCTGTCTTTCCCAGACATTTCAAAGGTTCGATCTCCGCCTTATCTTCTTCTCCACCGATAAAAGGGACTACGTTTCCTAAAATATCCATGGTAGGAACTCCTGGATAACCGGCTCCGGAGATAGCCTGCATGGAGAATAACATAACGGACTCAATACCGAATTTTTCGTAGAGAGGTTTAAGAGAGATGGTGACTCCCATGATCGTACAATTGGAGTTAGTCACGATCTTTCCCGGAGTTTTTTGGCTGGAGAGTACATCCAAATGGTTCGCGTTCACTTCCGCAGAAAGAAGAGGAACGTTTTCGACCATTCTATGATTTTTAGAATTGGAAATAATATGGATACCGGCTTCGGCAAAAGAAGTTTCCACCTCTCCTGCGATAGAAGCGTCCAAACCGGAAAAAGCCAATTTAGCACCTTGGGTAATCTTTGGGTCCGGCAAAGTGATAATTATGTCACGAGCATATTTAGGGATCTCTCCCGAGATCTTCCAACGCTTCTTCATGACTTCCGCATATGTTTTGCCTGCGCTATTCTCGGATGCGCATAGATGGGTTACCTGAAAATAAGGATGGTTTTCCAAAAGTTGGATAAACCTTTGCCCGACGGAGCCGGTGGCTCCCAAAACAGCTACGTTAATTTTGCTCATAGAACTTATTGACCGCTCGCGAACTCAAAGCCCGCTATTATTGTTTTTTTCTATTTTTTCCCGAGACCCCGGACTGTCATTCGACAAATTTAGCGATGAGCGCTGCATACTTAGAATTCATCTTTTGAGTTCCGGCATACGTAAGATGATGAAAGTCCCAAAAATCAGTCGAAGGCAGAGTCCGGCTTAGATCCACAAAATTGTCCCCGCCTCCGCTGATTTCTTTCAGATAAGACAAATGCTCTTTATACCATTCCGAATTCCCATACCAGGAAAGGCTTACCGGGTTTTCAGGATTGTTTATTAAGAGAAACGGCAAATCCTTCTCTTTGAAAAAAGAAATGAGCTTCTTCATATAACGAAAATGAAGAATAGGACGGAACTTCTCCTTTGCGATCTTCTTCTTAGAGTCCGCGAGCACCTGAATGTACTGTAATCCTGGTCTTTTTTTTAGGTCTGTCAGAAGACGAAAATAAAAATATTCCTCATATTGCTTATCGGACATCCCTAGAAAGCGTAGGTCTTCCAACCTTTCTTCTCGAACCGGCTTTCTATCCAAAATCGAAAGATCATCTTCTTTCCCGAAAATCTGTTGGAGCCTTATTCCGAGAACATCCCGAGCCCAATCTTTATGCTCCGCTCCCGCAAAATATGGGATCCAAGTATTGGAAAGTTCCGCCCGGATCCAGTTTTCCTTCTCCCCTTGATTCAAAAATCTAGGATCCAGAAGAATTTTTTTCCAACCTGGACTCGTAAACTCCAAGGTTTGTTTTACGGTATGAGAAGAATTTTCCAAGTCCAGGATGAGCTTTCCGTCCTTCAGGACTTCTTCCACTACCTGGATATAAAAACCTTTGCGAGCCATATAAGGTTTCGGCTGGAAAGAAAAAACTTTCCCGGTCCATCCTCGGAACGTCACTTTTTCCGGAATATCCACACCATTGTATTCCCTAAAGCTGGTGTTCCTACCAAAACGATGCTCATAAAGAGAAGAAGAAATTTTCCAATAAATTTCCTTATAACGATACGAACCGAAGAGTGAAGCCGCTAGATATTCCGAACTTTTCTCCAATCCGATCAAATCCCAAAACTCCACGAGCGTTTCCCAAGGAAAAATGATCTTAGATTGAGGAGCATCCCTAAAATCCAAGGCATCCAGAATGAGCTTGGATTCTTCCGCAGTTTCGTTTTTACCATTCTTCGGATCCAGAACATAGGTCCTATACAATCTCCAATCCACAAAGTTTACCGGATACACCACAAGATCCGGAGATAAACTTAGGAATTGGTTCTTCATCAAGTACACATCCAAAGGGGGCATACCCGCGTAAGATAAAAAGACGACGTCCAAATCCTTCCCAGTGATCTTACGAAGCTCTTTCTCTAGATCCTTGGGATTAATGGAATAACCCGTAACGCTGGAACCTATTACTAATACGCGGAATTTCTGCTTCGAAATCTTTTCGAAAGTTTTAAACTCGTGTAAAAAATTATAAAAATAATCCGCGCCCCAAGAAGATTCGTTAGGCAAGAGCCAAAACGTGTATCGAAACAAGAAGAAGTCCAAAAAAAATACGGAGATCGCAACGGAAAATAAGATCGTTAACTTGGAACGGAACACAGCTCCATAAACTGAAAGTAATTGCCTGTTTGTCCAGAAATTGTTGCATTTTCTACTTTACCTAGGATGAGGCATTGGCCAGGATTCCCAAGTGGTTTGGCTCTGGACTTCGATAATTATTTTCCTAGTCTCACTTATATTTTCCCTATTTACCGCACCTAAAGAAATTTTCTGGAACATGGAAGCTCTGTATCTTCCTTCCGTTTTAATCGATGTTCTTCGGGACGGAGGCTCCTTAAGGACCTGGTCATTTGCCCCCACACCTTATTTTTTTCCGGACCTACCGATCGTTTTTATATTCGGCTATATAACGGAGAATGTTTTCAGGACCTTAACATTTTACGCGATCTTCCAAACATCTCTACTCGCATATCTATTAGGAAAATTCGTCCGGGCAATGGAACCGAAAATGCCCAGACCCCAAAGTTATGTATTCAGCTTACTCTCACTTTCTTCCATATTATTGATCGCTGAAAAATTTCCATTATTGTATTTTTTATATTTTCCATCCGTACATATAAGCGCCTTTCTCACAACGCTCTGGATCTGGCCTTATCTAAGAAGAGAGAAGGTTAAGATACCGAAATATTCCATTTTCCCACTGCTTTCCATACTTACACTTTCGGATAGGATCTTAATCTTGGAATTGTATCTACCGGCGGCACTTTCATGGGCGAGAAGGTACGGTCGTTGGGGAACTTCTTTCCCACTCATCTCCATCCGATTTTTTGCAACCGGGCTCATCGGACTCGGACTTCATTCTCTGATAAAAATATTTTTAGCCATCAACTCACCTAAAAAACTTTCCACACTCGAGTCGATCTCCCACTGGTGGAGTGATTTTTTTGCCTCGATCCTGAGCTTAAAATTATCAGGTGTCTTTCTTTTATTTGCGATCCTGGGCGGGGTCCTATGTTTAAGAAAAGGAAAAGAATCAGGGCATAGTTACGGATTTTTAGGATATTTCCAACTTAGCCTATGCCTTCTGCCCCCCTTACTCGGGCTCTATTCCGGCGAAAATTCGCTTAAATACAGCATCCCGGCAATTGTGATGGTCCCGGTTCTATTTGGGATTTTACCTTCCGTTCAAAACCAAAACTATCTCAGTCATTCTAGAAATTTCGCTTTTTTAGGACTCTTATTCGGCCTCGGGGTATTTGCAATATTTGGAGAAGGAGAAGCACAGTTCAGAGATCCGAGCGAATCTATCCGGCCACCTGAAACAGTCTGCGTAGACGAATGGAAAGAAAAAGATTCATTTGTTTTCGTACTTTCAGAACCGCGCAAAGCAAGAAGGATCCTCGCATATTCCGAAAAAAGGGTCCTCGCTTATCCGATAGATTTCAGCACACTTGAGGGCTCTTATTCGGTCTCCAACAAAGAATGGTTCCTATTCCCGCCGGAAGGACCGATTGCGATATTACCGGATGGCCTAGGAGAATCCAGGATCAAGTCCTTTTACGGAGAACCGACGCGAGTTTTACATTGTGAATCCGGGAGCGGAAAAATATGGGTCTACGAAGATAACGCTAAGATCAGAGATTTTCTACAAAGACCGGTTCAAAAAACAAAGTAAATAAAGGGTTGTGACTCGGAAGAGAATACGACCGCAAACAAAAGCCCAACTCCTACCAAGGCTCCGAAAAATAGCGGATGCAAATTTTCGTAAAAGTTACGAAAACTACCGTCTTTCTCGTCTCGATTGCCGACCCAGGTGGCCGCGAAAAATAGAAAAAATGCGATAATTAAAATACGCAAAGAAGAAAGCGAGGGATCCGCACCGGTTGAAAACCCCAAAAGTTTTTCGAAAACGATCCCTGTGGTTTTCCAATTCGGAGATCTAAAAAATACCCAACAAAGAACTACACAAAAGATCACAAAGATCCTATAGGAAAATCTGCCTAAAATCCCAAGTCCATTCGTAGCGGAAAAAAAATCGGGCCAAAATTTTTTTCCCATTCTTTCCATGGCTAAGAATAAACCGTGAACCCCGCCCCAAACCACAAAATTCCAGCTGGCTCCATGCCAGAGCCCACCCAAAAGCATGGTTAAAAACAAATTCACGTAAGTCCTTAGCTCGGTTTTACGATTTCCCCCCAAAGGAATGTATAAATAATTTCGCAGCCAAGAAGAAAGAGAGATATGCCATCTTCTCCAAAAATCGGAAAACCCGGAGGCAAGATAAGGCATCCTAAAATTTTCAGTCAGCCTAAAGCCCAAAAGAAGAGCGCACCCCAAAGCGATATCGGTATATCCGCTAAAATCACAATAAATCTGAAGAGAATAAGCGAAAACTGCTGCCCATGCATAGGCACTCGAAAATTCAGAAGGAGTCCTATAAAAAGAATCCGGTAAGATCGAAAGTTGATCCGCGATCACCACCTTCTTCCATACTCCCATCAACAGCAAAACGAGACCTTCTCTCAGCGGGAGTTCCTTCCATACTACCCAAGACTTGAGTTGAGGCAAAAAGGTCTTGGCTGGGACAATAGGTCCCGCAACTAACTGGGGAAAGAAGGAGAGAAAGAGTGCGTAATTCCAAAAATTCTTTTCAGGTAAAATTTCCCTTCTAAACACGTCGATCGTGTAACTCAAGGACTGAAACGTGTAAAAAGAGATCCCTACGGGAAGCACAATGCGCCATACAGGAAGACTTAAATTTAGCCCAAATGCCGATAATACGGCATTTCCGGACTCCATAAGGAAAATAAAATATTTAAAAAAAGCTAAAACACCTAGATTCAAAACCAATGAAAAAGTAAGTAAGGTCGCCCGCGCTCTACCTTCTTTTTGATCCATTGTTTTTCCGATCCAATAATCCAAGATCGTTGTCCCGAAAAGAAGGAGCCCAAACTTGGGATTCCAAGACATATAGAAAAAATAGCTCCCAGCTATCAAAAAAGACTTCAGGATCCATTCCGGAAGAGCGTTTAGCTTAGGCAAAACCCATCTTAGCCCAAATATAAGCAGAAAGAAAAATAAAAAGAGTGGGGTGGCGAAATTCATTTACCTAATTTTAAGCAATATTTAAGATTTTATAGTTTTGCTTGTTTATAATCTTTATTATGTTTTATTTTAATCCGTTTTCTGCTTAATATTCTGCTTTCTAAATTGTCCACTTGCACCGAACCCCACAATTCGGACAATTTGCAGTGATCTCAGCCTTTACTCGGCGGCCCTTAGGCGTTTCTACCTTTCCAATTGCCACGAATTCGAAGTCTACTCCTTCTGGAACATAGTGACCGCCACCATATTTGGCGGAACCTTCGATTAAATTTGAGCAGGCATGGCATTTTACTCTCAACTTGATTACTTCGGCCATTGGAAGAGGATCTACGAACCTTCTCCTTTCGCAAGAAGAAAGTAATTCTCGAGCCTGTCAAAACCTCATGGGGGTGTAAATCGGATACACATGACTAAATGACATATATATTGGCATTAAAGATGGGCGAGAGATCCCCATGCTGGGCTGTTTTATAGAGACACGAACACGAAACAACGAATGATAAGGATTTTGGATTAGATGCCCAGAAAGGGACAGTTGGCCCGAAAGATTCCTTAGGGCCCCCTTGGAAAGAATCAATGAAATTGCAGTATTTTTCCGAAACACCAAGGCAGCCGCCAGAAGTCTTCTTTCGAAAAGCAAAAAGGAGTCATCTCGACTATTCCGTATTGATTCTTTGCCCCACTCTCCGGGCAGAATCGCACCTAATTGAGACAATTAAATGCCAATATTTGGACATCCAAAGATTGAGCCGGATGGCCGAATTGACGCCTTATACTACTGCCAGCCTGAAAGGATCTTTTGGTTTTAATGACGAAATAGAGAGCATTAGCTTGGAGGCCACATACCTTCGAAAGGGAGCCCCTTTTTCTACAATCCCGCCGAGCGCCCCGGGTACAATGCATCGAGTTGGTCTGGACAATTATCCAATCCTCTTGCTTATAATTAGGCACTTGCACAAAAGCCCTAATCCGGGCGCTTGAAGTCGACTTTTCGGCGATAAATGACTATTTATGCATATAGTTGCCCATTTATGGGCATTTAATAGCAGATTCTGCCCATTTGCGAAAACTGCATTTTGTTCCTGTGCTACACACAGGGAATTTTTTGAAATTTAGGCTCTTTTGCGAGCGGGCGTCTGTTTTTTGGCAGGGGCTGATTTTTTGGGAGCAGTTAACTTCTTCTTGTCCTTTTTTGAATCGATTGCGCTTGCATCGAAGTTCACATCCAATCCCATTTTTTTATTTCGTTTCACCATATATACGAAATGTCTCACATACTGAGCATAAGGCTCAGGCACAGATTTAGGATCGAAGTCTAAAGGATTTTCTAAAAGAGAGCGGACCACGGCCTGATTGAGATCTTCTTTGCTAGTGACCATAAGAGTTTCTAATCTGCGAAGAATTTCGTGATCGTTCACCTCGCTAGTAACTTTCTTCATCGCATTCAAAAGCCTCTGAAAAGAGGTTCGTTTGATCTTCACGGCCATATTTGTTAAGTTAGAATTTCTGGGGTCGGACGACCAGAAGAAAATTTATGTGAGCCTTGTCCGGCCTTAACTGATACCTTTTCGAGTGATGGCTGCAGCTCTTGGCCTGTAACGGGAGTTCCTACTTTATTAACGGATGACTTTCCAGTTGCCACCCGGAGTCCAGAGTCGTCTGATACAGCCTTCCCTAATTCCGGCTCTTTGCCGAGGTCGACCCAGGAGAAGACCCGGTTTTTGACGAATTTCTCGGATGCCCAAACCATGCCCCCTATTCTGCCGGATCCTTGCTTCCATCCGGTCCCAAGTGCACTTTCTACGTCTTTGCCTAAATCGTCAGCCCCAGTGGTAGGAACTCCCGACCCTAAAGACAGATTTCTTTGCTTTTCAACGAAGCAGAATGATCCGCGGTGAGAGTCTTTCCCGCTTAGATAAACAGAAATTACATCCGAGCATCCGGATAGGGCTTCCCCATAAGTAACCCCAGCATCGGAAGAGGTCTCATGAGTGCCAGACTTCCCTTTGGGTCCGGAGCCTGGTAGGAACTCCAGTTGGGCCCCCTGCCCGATTTTCAAATTCAGCAATACAGCATTTAGACCAAGTAAACAGTTTTGAGAAAAAACCGAAGACCTTGAAAAAATTTCAGAAGCAAATTTCCGATTCTGGATTCCAAACTTGGAATCAGAACGGTTCCTCTTTTCCACTTTTTGATCTTTGGAAATTTTTGCGACTCTGGTAGGAACAACTTCATCCGCAAGGAGAGAATCCAAATCCGGAAAGTCGGATAATCTTTCTTCTTCCGAATAAGAAATTCCCTCGGCAAGCACTTGATCCACTTCTTCTTGGTAGATGGATTTTAGTTCTTCCGAAATGGACTCTTCCGCCTCGACAATAATTTGAGAAGAAAGTTCTGAGTCGGAACCCTCTTCCGCAAAGGCAGAGTTAGAGCCCAGAGTCAGGGCAGCAATAAGCAAGAACTGTGCCAAAAAATTATGTCTCATTCGAAAAAACATGACAGTATAGCCCATTTTTAACCATTTTTAAGGGAAATGGAAGCTTTTTTTACCGTTTTTCTAGGAATTTAAGCGGTCTTTCGGAACAGTCTCTTGGCCCGGAGCTTCCATTCCCAAAGTACGATTTCTTGCTCTTTGTTCTCAGCCCGGTCCTGCTCTTTTTCCAAAAGTGCATAAACCATACTCGCGATATCTTTGGAAAAACCCTTTTCTAGTTCTGCCTCGAATTCTTTTTCTCTAGTTTCTAAAATTAAGCCGGCGAGTCGAAAACCTTCATCTAAATTTTTTAATTTAGGTGCCCAGCCTTTTAGCTCTTCCTTATTATCTTCGTTTCGGATCATCACGTCCAAGAAGGTTCGAATGAATGCAACTTCTTCCGCCTTTAGTGTAAATTCCAAAAGTAATTGTTTTACTTTTTCCAACTCCATTTTACGGAGATGGATCCTGGCCAAAAAAACCGGATTTTTGGAGTGCATGTTCAGGTTTCCTTTCTCCAATAAATCCGTAGCTCGGACCTTGTTGAAATCTACTATGCTGGATTCTTCCCTCAGACTTTTTTCCAGTTCCTCTTTTCCGGGAGACGGCTTCTCTCCTACTGCCCCAATCTTTTGGGCCACCTTTCTTTTGATGATGAGCATGTTCAAGGAAGGAAACCTGATTTTCAGCGCTACCAATTCCTGGCGAGGGAACTCCTCATCCAAAACAAGGTGGTGCATTTCCACACCCTCTTCCCTAGCTTTGAGCAGACTATCCACCCTCTCGTAATGGTAGATGATTACCGGTAAAATATCACATTCACTTCCGCTATTCAGGAAGATAGTTCGGACCTCGTTTCCGGAACTGGAATGTTGGTATGGGATCACAAGCTTTCCCTGCTTTACGTTTACGAAACTTAGTTCCCCTAACCTAAAATGGGAAAGGTCAAAATCCTCCCCTAAAAATACGATCCTCGGCACCGGAACTACGATGGACTGGTTTTTGGCTCCTTTTGGGACCTCAGGGCCCCGGGAGGTAAAAACTACGTACGTCATTTTTCCCAAGCGGACTTTTACTAAAAATCCGGCAGGAGTTTTTCTTTCTTCGTATAAGGAATCTAATTCCAAAATTTTAACCCAAACCCAGGTTTTTTAATTTATATTGCAAAGATCCCCTGGAAATCCCAAGCGCCTTTGCCATTCGTATTTGATTTCCGCCGAATAATTTATCCGCCAAAAGAATTTTTTGGCGTTCCACGGCTTCCACAGCTTTTCGCAAATCCAAGTCCTCCGGATCCGGAAGAGAAATCCCTTTCGAACCTTCTTTTTTCAGATCGGAATTTCGGATCTCTCCCGAGCCGGAATTTAAAACAGCTTCTTCGATCGCATTTCGGAGATCCTCTAAACTTTGACAGGAAACTCCTTCCACTAAAGAAACGATTGCCTCTTCGGAGAGCGCCAAATCAGGGCGACCATGCAGCTCACAGACCTCATGGAAAATTGGACCAACCGCAGCTATTTTATCCGATTTTGCCCAATCTTTCCAAGCGGGCAATTCTAACCTATTTTCGGCCAAAAGAGAACGAAAATATAAAAACTCTTCTATTGATTTTTTGTTTGAGTTTTCTAAAAATATAAGACGGGATTTTCCGGACTTTCTCTGAGAATATTCGAACAGGATTCTTTGCTGGGCCAAAGAATAATTCTCCGAATTTTCTAAAATTAGGGTCCCAGACTCGGCCATTTTTTCCCAATCGATCAGAGCCTTTTCCAACTTCGATGCTTGTTCCGGGAGGATCGAAACCGTCAAAATTGGCCGACCGGGAAATTCCCTTTTTTGGATCCATTTTGCTAAGGTTTTTTTTCCAGAAGAAGCAGGGCCGGAAATACAGATAGTCCGAGATTCTTTGAATTTTTCGAGTTGGGATCCTTTTCCATTTCCCAATCGGAAAAGTAACTCCCCCAGAGGATCCGGGCCCAGGTCCTCGAAAGTTTTATAAAAAGAAGAAGGTCCGGAGTCTTTTTTGAAGAGTCCAGCCACCTTCTGGCAAAGTAAATGTACGAGTAAAATTTGTTTTTCTTCTGCTTCGTTTGGAAGTTCCATTAGGAAGAATCCAAACATTCTGCCATTCAGTAAAACTGGGGACAGCAGGCATCCCAGAGAGTCATCCCGGAATAATTCCAATTCTTTCGTTCTAGGCAAAAAGAATGGAGTTTTGCTGTCCTCTAAACGGCTGCGGATTTGGGATCCCTTTGTTAGGAAGGGATAGAAAAATCCTTCTTCTCCGTACCCCCAGGAAGCTGCCTCCTCCAAGGAGGAAGGGTCCGATTCTGAGACCAGAGCGACAAGCCCAGCCTTGCCTTCAATTAATCTTAAACATTCCGGAAAGGCAAGTGGTAATAATATCCTAAGTTCTTTAGGATCTGGACTCCCCCAAATAAATTCTTCCGGAGCGGATAGCATAGAAGGGAAAATGTTTAAAATTAAGCATGGTGTCAACCATGTACCTGGACTTTCTTTCGAATGTCGGACGTCCGACATTCGCATCCGATTTTTCTGCATTTTTTTGAAAATTTAAGAATTAGTTTGAATGCTTCTCCCCTTCTTCTTATATGGAAATATAGCGTTGGCTTCGGGCCCGAAGTTGACTTTTTAATTTTTATTTTTGTTTAAATTCCCTCCATATTCTTTCGATTTCCAAAGGAAGAAGTAAAGGACGGGATGTCGGACATCCGACAATTGAGATACAAGGGAACAGA